>NZ_QTXM01000001.1:0-454072 GCF_003461645.1 Alistipes sp. AF14-19
GCACAACCTTTCATTTGTCATTTTACTAACTTTTTAATTCAACCAACGGGTTACTTACTATCTATTATTAGAGATATAAAGAAGGTAGGTAATATAGATTCGCATAAAATGCGAACACACTTAAAAATGATACTTAAATTGGATTCTTGGAGGGCCTAACCTCCTGAAAGACAAGACAAAGATAAGTAAAATTTTTGTATTTTGCAAATATTTTGGCGGTTATTTTTCTGTAAATCAGAGATTTATAGTAAGAAATATTTCAGTAGATTTTCCTCGGTTTTTGGGATTCTCAGCGGGCCGTGCTTTTTGAATCCCATTGGATTTTTTCCCTTTATAAGGTAAATTTTAGGTCTCTCTACCAAGAATAGAGCTTTCAACAGGCTTACTGATGCACGCTGTTTGATAGTCTTGTGAAGATGGTATTTTACTATTGGAGCAGTCAGCTCTTGTATTTCCGAGGCTTTATATTTTCTGCCGATCTTGAATACCCTGAGTAAATCCCGTTTGAATGGGTGCTTATCATCCAGGGCCCAGAATACAGCGGCATTTTGGAGGTTTTTATAGGCTCTCTTATCGCTATGGCGAATTTCCCATAGATGGTCAATAAGGGTGTTTGCATCTACATATTTTTGAAGAGAATAGAATCTGTTCACAAATGCCGAGCACCCTTTACGGGATTGAAAGGTTTGTTTTTCTCCTGCTGTCAGGTGTCGAGATTTAGTGATCTCTCGTACCTCATCAATTATTTCAGCAAGTCGCCTGTCAACAGTTACTTGTAATTCTTCCTTGTTTACTTGTTCTATCTTTTTCTGTTGCTCGGACAGGGGGAATGTTCCATATCTATTCTCGAATGTTACCTTGTGCCCTTGCGCTTCCAAAGCCAGTTGCAAGTGAGCGATCGAATCATAGATGGTATTACTCAGCTTCTGACGTTCTACAAGGTAGTCAATATTCATATATGCAACCACATCCTTGCTGAAATAGTCTCTGCGAGTTAACTGGATAGGTCTCTCTCCAGAAATAGAAATCGCTCCTTTCTCCCGGATTGCAGTTTTAACTATCTCGAATAAGTCCAGTAAATCTTTATCTTGTTCTGCTAACTCGGAGGCTGATTTTTGTAGGTGAAGAAGAGCGTCAGCCTGTTTGAGCAGGGTGGCTTGGTAATCTCCATCTGCATTCTGTCGCCACTTTTCACGGGTGTTGTAAATGATGGTGTCGCTCAATATCCCATTCGAGAATCTGCATCTTCCATGTATCTGCGTCAATTTATCCGGGGAAAGCATCTAATAGTTCTGTCGGGCGTTGGAAACCGTAATAAGGTGATAGTAGTCCTCAATGTCCACTCCTGCAAAATAGCAGCTTGTGATGAAATTGATTCTTTTAGGCAGCTTGTTCCCTTCGGCCAATTCCGCATAATATGTCCCGGCTTCCTCTACAGATGAATCACTACACAGAATAGCACAATCCTTTAGGTGTTCATCGGGCAGCAGTTTGATGATATTCCTGCAATGCCGGATAGAATTGTAGGCAATCACTATCTTTTCAGTCGGAGGTAAAAATTGTATCTGCTGTGATGTCAGCGCATCCAGATTATCCGTGTAATAGAGTTGTATCTTGCGTTTGGGTGCATCTTTCCATGATAAGTTGAACTTGCATTCCTGTTGCAACTGAGGATTGGAAAACTCCCTCATAGTTGCGGTTACAAGGCATCTGTTCTTGGGTGGAAATTCAAAGTAATGGTCTATAAGAGATTCCAAACTGGGCCTGTAATTACTCTCCGACTGAATCATGTCCACCTCGTCAATCATCAGAAAATAATCCTTATAGTGCTCTTTTCCGATGATCTGCAATAGTTTGTATAGACTGTCAGCCACTACAAGGAATTTCTTGTATACTACTTTATCGTCGGACAGATAACTTTGGATTTCTTTTATGCTCGTCGTATCTCTCTCGTCATTGATTTTTCCTCCGACATAAAGAAGTTTGGTCTTATTCCGCTGCCATTTGTTGTAGGCCAGAATCTTGGTCGGAAATACAATGATGGAATTTCTTTTTGAATCAATTTCCAATGAAGTTGCTCCAATGCCTGCTACCTGCTTATCCACTATACCGTGAGGCATCTTATCCATATAAAAAGATAGCTTCAATTGTACACTATTGCTTCCAACAGGAATGGGGACAGGTGTTCCCTGTTCAAGGGCATTCATTATTTCATCCACATTGCCTGGGAAGCCGATCTCCAGGGAAAGGTCCGATAGCTGATTTATCTCGTGATCCATAAGAGCCTCCTTGTCTTCAGCGGATGATATCCACCCATCCGCTGAATCATGCAGGTCTTTATAAGTATTAGGAACAGACTGCTTGGTCGTTACTGTCGGTGCAGAAAGTTGAGGTGTTGCCACTAAAATCGTCTTCTCCTCCTTTACTGGTGCGGCCTCATCAGGAAACTC
The DNA here is from genome assembly GCF_003461645.1 of Alistipes sp. AF14-19. NCBI lineage: Bacteria > Pseudomonadati > Bacteroidota > Bacteroidia > Bacteroidales > Rikenellaceae > Alistipes > Alistipes sp. AF14-19. The sequence goes on from NZ_QTXM01000001.1 coordinate 2,451, forward strand.
CTGTAAAACAGAAAAATTCAAATTGGAAAGGTCTAAATTCCCATTTCCCATAATATCTGCAACCTCTGCTGCGATATCATCCAGATCTTCCAAATCAATCATATCTGCTCACTTAACATTTTAATACAAAACTTATCTATCTGAGCAAATATAGCAAAAGTTAAGGGGAATATTACCGTTCCCCTTAACTTTATACAAGATGTTGCATTGCCTCGTCAATCTGTTTATTTTCAAAACTATCCAGATAAATTTGGGTGACTTTTTCAGAACTGTGTCCCAAAGAGCTGCTGATAATAGAGGTTGCAACCCCAGCTCTTCTGAGGACTGTCGCATAACTGTGCCTTGCTACATAAGTGGTCAGTTTATTTGGGATTTTCAACTCCTCGCCGATTTGTTTCAGGGCCTTGTTGGTTTTAGCAAGGGCTTTGTGAATCCGGTTGAATTTCTGCAACTCTGTTTTGTGACTGCTGTTAAGGATTGGAAATAGATATTCAGACGTTGGATTCTGGTATCGTTGTATTATCTCCAATGCTTTAGGCATCAATTTGTAAGAGAGTAATTTCCCGGTTTTATGCCGCGTGTAATAGAGCCTCCCGCCTGCAATATTTTCCTGTTTCAGCCGTGCCATGTCACCGAAATTGATTCCGGCAGTATAGTAGCTGAAAAGAAAAATATCACGGGCCAATAGGATGTATTCTGTGTTAGTGCATTGTGGGGAGTAGTTTTCTATGAGGATAATGTGTTGTTTGGCAATAGCCCGTTTATGGGTGGAGGTCCACAATTTGCCTACCTTGAATTTGATGAATGGATTGGATTTAGGACAGAATCTACCCTCTTCAACAGCCCTGTTATAAGTGGCTTTTAAGATACTGAATTTAGTAGCTATGCTATTATTTCGATTGCCCCTATTTCTTAGAAATAGTTCAAAATCATTTAGGAATTGCGTATCTATCTCATCCAATCGAATAGGAGTGGATTTATATTGCCGAAGCAGAGATAAGGCCACTTTGTGTTTTGATGCAGAGTTATATTTCCCAAAGGCTTCCAATCGCTCAATAATTTGTTCCAAGCACTCATTCATCGTAGAAGCGATAATTTCTATCTTTTTCTCATCGAGCAGGGTATTCAATATGAATTCTTTATCCAAACTGTCCAAAAGAACATGAACAATCCATTTAGGAACTGAAACTCGTGTCTCCCCATCCTCCATCCATATTTTCCTAACCCGCCCCCATGGCCCTGTATACATTTCATCCTCCATTTGATATAAAAAATTAAATGATCATCAGTAAATATAATAAAAGCCAAGGGGAAAACTTACTATTCCCCTTAACTTTATATAAGATGTTGCATCGCTTCATTCATCCGTTCATTTTCGAAACTGTCCAGATAAATTTGGGTCACTCGCTCAGAACTGTGCCCGAGAGATTCAGAAATAATAGAGGTAGGAACACCAGCCCTTTTCAGCACCGTGGCATAGCTATGCCGAGCTACATAGGTTGTGAGTTTAATCGGTATTTTCAACTCCCTGCCTATCTCGGCCAAAGCCCGGTTTACCTTGGTAATGACCTTGTGATGCCTGTTTAATTTTTGTTGGATCGTTTTATGTTCCTTTGAATAGATAGGGAACAGGTAGATGTTCCCGGAAGCATAACTTTCAATAATCTCCATAGCCCGGCTGTGAATAGGCAGATTCAACAATTTCCCGGTTTTCTGCCGCCTGTAAACCAATCTGCCATCCACAATGTTCTGCCGAGTGAGATTAGCCATGTCTGCGAAATTAATACCGCCCATCAAATAGGAGAAACTGAAAAGGTCAATGGCAAACCGGGTATAAAAATCCCGCCCCTCACATGGGAAATCCATAACGGCTTTCACCTCTGTCTTGGATATGGCACGTTTTGGAGTTTCTGCGTGCAATTTACCCACTTTGTAACTCTTGAATGGGTACTGCTCCATCTTGGCATATCCACGCTCTATGGCCTGATTAAAGACCATTCTCAGGGTTCTGAACCGGACACCTATGGTATTCTCAGCTCTACCCTGCCTGCGGAGCCACAATTCATAGCGTTTCAGCCACAAATGGTCGATGTCAGAAAAATAGACACTCAGGTGCTTATTGAATTTGAGCAACGACCGATAAACTTGCTCCACAGAGGTAGCATAACCTGTCCTGCGTTCATCCTGCAACTCCCGGATGATCTGTCCAAAGAGTTCTCCGACAGTCACGGCCTTCACAGGTTTGGAGATTTGTTCTTTAAGGGTTGTTGCGGTAAATTCCCTATTCTCGGATTTCAATTCCACAACCTTGCCTTTACACTCACATAATTTATTGGCAATCAGTTTCTCCAAATATTCCCTGTCAGGGCAATCCAATGTGGGCTGATTTCTATCAAAATCCCAATACTGAGGTGCAACAGACACTCCAAGGCTGATATACTTGGTCTTGCGGTCTTTTGTAATGCGTATTCTTAAAGGAAATTCATTGTTTTTGAGAGGCTTGTATTTGAAGCATACCACCTCGATAGTTGTGCTCATGGGTAAAACACTGGGTAAAACAAACCCTGCTTTTCGCCCGTTTTACACCAAAAAGAAAGAGAGTCACATTTCTGCAACTCTCTGATTTTTAAGTGGTACCACCAGGAATCGAACCGGGGACACAAGGATTTTCAGTCCTTTGCTCTACCAACTGAGCTATGGCACCATCCCGTCTGAATATAGATGCTATTCAGTGATTTACGCATAGCCCGTTCGCCCCTTGTTTCTGTCTTTTCGTCGCGGTTTAACTGACGGTTTAACTCTTGATTTAATCGAGATTATTAGTAATTGAATGAATTAGTATTATTGTAGTCAAAGGAAAACGCCGCATTTTTTCGGCCCTTTCTCCTTAACCTTTATAGATACGATGCAATTCAACTCCACCGAATTATTTTGCAAATTGCATCAGATAGTTTTCGCAGAATCCAGCTAACGGGAATTTCACCATCTCGTCCCGTCCGTCGGGTGTGGTGTATTGGAATAGGATTGTATCGGCTTTCACGTGGTAGTCGAACAAATTCACCTTTTCGCCCGTTCCCTCGATTTGTGCCTCGTTAGCCGTCATTGTGCCGATTATCCCGTCCATATCTTCGAGCTCGCATTTTCATCCGAATATGTATTGTCGGTTCTTTGTAAGGATAATTTCGACGGGCTTTGTTATGTCTGCCATATTAGGGGCAAACAAGTAGATAAATGTTTCGGGAAATATTTCGTCTTTGGGTTTTCCTACAAGCAGGACTATTCCCTCTGCTTGGCTCCATTTAACCGCCTTTTGGATTATCTGTTTATCCTCTCATGCGTCGGTCTTTCATTCTGTTTTCGGTTGTTTGTATCTGTTCATTTTAGCTAAAATTTAATCGTTATTTATCTTTATAAAGATAAGATTATTAGTGGAATAAACAAAATAAGAGAGTGACAAACTCTGCAAAAGGGTCTTATAGATTAACCTTTTCACAAAGTCTGTCACTCGATAGGTGGTGTATCTTATTTCTTTAGCAGACGCCTAATTTTATCTTGGTAGGCAATAATAAAATCTATTTTTTGCTGTGAGGTTAATTGTCCGAAATCAGAAGATAATCGGGCAAAGTAACTTTTAATATCTCTTGCAGGAACACCAAGTAATTTGATAATAGGGGATTTTCGCACTACCACTCTCCAGCAGGAATCATCCAATGGAATATCGTATTTATAAGCGATTTGTCGGGCTGTTTCAATCATGGATTGTGCTCCTATTCCCCGAATTTTCAAATCCTCTATGCGTTCGTACAATTCGTTAAAATCGGCCGATTGGGAAAGGCGATTGCAATTTGTTGATATAATGCGGCTCCACTCATCCCAAATTGCATTTGAAACATGTCGTAGATTATCCGTTTTGACCAACAATCCTAAATTTCCTCTGTTGTTGCAGTAAGAAATGTAATTTGCAATCAATTCTCGCCATTGGGCTTTATTTATCCTATTTTGCTTCATAGCAGTATCATTTGTCTTCGGGCATATTATCTTCTAACGCCATAAAGCTACCTTGCACGTCCCAAGAATAATTGCTCCAAAGTTTCTGATATGCATCTACATATAATTTCGGGACATATATTTTAACAGTCCAAGCATTGACGTAGTCGCCTTTTTTAAAGGGGAATCCTCCTTGGGGCGGTGTTTTTGTCCCAAAATAGAATGCAGAAGCAATATCTTCTTTGAATGTATTGTATCCAAGCGTTTCAACTTGAGTACAATGTTGCATATAAATAATCCCATCACGGTCTAAAGCGCGATAAAAAGCTTCATCTCCGACCGTTTTCAATTTCGACCCTTTTTCAAAAAATATGTAATCAAGAGATGGGTAACTCGTGACGGAATATGTCAAATTCGCAAATGCACTTTCCCCAATAGTTTCAAGTGATGCAGGAAATTTTAGAGAATATAAGCCCGAACAATGATAAAACGCCTCTTTACCGATAGTTTGTAATTTGGATGAAAAATGAAAATCCGAATGAATTTCGCTCATATAAAATGCCTTGTCGCCTATGGCAACTACTTCGTCAAACATTTGTACGGTTCTCGTTTCTGCCATATAGAACATTTCATTGCCGATTACTTTCAAAGAACGCGGTAATATAACATGGGAAATAAGGGAATTTGCAAAGGCTCTTTCAGGCAACTCTTCCAAATTTACGTCCGAAATATCCAAATAGTTCAATGTCAGCACGGATTTGAGAAATTTGAAATCCGTTTCATCGGGCTTGCCGTTAATTTTCAATTCCGTCGTTTCCAATAGATTTTGTTCTGTTAAGATTTGTTGTAATGTTCCCGCTTCGGACACAATGACGGTCGGAACAAATCCCTGTGTTATTTGTATTTCTACCGATTGTTCTCCGCTTTTGAGCGTGAATGCAGTTGAGCGGTTATCAGTTGTCGTATTGCTTGTTGCAGAAAAATCGACAGAAAAATATCGGTCTGTGCCGCTTCCGCTTTTCTGCGACGGTTCACACCAAGAAGCGCCACCCGAAAGTGTCCAATCTTGGGTGCTTTCAAAGGAAATGTATTGTGTGCCTCCCCGCCCGCTAAATTCCAGCGATGTTATATCGACGGAAAATATATCCTCTTCAGGAGGTGCAGGGTTTTCGTTCTTGGAGCATCCGCAAATCATCATTGCAGTAAGCACAAATAAAAATAATTTTTTCATAGTAAGATTTATTTAAGTTAAACAAGTGTTTCAAATCTTACCGTATCAACTCCTGCTGCGGTGGGTTATATGCAAAAAGAAAGTGTGGAGTTGTTCACCTATTTCGTCAGAGGCTCTGGAATGCCCGTAAACAAATAAGCAACACCCCACACTTGGGCAGATATATCGAAAGGATATAATCTACACAAGGTGAAGAGCGTTTGTAATGCTTATTCCTGTTTACGTGAAATTTTCCAGATTTCTGACGAGGAATATAGCGAAACACTTTCACTAATCAATATGTCTGCCACCTATTCGGTGACAATGCAAAGTTAGAAAATGTTTTTGAATTACAATGCTCTCCGTTGGGGTGTTGCCGTTAAATTTTGTTGCAAAGTTCTTGAAAACAAAGTTTCTATCCAATAGATTACGCTATGGAATCGAAACTTTGTTAGTTGTAAGTTGGGTTAATTGTTCCCGCAGATTTCTTGTATTACGCCGTCCATGTAAATCGCCTGCCCGCTGGATTGTCTGCCCCACCAGTAGCAACCGTATTCCTCGATGATAACCTCGCCTTGCGCTTTCAGTCGTTCTGCCAGCCAAGAATCAATCAGCCACCATTCCATGACATCATCCGCGAACGGATAAAGATATTCTTCGGAAATAAGGTTTGCCCGTATCATTTCCTCGATAACCGTGCTTTGATTCTTCAAAACACAATTCTGTACTATTCGTTGCGCATTCATATAATCGGTTGTTGCGAGTTCATGCGTATTAGCCATCGGTTTGCAAAATTTGTGTGGTCAGCCTGTCGTTCCTCGGCGCAATTCTCCATTCCGTTTTCTGTCGGGTACGCACTATGCGATTCAATGCGGAGAGTTTTGTTGCAGTAATAGTACGGGATAAACTGTTTTGTACTTGTGTCAAATGCAAAATTCATTTCTGTATTCTGCGCAAGTTTACCTTTAGCTTCGTAGTATTCTACCAGCGAAATAAGGTTGTACTTTCCATTGCGCCCAATCATTGCGGCACGTAAGCGTGTGTAAACTCCGTTTCCGTGGTCGATTCTGTAAGCCCGCACGGCTAACAAGGCTTGCAGAATATCTGTCGCCCTTTCATTTAATGTTTTCATGGTCTGTAAAGTTTAGAGTTATTCCCCATTACTTGTAAAAAGATAACTCCATTCATAATCAACTAAACAGGGCGGCATATCTCCATGTAAGAATAGCTTTCCGATTCTATATAATTCCGATAATTTTATGCTGTTATATGGTTTCGGGCATAAATAGGGGGTGGTCTGTTTTAGGTGGCTTCCTATTAAATGGGAGGGATGAAAATTCGGGTTTCCATCTGAAAAGGGGGAGGGGTGAAAAATAGGGAGTGTTGGCTTAAATAAGTGAAGAGGAGCTTAAAACCCCTCTTCACTTTAATCTAATTATTTTACTGACAATTAACTAGTGTCGTAATATCTGTACCTGGAAAGCCTTGTAATAGTCCGTTTTTCTGTAATAAATTATATAAATAATCAACCGAGGCTTTACGTCGTTTGTCAACAATAAATGTATTATCAGGTTGTTGGATAATATATTTCTTATCGATTAAATTATTGAATTCAGACATCCGTAGCTCGTGCCACTTTCGCTGGCCTTTGTTGTTTAGCGCTACAGAATTTTTCGATGTTATGTAACTTAAAGATTTATTGTATTTTTTTGTTAGTTCTTTATCGTTATATTTCAATGTGTTATGTATTTGTAATATTCGCTCAGCTCCATGTGCAATATAATCTTCCCTAACTATAAAATCAATTTGGGTTGAGCCTAAAATGTCTTTTAGAACTGTGGCTCTTTTTTTATTGGCTTTATAATTAGGAATCGCTTCTACGAAAATCCATAGGAGACAAATAAACAATACAAAAAACAATAAACCATAGAATAGGAATCTAATAATTTGCACATTCCATCTACCTGAAACAGCTTGATGAGATAAACTAGGGGCAATTTTAGTAATATTTTTTATATTTATCTTTTTCTGTCCTACAATTTTTCCTTCACTATCAAAGCCTGGAATTGAGTCATTATGATGAAGCATCCCAAATTTGATTATATAATAGTCATCTATATCTAAAGAAGTCCTAGGAATTTCAATAAATGCACTATCTCTTAACTTTAGTAAATCGGGATTAATCTTTCGTTGTAAATATTCTGTTGATGCAGAAATAAGAACAGGCGGTTCAATTACAAACCCATTGTGGAGATTCAGTCCAAAATTACCACTATCATATGATTCTGTGGAAATGTGCTTATCTCCATTATTCGTTATTTTAATCGTAAAGAAACTAATATTTGCATGGCTTTTTTGAACATCAAGACTATCAATAAAAATGCGCAATAGTGAAATATCCTCTTGATTATTAAATATGCTTGTTTCAGATAAGATTTCGTACTCAAAATTAGCACAATTCTTTTTTACGAAATTATCATAAAATATCCACACCACTCCAATAGTCGCAAAAATAAAAGCAACCCATTTCATAAAAGAGCTATCCAATATTGAGGTCACTGTTCTTTTTTCTTCCATTTTATATAACTCTACAAATGATTCACAAAGTTATATCTTTTTTGGTTCTTATAAAATATTGTAAAGTTTTATTTGTTATGATGTAGAAAATGAGTAAAAAATAGAGCTATTTTTGAAAAGTCAGCCAATTCTTTCCTGTTTAGACTGAATTAGTTTGATTGAAAGTAGACGATTCCATTCGCTACCCAATAAATGCCCTATTTCGCAATCATTCTGTCCCTGATAATTGTCACACACGCGGTCGGTTTACCCTCTATTCGTGTCGGTGCGTCCTTAATCTCGTATCATTGCGCAAGGTCTGTCGCTTTGGCTTTTCGTTGCAAACCCAGCGTGTCGTAAATCTCCTGCAAGCGTTCTTTGGCCTTGTTTTTGGGAATTGCTGTCTGCTTCTGAAATGCGGCGTTTATCATCTTCACGATTTTATAGTCGTCGCCGATTGAAAGTCCCTTTACCAACTCGCGGCGGATGTTGCCGACATGGTATTTCAACGCCTGCACTTTGGCCGTTCCCAACTCGTCGTAAGCCTGCTTCACCAGCGGATGCCGCTGTTCTATCACGGCGCATAGTTCGGCAGGACTTTCTACCACGAAAAATTGCTCGGTCATTGTTTTCAGTCGGCAGTATTCGTCGAACAACTCTTGAAAAGTAGTCCGCGCCGAGGGGTTCGCCGCAAGGTGTTCCACGACCTTGCTGTATGTCTGCACCGTTACCTTGTAGCCGTTTCGTTGCAGTTCGTCGGTAAGGTTTACATAGGTTGCGTAAATATGTCGGCTGATTTTGAAATTCACGATGTCCATATTGGCGAGGTTCTTTTCCACGACAAGGCGGTTATCGACTATCCGCACATATTGTTCGTTGATGTAGGGAATCTTCGACAAGGTTTTAACCCGTGTAGCTTCACTCAACGAGTTTATCTCGGCGGCATAGCTTTCGGCGTCTGCAAGCGTCCGCTGGGTAGCCGCAACAAACTCGTCGAGCGTTACGGTCTTGCTGTATTTGGTCGTAGAATAGACGTGCACGATTTGCGCCTTGTAACGGGAATCTCGGATGCGTCCGCATATCTGCGTGAAGAGCGTGGAAATATCCAACAGCGTGTGCGCCTTTCGTCCGTCGCTGACGATGAATGTAACGCCGTCGGGGTCGAAGATGTCGCACCCCTCGAAGCAGGTCGAGGTGTAAAAGTTTATCTTCTTCGCAGGGTCGGAGGGCTGGCCGATGGGATAGGCATTGCCTAATTTGCGCTGGTTTTCCTGCCTGCTCTCCCCGCTCGTGGAACAGACTACCTTAACGGCTTCGGGAGCGAGTTTGAGTGTGTCGATGACCTTTGCGATAAATTCCACGCTGTTGACGAAGATATGCAGGTTGTAGGGCAATTCGTCGCGCAGGACTTTGGCGCACTCCGACACGATGTATTTATCGGGTTTGTTGGTCTGCCGCGAACGCACCTTAACCTCCGTAAGGTCGGGTCAGTCGATTTCGCAGGTCGGCAGGTGTCGCAGTTCCTCCAACATGTATTCCCGTTCTATGGGCGTCGCCGTCATATATGTTGCCTTATCGAATTTAGCGGCTTCTGCAAGTAAATTCTTAATGGCATTATGTCGGAACGAATAGGAGTTGAACAGTACGTGCCACTCGTCCACCAGCAGGAACAGCTCTTTGTAAGGGTCTATCCCGATGCTCTGTAAAGCGGAAACGACACGCGGCAGGGAATCGTAAGTCGTGGCTATCTTTAAGGGGGAATGGGTACGGGCGAATTGCGTGATGTCCCACTCGGTAATGTCTTCGTAAACGCCCAGCACCTCTATATCGTCGGTGCGGCAGACGGTCTTGTTCTTCACCAATGCCACGTAAGGCATGGCGATAAGGGTGGGAATGGAATTGCGGATAGCCAGTTCGGTAGCCCCGCACCCCGTCTTTTTCTTGTTAAAAAGACAATTCACGGGAATTTCGGTCATAAAGTCCCGAAGTAAGTTTGCACCTTTGGGTGCGTCGATGGTTCAGTTTTGCATAAGTAATTCGTTTTTAGTAAAATAAAATCTGTAATTATTTTTAATCTTGTAATGTTATTATTAAAGAGATAGTCCATTTCGGAATCAAAAAATATTACACTCGGAAACAAGAAAAAGAGGTGCTGAAAAACACCTCCCGATTATGGACGGACTCGACATTAGGACTATTCCTTTTTCGTATTATAAAGATAGCACCTTTTTTATTGGGAACAAAGGGCGGACAGCAATTAATCCGAACATTTTTATCTATGTCTTAGATGGCATTATAGGGCTGTTTACGGGGTGGCGGAGTGTGTTCGACGGGGAAATTAATGTGCAAAATGTAGTATTAGCGGGTATTTTACATAGTCTGTTGTTCTAAAACACCTTTCGTGTCATGCAATTCAGTACTATTAGCGGTTCGGTACATGGTGCGGCTGTTCTGAAATTCCTCTCGAACATGTGTTTTAAGTGCTAATAGCGGTTTTTGCATGGTAAATAAGTGCGATGTACATGTAAAAAGCCGTAAATTTGGGTGTAAAACGCTATTTTATGAATGAAAAGGATGTCGATGCCATCCGTGAGAGTATGTATGAATCCTTACTGATGGATGAAAACGATAAGATTGTGCATTGGGATTTCGACCCGATGCGCCGTGAGTTGCGCGAGTATGTCGATATTGCCTGCGGATGTGATGAACAGACGTATGGAATCCGCACACCGCAATTCGAATATCGCTATTGTACGGGGAAGATTAAGATGCCCTTTGCCAAGTCGGATTATCTCGCTAACGACGATATAATCGCTACGGTTATGGGATTGGGGCTGGATGTCGAGAAATTCTGGTTTGCGCTGGTCTTTATTTACGATTATGTCGAAACCTCGTTTAAGAACTGCGGCCTTGTGAAACCCGCGTCTTTGGATAAGGCGGTGCAAAATCTGTTCAAAGAGTTGGGCGAGGATTTCACGGACGATGATATTGAAATAACCCTTAAAAAGAACAGAAAGAAAGTCGAGGTTCTGCCCGTTATAAAGCGTGGGATTTTGGACTGGCTGCGGGAAACCTATGAACGGGAATGCAAAGGCAGGAAGATTCACTATTACGGGATTGACACGGGTAATTTCGACGAAACCTATCCGAGTACGTCGTTTCGGATTTATCGGACTGTGGAGATGTATCGGGATATGCTGAACACCTTATTGGGGGACAACCGCCCGAAACAACCCGATAAGAGTGTTTCATTGAATCGGCTGTTGCTGATTTCGCGTATCTGCTACCTCTATGAATTTACCTATAACGACAGCTTTTTGTATAGCGACGATTCGTTAAAAGGAATAATTAAGTCCTGCAAAGGGCGCATGCCTGCAACTTATTCCGCTGTTTATCTGTAACTTGCAGAGGGAGAGTAAAAACGCCCTTTATTTCACTCCCCGTGTTTGGGGTGCGAAAAGTCAAATCTTTGTAGTGTCGAAAGGGATAAACCCGACGACCTGCAAACGCTTGGGCAAGGGATGCAGAATAATTTTAGCCCCTCCCGTAAGGGAGTACTTAAAAGATATGGCAAATGCTATCATTCCCGCAGCCGAGGTCGCTGCAACCAACCAAGTAACGGCTCCTGCCGCAACCATCCTGACTGCCCCTGCCACCGAGCAGAAAGAGCCGCAGACAAATTCGACCTCGCGCCGTCGTGCACCGAGTGCGCCGATTTGGTCGGCATTGACCGTCGCAAGGCGGATGTTCAACAACCTGCCGTCGGCCTTGCAGAACACCGAAACAAAGCGGATGTGCCTAAAAGAGGCCGCAGAACGCACCTACGGCGACCCCAAGCGGGCAAGTTACGACATTAAGAACGAAGCCCGCAAATTGACCAACCTAATGGATTTCGGGGAGTACTGCCGAAAGAACGGATTAAAGAGCGAAAACGTGGCCGAGCACGTGGTATTCGAGGGTAAAACCGTAATGCGCCGAGTGATGGAGTACGGCGTCGAGAGCGTCCTCGGCACGAAAATCCAAATGTTCGCAGAACCGCTGACCGACGGTAAGGAAAAGTCCGCCGAGAGTGAAGCAAATGCCGAGTAACGGTAAAAACAGAGGTTGCGTCAGCACAAAAAAGAATCGCAACCTTTCTCGCTTTACTCACGCAAGCAAGAGAGAAAAGGGGTGCCACGGCGAAGCCGGGCACCTCTTTTCTCGATAACGGCAGTCACAACAAGTTCTGCATCGCCGCGTCGATTTGAGAGTTCTCGAAACTATCCAAATAGATTTGGGTAACCTTTTCAGAACTATGGCCTAATGATTCACAAATTATCGACGTGCTTACACCCTCTCGTTTTAAGACTGTGGCGAAACTATGCCGCGAAACATAGGTCGTTAAGTCGATAGGTATTTCCAACTCTTTCCCTACCTCTTTCAGTCGCTCGTTCACTTTGGAAATGACTTTGTGAACGCGGTTACGTTGCTGTTGCTCGGTTTTATGAAATGCAGAAAGTATAGGAAACAAAAAGAGCGCACCATCTTGTCGGTAACGCTCTATAATCTCCTGCGCTTTGAGCTGTAAAGGTAGCCTAATCAACTTATGCGTTTTGCGTCGGGTGTAGATTAGTCGTCCATCCACGATATTATCGGTTTTGAGGTAGGCTATGTCCACGAAATTAATCCCGCCCATAAAGTAACCGAACGCAAACAAATCGACTGCAAATTGCTTGTAGAAATCATTACTGCGGTATTCGATAATCCGCATGATGTCCGCCTTACTTATGGCTCGCTTTGCCGTCGCTTGGTGCAGTTTGGAAACCTTGTAGGATTTGAACGGGTAATAATCCGCTTTCACACACTTTTCCTCAATGGCTACATTATAGACAGCCCGTAAAGTGCGGAATCGGCGACCTATTGTATTTTCTGAAAAACCTTGTCCCCGCAACCAAGTTTCATAGCGTTTCAACCAAACGGTATCAATTTCTGAAAAGTAGATATTCAGATGTCCGTTGAATTTCAACAAGGAATTGTAGACCTCTCTGTGCGAAAGCGCATAGCCCGTTCGCCCCGTTTGCTTCAAGTTCTCGATTTGTGATAAAAACACCTCGCCAACGGTGCGTTTTGCACGGGTGCCGTCTGTTAGATGTTCGGTTAGCGTTGTAGCCGTAAATTCTTTCTTCTCTGCTTTCAGTTCGATGATGCGCTCGGCAAACTCGCTACTCTTGTCCGCAATAATCTTTTCGATATATGCCTTGTTGGGACAATTCTTTTTCGGCTGGTTCTTCGTAAAATCCCAAAACTGCGGTAAAACAGACACACCAAGACTAACGTATTTCTTCTTTCCGTCTTTACAGACACGAATCATCAGCGGATGTGCGCCGTTGGCAAGAGTTTTTGATTTGTAACAGAGAATGTTAACACCTGCATCCATAGTGATTTTTGGTTTAACTCTCGGTTTAACTCAAAGCCTTAAACCACCGTAAAACCGCTACGGAAAAGACAAAAAGAAAACCACCTACATTGCTGTAAGTGGTTGATTTTCTTTGTGGTACCACCAGGAATCGAACCGGGGACACAAGGATTTTCAGTCCTTTGCTCTACCAACTGAGCTATGGCACCATCCGCGAAAAACGGGGTATTCCCTGTTATCGTGGTGCAAAGATAAGCAAAAAATTTAATACTGCAAATGCCTCATGCAATTTTGTCGGTAAATTTTTCCCGGCCCGGCAAAAAACGACCGACCCGGAAATCAGAAAAAAGTCCGCTGCCCAAACGGACAGCGGACTTGACAGGCATGATACAGAGACGCTTAATTCGTTTTATTCTGGTTCGCCTCGCCGATTTCCGGGTTGGCAATCACGACGGAACGCGGCAGCTGGAACCGCATGCCGGATTCGTTCTGCTCCCACATGGCTTTGTAAATGTGGTTGTTCGCAACGCCTGCCGCCGTCATCGCGGCATCGTCCCGACGATCAATCGGCATATTCAGACGCCGGCGGTCGAGCCACTCCAGAGCGCCCTCCATCCACATCTCGATACGTTTCTGAAGAATGATCTCCTCGACGACATCGTCGAGCGAAGCGGCCGTGATGTCATAACCCGGATCGCGGTAGGTCGTCACGTAATCCTTGAGCGTCTTCTTGGCCGCGGCGATGTTGCTGTGCGCCTCGGCTTCAGCCTTGATGAAGACGGCCTCTTCGGCGCGCATATAGATCAGATCGGTATTGTTCCAGTCGCCGTTGTAACTGCGGAACTTGACCGAGACGTACTCCGAACGCGCTTTCACGCCCGAAGCAAGCGTATTGGGCAGGTTGGAAGGCAGGAGGCAGGCATAACCGCTCGTCGCAGCGTCCGGGTCCGGATTGTCCGTCTTGTTGAGCCACCAGCCGCGACGCACGTCGGTCGGATTCAGACGCGCATAGAGGTAGGAGTGGATCGGACGCTCGGCCCACATACCCGCATAACCGCTCATGTAAGGGTCCATCTGCGAGCACCAGGTAGCCCATGTCTGGCAGTTGTCGGCCGTCATCTTGAAGCCGAAGATCAGACTCGGAACGTTCTCGATACGGTTGAAGCCGTTGTTGTAGTTCTCCTTGGAGACGAGCGTGTATTTGGCCAGAATATCGTCGGCCAACGAGACGGCTTTCCCCCAGTCCTCCATGACCAATGCGACACGGGCGCGCAGAATGGCGGCCACGCTGGCGTCGAAATCGGTCCGGGAACCGGTGTCGTCGTATCCGATCTCCTCGAAAATACGCAGCGCTTCGTCCAGGTCGTCGGTAATGCGTTTGTAGACCTGCTCCATCGTGGCGCGCGGCAGATTCTGGCCAAGGGTCTCCTCGGTGGCCAGAGGCACGCCCGGAAGGTCCTTGTTCGCCGCCGAGTAGGGATACTGGTACACGTTGATCAGGTGGTAGTAGCCGAACGCGCGGGAGGTCAGCGCACGGGCGCGGTAGGCCTTCATCGTCTCCGACTCGGCGGAAGCGTCGAGGGTCGCCGTCGCGAGAATCTCATTGGCCGTGGCGATCGGAATGTAGAACATGTTCCACACGTTGAAAGTCGGCGTATACTCCTCCTGCCAGTAGTCGTTGATGTACATGTAAAGGTTCATGCTGTGTTGCAGCAGCAGGGTCATGTCCTGCCCGGCCATGCCGAACGCAAGTTCGAATCCATTGAAACCGGTCAGCCACTGAAGGTCGTTCTTGTAATAGGTGGCATAGTGGGTGTAAATGGACGCCTCGATACCCTGAAGCACCTTGTCCGGGTCCTCCTTGGCCACCTCGTCACGGGTCTCCGAAGAGACTTTTCCCGAAGGGTCCACGTCGAAGATATCGTCGCTGCAGGATACCGCAACTGCCGCGCTCATTAAAAATATCAGTATTTTTTTCATATCAATGTCGCTGCTTAGAAGTTAATATTGAGACCTACCGAAGTGGTGCGGATCGGCGAATAATACGTACCGTCCACGCTGTTCAAAGCGACCGTCGCGCCCTGACCGCCCATGCTCGTACGGGGATCGTAGCCCTTGCGCTTCGATGCGAAGAAGACGTTGTCGCAGGCGAAGTACACGCGAACGCTCTTGATGCCGATCTTGCTCATCCAGTTCGCCGGGAAGGTGTAGCCCAGCGTGATGTTGCGCAGGTTGAAGTAGGTTTTGCTGATCAGGAAACGATCCGACGAAGCGTTGATGTTCGAGTCGTTCGTGTTCCAGATCGGCGCCGAACCTTTCCCGGTCTCCGGATTCCAGGCGTCGGCATAGTTCTTCAGACGGTTCATCGGGAAATTCGCACTGCTGAACGCCGAGAAGTCGTAATCGTAGCCGTAGCCGCCGAACTGGAAGTTGGTCATAATCGTCAGGTCGAGGCTCTTCCAACGCAGCGTGGTGTTCAGGCCGCCCGTGAAATCGGGAAGCGCGCTCTTCTCCAGCAGGTACTGCGTGGCCTCGGTAGCATCGCCGGTCGTGACTTTTTCCACGCCGACAACGTTGCCGGCGTCGTCCAGAATATCCTGATCCATGTACCAAAGCGAGTTGCCCTTCTCATCCAGACCTGCGAACTGCCGCATCTCCCAGCGGTAGATGTCCTTGCCTTCGTAAATGCGCTGGTTGCCGTTGGGCATGCCCGAGACTTTGTACTCGTCGGGCAGGTTGAGCATCTTGTTGGCATAGGTGTAACCGTTGACCGACATGTCCCAGTACCAGTCCTTTTTCTGGATGAGCTTGACGTTCAAGTCGAATTCGAAGCCCGAATTGCGCAGTTTGCCGACGTTGTACCAGTCGTAGGCGCGGCCCGTCGAAATATCCTTCGTACGCTTGAAGAGCAGACCGTCCGACACGCGGATGAAGTAGTCCATCGTCAGGTTGATGCGGTCGTTCAGCAGACCCACGTCCAGACCCAGATCGAACGTCCTCTGCTTCTCCCACGTCAGATCGGGATTGCCGTAGTAATAGATCTCCGTACCCAGCTTGCCTTCGGAAATGGTAACCGTATACTGGTCGGTATAGGGATAGTAGTTGGCCAGGTCCTCGTTACCCTGCGTACCGTACGTGGCGCGGAGTTTCAGCTCCGAAAGCCAGCTGTGCGTACTCTCCATGAACTTCTCGGCTCCGATGCGCCACGAAGCGCCGACGGACCAGAACGTGCCCCAGGGATTGTATTTGAAACGCGAGGTTCCGTCGCGGCGGATACCGCCCGAGAAATAATAACGGTTGTCGTAGTTGTACTCCAGTTTGCCGAAGAAACCCTGAATGCGCAGCACGTCCTGATAGCCGTTGATCGACCCCATCTCGCCGGCGTTGTTCAGCTGCGGATTCTTGGGATCGTAAATGTTCGTCTTCTCGACCTCGGCGTAATCGCGCACCCAGCTGTTGTACTCATGCCCGATCAGCGCATTGATATTGTGGCGTCCGACGGATTTTTTGTAATTGAGCATCTGGATCAGGTTCAGATCGTAAACGTCCGTAGACTTTTTGTTGATCCGGCCCTTGGAACCGCGTCCGTCGCCGATCGTGGGGTTATAGAACAGCAGTTCGTCGGAGGCGCGATAGCCCAGCGACATGCTCGAGGTGAAGGTGAAGTCGCGCAGGAAATAGATCTCCCCGTAAGCGCGGCCCTGCAAGTTGTTGCGTTTGATGTCGCGCGTGTCCATCTTCAGCGTGGCGATGATGTTCTGGCCCGAGGTTCCGGGACGGGTCGTCGTGCCGTCGGTCTGCCCCGTACCCAGGTCGTAGACCTTGTCGCCGTTTTCGTCATACTTGATTTTCCCCTCGGCATCGCGGGCGTAGACCGGAAAAACCGGCTCCCACGAACGCGCCGTGGCGAACGCCGACGAAGCGAGGCTGCTGCCCTCCAGAATGTTGTTCTGCACCGTGTGGGCATAGGAGAGGTTGGCGCCCACCTTGATCCACGTGCGGAGCTTGGTGTTGACGTTCACACGAGCGCTGTAACGCTCGAAATCCGATTCGATCACATAGGATTCGTCCTTGAGGTAACCCAGCGAGATGAAATAGTCGGACTTCTCGTTCCCGCCGCTGACCGAAACGTTCGTCTCGTTGCGGAATCCGGTCTTGAAGAGTTCGTCCTGCAGGCGCTCGCTGTACATGCGCCGGGCCGACGGGTCGAGTTTGCCGGTCGCAGGGTCGATCAGGTAGGTCGACAAATATTTGTAGGGGTTGTAATTTCCGTGTGCCCCCAGCACCTCCTGCGAGGCATAGAGCGCCGCGGCAGCCAGATCGCCGCCTCCCTCTTCGGGGCTTGACGCCCACTTCGTGTCGCGCATCGTGCGCCACTGCGCCTCGAGGTATTCGCCCGGATCGGTGATGATGTCATACTCGGGGACAGCGCGGGTGTTGATACCGAATCGCGTGTCGACGCTGATCGTGGGATTGTCCAGGCTGCCGCGCTTGGTCGTGATGAAAACCACGCCGTTCGCGGCGCGCGAACCGTAGAGCGAGTTGGCCGTGGCGTCCTTCGACACGGAGATCGACTCGATGTCGGCCGGGTTGATGTCGGACAGGCTGCCCTGATAGGGCGAGCCGTCGAGCACGATCAGCGCGCCGGTGCCCGCATTGAGCGAACCGACGCCGCGGACGTAGATCGCAGCGTCCGTACCGGGCTGGTTGGTGGCCGTAGTCAGCTGCACGCCGGGAACCGCTCCTTCGAGCATTTTCGAAACGGTCGAAACCTGACGCTTCGCAAGCTCCTCGCCGCGGATGGTGGCGATTGATCCCGTAAGGTCTTTTTTCGTCGTCGTGCCGAAAGCGGTCACCACGACATTCTCGATGGCCTGCGCATCTTCGTGCATCACGACTTCGACATGCGTCTTTCCGGCGACAGCCACTTTCCGGGTCTCGTAACCGATGAACGAAACCGCCAGCGTAGCGTCGGCGGGTGCGGCGATGGTGAATTTACCATCCGTGCCCGTGGTCGTACCGGTCGACGTGCCGTCGACCATAACGGTTGCGCCCGCGACAGGCTTACCCTCCGCATCGGCAACTTTACCGGAAACCTGCCGGTTTTGGGCGAATCCATATACACAAAGTCCCAAAACGGCAATTAACGATAGTAGAATTTTTCTTACCATAAGCGTTAATTTTAATAAAATTTTAAAATAAAAAACAATCGCCCCGGATTCCGGATAATAAACTGCTGGATATAGGATAATTACAGCGTTCCGGAACGCATTTTCCGAGAAATGCCTAATAGTTTGGTATTAAGCGTGTAAGATATACAGACGACACCTCCGCGCGTCCGGGTTGTGTTACCAGATAGTTACCGGACAAGAAGGGTTAAACCGTGCCGTATAAGCTATTTGGTCCAATTGATATACCGTTTGGCAGTAACTTTATCATTACCTTTATCGCGGTTTGTTTATTGTTTAAAAAAGGTTAGGAAGGGAATGAGAAACACGTTCAAAGTACTGTTTTACATCAAGAAGAATGCGCCTTTACGCAATGGAAACACGCCGATCATGGGACGCATTACGATCAACGGACAGCGAACGCAGCTGTCCACGCAACTATCCGTGAATCCGAATCTCTGGGATGTGAGTATGGGACGGGCGGCAGGGCGCAGCGCGGTTGCCTCACATGTCAACGAACAACTCTCGCAGATTCGTTTCCACATCGAAAGATGTTACAACACGCTGTTTTACGAGCATGCCCTGGTCACTCCGAAAATGGTCAAGGAGATGTATTTCGGCAACGACCAGCGCAACGAAACGCTGTTGGCCTTCTTCAGGCATCACAACGAGGAGTTCAGCCGGATGGTGGGCATCAGCCGCAGCAAAACGACCTACTATAAATATAGGTGTGTTTACAAGCATCTCGAAAACTACGTCAACGACAAATTCAACCGCAAGGATTTGCTGTTCAAAGAACTCGACAAAGAGTTCCTGACGGGGTTTCACCACTACATCGCACAGGAGTGCGGACACAAGAAAAACACGACGTGGATCTACATGATCGCGTTCAAGCACATCCTCATGCTGGCCCGAAGCCGGGGGCACATGGCCAAGGACCTCTTCGCGAATTACAAACTGCGCAGCGAATTCGTCGCGCGAAACTACCTGTCCATGACCGAAATCCGCAAGCTGATCCGTCTGGACCTCGACGACATGACCTTACAGTTGGTACGCGATGCATTTTTGTTCAGTTGCTTCACGGGACTCTCCTACATCGACCTCTGCACGCTGACCCCGCAGCATATCCAGCAGGACGGCAAACAGCTGTGGATCAGCACCACCCGCCGCAAAACAGGATCTGCGGTCAACGTGCGCATCTTCGCGATACCGTACACCATTCTGCTGAAATACAAACCGATGCAGCGGAATGCGCGGATATTCCGCCTGCCGAGCAACGGCTGGTGCAACATCTGCCTCGAACGCATTATGTCTCTGGCGGGCATTCCCCGGCACATCACGTTCCATTCGGCCCGGCACACCTTCGCCACGACGATCACGCTTTCGCAGGGAATGGCGATCGAAACGATCAGCAAGCTGCTGGGGCATAAGAATATACGGACTACGCAGATTTATGCGACCATCACCCACTCGAAACTCGACGGTGACATGGAGCGGCTCTCGAAACGCCTCGATACGCTGTACCGCGATACCGACCTGGAAAAAGTCCGGGAGCGCCTTTGAGGACCGATTCACATATACGCAGAAGTTCACGCAGCTAACACATTCGCTCAAAACACCCGAAAACACCCGAAAAGGGGATTACAATTTGTAATCCCCTTGAGATGATATTTTCAAAATCGTAACCGTTATCAACCAATCTTCTACACATATGTTATACTGGTAAATTATTTTAATAATTTATTTGTAAACGAGTTAGCAATTTCATACCTTTGCTTGTGAACTTTTTTTTTTAAAAAAAACTATTAGATTAACGCTTATGGTAAGAAAAATTCTACTATCGTTAATTGCTTTATTGGGGGGGGGAATATTACTCTCGCTGGCCCAGAGTAAGCAAATTTCCGGAACAGTCACCGGTCCCGACGGGAAACCGGTCGCCGGAGCAACGGTTATGGTCGACGGCTCGCATGTCGGCACGACCTCAAACGGAGACGGTAGCTTCACCATCACGGCTCCCGGAAACGGATCGCTGGTCGTATCCTTCATCGGCTATGAAACCCAGAAGGTGGCCATCGGAGGCAAGACCCGAATCAACATCTCGCTCAAAGAAGACGCACAGGCCATCGACGACGTGATCGTAGTGGCCTTCGGTACAGCCAAGAAAGACGCCTTCACCGGAGCGGCGAAGGTGATCAAATCCGACGATCTGATAAAAACGCAGTCTTCGAACGTCGGGGACGCCCTCGTCGGCAAAATCGCCGGCGTGCAGTTCTCCTCCGCCTCGGGCCGTCCGGGTTCCGGTCAGAAGATTTACGTGCGCGGCTACGGTTCGATGAATGCCAAAAACGACCCGCTCTGGGTTGTAGACGGCGTGCCCTACGAAGGTGACATCAACAACATCAACGCTGCCGACATCGAGTCGATCAGCGTCCTCAAGGACGCCGCGTCGAACGCCCTGTACGGCTCCCGCGGCGCGAACGGCGTAATCATGGTCACAACCAAGCGTGCGAAGGCCGGCGAGGCCACCGTGACTTTCGACGGCAAGTGGGGCATCAACACCCGTGCGTTGCAGACCTACGACATCGTGGAGGATGCGGGCGAATACTACGAGATGCACTACAAGTCGCTGTACAACTATTACACGCTCGACCAGAAGTACACTCCCCTGGCTGCCAACATCGCCGCCAACAAGCTGCTGACGTCGAACGATCCCGGCGGTCTGGGTTACAACGTCTTCACCGTGCCCGACGGCCAGAACCTCATCGGCGAAAACGGCCGTCTCAATCCGCGTGCGAAGCAGGGCCGCCTGGTAACCGACGCCAAGGGCCAGCAGTTCTACCTGCAACCCGACAACTGGCTCGACGAAATCTACAAATCGTCGTCGTTCCGTCAGGAGTACAACGTCAGCGTTTCCGGCGCGACGGACCGCGCCAATTTCTTCGCATCGCTCGGCTATCTGGACAACACGGGTATCGTCGACGGTTCGAGCAACGAGCGCTACACCGCCCGTCTGCGCGCGGACTACCAGGCCAAAAAGTGGCTGAAAGTCGGCGGTAACATGTCCTACACCCATTTCGTCTGGAACAACGGCAACCAAACCAACGACGACGGCGAAGGTCAGGGCGAAGGCAACGCCGACGGCGGAAACGCATTCGCCACGGCGATCCGCATGGCGCCGATCTATCCGGTCTACATGCGCGACGGCAACGGCAACATTATGATCGACGAGTACGGATTCAAGATGTACGATACCGGCGACGGCCGCAACGGCGGCGCACTGCGCACCAACGGCGGGAAGAGCAACGACCTGCAGGACATTCAGCTCAACAAATACATCAACGAGGGCAATGCCTTCATGGCCAACGGTTTTGCCGATTTCTCCCTGTACAAGGGCCTGAAACTGACCCTCAACGGAAGCGTGTCGCTCGACGAAACCCGCGGTACGCAGGTGTCGAACCCCTACTACGGACAGTTCGCCGAATCGGGCGGCGCCGTTTTCAAGAGCCACAGTCGGGAGATCGCCTACAACATGCAGCAGTTCCTGACCTACACCAACACCTTCGCCGACGTCCACAACCTCGACCTGCTCTTCGGCCATGAAATGTACAACCGCAAATCCTACGGTCTGTACGGCTCGAAGACCATGATGTTCTCGCCGGACAACACCGAACTCAGCGGCGCCGTCGTCGACTCGTCGCGGTCGGGTTCGTCGGTTCTGGAGTACAACAACGAGGGCTACTTCTTCCGCGGACAGTACGACTACGACAACCGCATCTATTTCTCGGGATCGTACCGCCGCGACGCATCGTCGCGCTTCCACCCCGACCACCGCTGGGGCAACTTCTGGTCGCTCGGCGCAGCCTGGATCATCAACCGCGAGAGCTGGTTCAACGCTTCGTGGGTCAACATGCTGAAGGTCAAAGCATCGTACGGTTCGCAGGGTAACGACAACCTCGGATCGAAAGCGGAATCCTACTACCGCTATACCGACTACCGCGAGATCCTGAGCAGCGGCGACGGCGTTACGAGCGTACTCTACCAGAAAGGCAACCCCGACATCACCTGGGAGACCAACGCCAACCTCAATGTCGGCGTAGAGTTCGGCCTCTGGGACAACCGTCTGTCGGGTAGCATCGATGTCTTCAACCGCAAGACCACCGACATGCTGTTCGAGCTGGCCACTCCGATCGAGTCGGGTTACACGACCATTTTCACCAACATCGGCGACATGGTCAACCGCGGTCTCGAAATCGAACTGAACGCAGACCTGATCCGGACCAAAAACCTCGTGTGGGACTTCTCGCTCAACATGACCCACTACAAGAACAAGGTGACCCACCTGCCGGAGCAGTTCAAAAACAACACGACGGCCGACGGCAAACACGTGGGCCGCTGGCAGGACACCAAATTCCTCACCGAAGGGGAATCCGTCTTCTCGTTCTACGTTCCGACCTACGCGGGAGTAGACCCCGAGACCGGAAAATCGCTGTGGTACACCTACAAGACCGATGATGCCGGCAACAAGGAGCGCATCAAGACCTCCGATTACTCGGTGGCCTCGCAGGAGGGCCGCGAAATGCACGGAGACGCCCTGCCGGACGTTTACGGCGGTTTCGGCACGTCGCTGCGCTTCTACGGCGTCGATTTCTCGATCGGCTTCACCTACCAGCTCGGCGGACAGGTTCTCGACCAGGGCTACAGGTTCTACATGAACTCCCCGGCAGGAACGTCGACCGGAAACAACTACCACCACGACCTGCTCAATTCGTGGACTCCCGAGAACTCCGGTTCGAACATTCCGCGTTTTGCTTACAACGACTCGAATCAGGCAGCCGTCTCGGACCGTTTCCTCACCAGCGCATCGTACCTGAACATCCAGAACATCACGCTCGGATATACGCTGCCCAAGCGTATCACGCGCAAGTTCCTCGTCGAGAATCTGCGTATCTACCTCGCCTGCGACAATGTATGGTACTGGTCCAAGCGTCAGGGTCTCGACCCGCGTCAGTCCATCAACGGAATCACGAACCCGTACTACTACGCCCCGATTCGCACCTTCTCGGGCGGTGTAACCGTAACGTTCTAATTTGTTAAACGACGAATATTATGAAAATGAACAACATACTGAAAACAACGGCGCTGCTTCTCGGTTCATCCGTGCTTCTTTCGGGCTGTATCAAGGAGACCTTCCCCGAAAGCGGATACGCCACCAGCGATCAGACTGCCGAATCTCCGTTCGCAAAGGAGGGTCTTATCACTGCGATGCCGACGGTGCTCATCACCAACTATATAGACCTCGGCGAGCACATCGACTTCGGCTACCCGGGCATCTTCGGCGCCACCGACCGCATGGTCGGCGAGGTGTTCCCCGTCAGCGGCAACCTGCCGGGCGGCAACCAGTACTACGACCGCTGGCAGGCATGGCTCTATCCGGGCAACTCGACCGGATTGGCAGCGAACGGCACGATGTCCCCGTTCTTCTACACCAACTATTACAAGTTCATCTTCACGGCCAATGAGGCCATCGACATCGCAAACCAGAGCGAAGGCGCAGAGGAGATGATGGGCATTGCCAAGACTTTCCGCGCGCTCTGCTACCTCGACCTGGCCCGTCTCTACGACGCGCTGCCGGCCAAGGCTCCCGAACGTCCCGCCTACGAGACCGAGCTGGAAGCCGTCAAGGGGCTGACCGTTCCCATCGTCCGGGAAGATACGAGCATGGAGGAACTGGAGAACAACCCGCGCGTATCGCGTGAGGAGATGTTCAAGTTCATCTTCGAGGACCTCAACACCGCCGAGACCCTGCTGGCCAACTATACGCCGGCAACGAAAAACCTGCCCTCGCTGGCCGTGATCTACGGACTCAAGGCCCGCGCCTACCTCTGGCTGGGCGGATTCACCGAATCGTATGCGGAAGTTCCGACCGGCGACGCCGCTTACCGTCTGGCCGCCGAATACGCCCGCAAGGCCATCGACGCTTCGGGCTGCACGATTATGACCGAAAGCCAGTGGCTCGACCCGAAGACCGGGTTCAACACGGTCAATTCGTCGTGGATGTGGGCCATGATCCAGACCACCGACACCGTGCTCAACAACCTGCTGTCGTGGTCGGCCCACATGGCGACCGAGGCTATCTGGGGTTACGGCTACGGAGCGCAGCCGGGTATCTCGGTATTCAGCTACAACCGCATTTCGTCGGGCGACTTCCGCAAAAAGAGCTTTGTCGGAGCCGACCGCTCGTTCGACGCCATCGCACCCTATACGACCCTGACCGAGGAGGAGTTCGCAACGATAGCCCCCTACGCATCGTTTAAGTTCCACGCGGCCAACGGCGAAAAACGAAACTATTCCACGGGTAACGTGACGAGCATCCCGATGATGCGTGTCGAGGAGATGTACCTGATCGAGGCCGAGGCTACGGCGCACTACGACGCCACCACCGGCAAGTCGCTGTTGCAGTCGTTCATGGCCAACCGCGATCCGGCCTATACGGTTCCGGCGGCCAACGACCTGATCGACGAGATCATTTTCCAGAAGCGGATCGAGTTCTGGGGCGAGGGCGTCATCTTCTACGACCTGAAGCGTCTGAACATCGGCATGCACAACGGCGACACCGGCACGAACGCTCCCCCGATGGCCCAGCTTTCCACGGACGGACGCGCCCCCTGGTGGAACTGCGTGTTCCCGCTGAACGCCGTACAGCAGAATAAGGCGCTTGCGGGCAAGAACAACCCCAACCCGACCCAAACGGTCAAGTCTGTTAAATAAAAAACATCGCTATTTATGAAAAGTATAAAAATATTCTTTCTGGCGACTGTCGCCATCGTCGCGGGGCTGTTCACGGCCTGCAGCGACGATGACTTCAAAGCAGGTCCCGAGGTCGACGGCGCACAGGTCTACTTCCCCGAGAATGTGACCACCCAGCATAGCATCAGCGACGACGTCTCCTCCATCGCCATCCCGGTAAAACGCATCGCCAAGGACGAGGCGCTGACCGTAGCGGTTCTCGCCAGCGACGAGTCGGGTCTGTTCACCATTCCGTCGTCGGTATCGTTCGCAGCCGGCAAGGAGACTTCCGAACTGCTGATCACCTTCGACCGCACCAAACTCGAAGACGGCAAGGAATACCCCCTTTCGTTCCTGATCAACGACGAGGACAACACGACGCCCTACGGCAACCGCAGCCTCGATATTACGGTTATGCCCTGGCCGTGGGTGAAAATGGGAACCGGCAAATTCCGCGAAGGCTGGTTGAGCGATGTATTCACCGGCAATATGTTCGAAATCGATGTCACGGTACACAGCCATAAGTCGAAAGAAGGTATCTACATGGTTGAAGAGATGCTCGGCTGGCCTTATATGACCGAATTCTTCGGAGCTACGCAAGAGGAGCTTTCGGAGCAGTTCAGCTACACTCCGTCCAATATCGTCATCGATTGCAGCAATGCGACTCAAGTGACGATTGAAGAACAATGGTCGGGTATTACCGAAAACAGTAACGGTTACGGAAACTTTATGATCGCCTCGGCGGAACCCGGCACATTGGTCAACGGCGTCATCACCTTCCCGAAGGACGGATTGACCGCAAAACTCGTCGGATTGGATCGCGAATTTCCCGCTAACAGTCAAGGTACGTTCCGCATCATGCTGCCGGGCGCCGAAATAGTCGACTATACGCTCTCCGCCGTATACGACGGCATGAAGGTCAGCGCCGACGGAGAGACGGCGAGCGCCGTCATCGACTTCACCTACGGCGCCGACGTTACGAACATCCGCTATGTTCTCGTCGAAAATGAATTGACCGAGGCCGAAACCGCTACGCTTGTCGCAGCGATCGCCGACGGATCAGCCGAGAACATCAACGAGTTGCAGGACTTCACCGTAGGCGGCGAGAAAGTCTCCGCCGAAGCCGTACTGCCTGGACCCGGAACCTATACCGTAGTCGCCCTGCCCCTTGACAAAGCGCAAAAACCGGTTTCCGGCGAAGCTTCCGCAGCATCGTTCTACTTCCCGGGCATAGGAGGGACCTCGGTTCCCAACGACATCGCCGGCTCGCTCTATAAAGTCAGCGCCTATCCCGATGCCGCAGCATATGTATCGGAGTATCCCGATTACTCATCGGCCGTGTACGAGATCACCGGCACGGAGATGAAGAAGATCAAAACCTACTTCAACAAAACTTCCATAATCGACAATATCGAGATTCAAACCGGAGGCCTGACCCTGCAGGATGTAGTCGATAAATACGGTAAAGAACTCAATGCCGATGCGATGGAAGAACTCGCAACGACCGGAAAATATTGGGACATAATGATCAATCTGACACCGGGCGCATCCTATACGCTGGTTGTCGAAGCAACGAACAACTACGGCAAGAAAAAACTGATCGTGTGCGAACCGTTCGTGACGGACATACCGCCCTATACCGGAGAGTTGATCATCGGGAAATACGGCATGTCCTACGCGGCCAGCGCTGAAGACACGTTCGAAAATGTATTCGAGGTAATACCTACCGTCGGAAGCAACACCGAATTTTTCGTGAAGGATTTCGCCGTAGAGGACGGCACCCAATGGTACGCAACCTATGACTCGGCCAAGTCGACGCTCACGATGAGCGGCGTGCAGCTCGGCCGGGAGGACAACGGCAACCTGCTCGGCAAATTCACGGAGGCGCTCACCCCGGACAAGTCCCGCGGTTACGGTATCTTCTCGTTCGCAACCGAAGAGAGCGAAGGCAGCGATCCGATCGTATTGACGATCGATCCGGCGTCGAAACAAGTTTCAGCGCTGACGACCGACGTCGAGGTTCCCGTTGCTGATTTCACCGTCAACAAGATCGTCGGAGCCTTGGCAGCATACTATGCCGACGGAACGACCATCACGAAGCAGAGCGGAACGACATCCGCAGCATCCGCAGCCAAAGTTCAGGGCGTCCGCACGAAGATCCCGTTCAGCAGCGTCCGTGTTCCGGCCCATATCGGGAAGTCGCTCGACAGCCGTGGTCTCCAGATGAACGCCACATTCGTCAGGAACAGCGACAACACGAACCACGGCGTCCGCACGTTAAGCGTGAAGACGGCGAAATGCGAGCCGCTGCCGAAACAGATC
This sequence comes from Alistipes sp. AF14-19, assembly GCF_003461645.1. Lineage (NCBI taxonomy): Bacteria > Pseudomonadati > Bacteroidota > Bacteroidia > Bacteroidales > Rikenellaceae > Alistipes > Alistipes sp. AF14-19. Next base: position 29,875 of record NZ_QTXM01000001.1, read on the forward strand.
GGCCGCCGCGCCGATTTCAAAATCCGCGAAAACCTCCCGGTTTTGAAATAACCGACGCATATTGTTCCACACGACCCGACACAGTCCGAGCGACCGTGTCGGGTTCTGTGGTCCAATGAAACGAAACATCGGTCACGACATGCACTAATATTAGGATTATAAGATTATGACAAGGACAACAACTTTATGGAGCCTGCTGCTCCTGTCTGCGGCGCTCGCCCTGGGGTCGTGCACCAAGGATGCGACGGAGCAGGCGACGGGTCCCGAACCGGAAGCGAAAGCGGCCTCCAAACTCGTATTCTCGTCGGAGAACGCCGTCAGGGGCGAACTGCTGGTCTGCTTCGGCGAAGAGGCCGTAGCGGGCATCGAATCGTCGGTCATGCAGGTTACGCGTTCGGGCGGCGTCGCCACCCGTTCGGGCATCGCTGATTTCGACGCCGTGCTCGGCAGCATCGGGGTAAAGGCGTTACAGCGTCTGTTCCCGGTAGACGAACGGAACGAGGAGCGCACGCGCGCCGCCGGTCTGCACCGCTGGTACGTTGTGGAGTTCGACGCCGCCGCCGATCTCGACAAGGCGGCCCTCGACATGGCCCGGATCGCCGAAGTGAGCAAGGTGGAATTCAACCAGCAGCTGATGCACGTGCACGAAGGCCGGGTCATCCCGCTGGCCGAAACCGGCGCTGCGCCGCAGACCCGTGCGGCCGTCGGGTTCAACGATCCCCACCTGGGCAAACAATGGCACTACATCAACACCGGCGACAAGTCGATCTATTCGAAGATCAAGGCGGGAGCCGATGTCAACTGCGACGAGGCTTGGAAGCTCTGCACGGGCGACCCGCGCGTTATCGTCGCGGTCGTGGACAACTGCGTGCAGTGGGACCATCCCGACCTGGCCGCCAACATGTGGACCAACACCGCCGAGCTGAACGGCTCGGAAGGCCGTGACGACGACTCGAACGGCTATGCCGACGACATACACGGGTTCAACTTCGTCGACAATACGACGCTGACCATCAGCACCAAAGGCGATGCACCGGACCACGGCACGCACGTGGCAGGAACGGTCGCAGCCGTGAACAACAACGGCACGGGCGTCGCAGGCATCGCAGGCGGCTCGGGCAAAAACGACGGCGTGAAGATCATGTCCTGTCAGATTTACCACGACAAAGACGGCGGCGACGTGGCCATGGCGGCCAAGGCCATCAAATACGCCGCCGACAACGGCGCGGCGATCATCCAGTGCAGCTACGGCTACCCTGCCGGCTCGGTAACCTCCGACACGGCCTATTCCAGCGGCGCCAGCGCCGAGAAGCGGGCCATCGACTACTTCATCGCCAAACAGAACTGTGCGGCCGTCAGCGGCGGACTGGCCATATTCGCCGCCGGCAACGACATGACCGGCATGTCGAGCTACCCCGGCGCTTACCGCGACTACATCTCCGTAACGGCCATGTCGTGCGACTACACCCCGGCCTACTACACCAACTACGGTCCCGCCTGCAACATTGCGGCTCCCGGCGGCGACGCCTACCAGTCGTATCTGGAAAACATAAATACCGGAGCGTCCGAGGTGTTATCGACCGTCAACGGCGGAAAGTACGGCTACATGCAGGGCACGTCGATGGCCTGCCCCCACGTTTCGGGCGTGGCGGCGCTCGGGCTGTCCTATGCGCTGCAACTCGGCAAGACCTTCACCCAGAACGAATTCACGACGCTGCTGCTGACATCGGTAAACGACATCAACCAATACTGCACCGGAACGAAACAGTATTTCACAGACAAGGGCAGTCTGGCGACGCTCGACCTGTCGCAGTACAAAAAGGGAATGGGCACGGGTTACATCGACGCCTACCAGGTGCTGATGAACGTCCGCGGCATCACCTGCATCCCGATTCCCGTCGGCAGCCAGTACACGCTGAACCTGCAACCGTACCTCGGCGGCGGAAATCTGGACTTGAAGATTACGGAAATCTCCATTTCGGCCGAAGACATGAACCGGCTGGGCATTTCGGCGAACCCGACCATATTCGCCAACCAGATCATCCTCAAGTGCACCAAACCCGGTTCGGCGGTGGTCCGGATCAAGCTGCTCGCCGGAAACGGCAACAACAGCGGAATGAACGGCATGCCGATCACGAAGGAATTCGCCTTCATCGCACGTGAGGTTCATTCCCAGAACGGAGGTTGGTTATAAAACAAGGGCACATTATGAAAAACATCAAACTGTTATTGATCGGCCTCGCCGCGGCGTTCGCGCTGACCGGGTGCGGCGATTCGTCCAAGGATACGCCCGAACCCGAGGGCGACGGCAACGTCGTCGGCAGCTGGCATCTGGTTTCGTGGAGTTCGCTCCAGTCCGCCGACGTCTACCTCTCGTTCAGCGAGTCCGGTTCGTTCGACATCTACCAGCGGCTCTACAAGCCCGAATACGTCCATCTGGACGGCACGTATTCCTACGACAAACCCACGCTCAGCGGCCGGTACAGCGACAACACCCCGTGGGGAAGCGCCTCGTACCGGGTTTCGTTCAACGCGGACGGAACACGGATGACGCTGACCAGCACTTCGAGCACGAGCGACGTCTCGGTCTTCGTCAAGGCCGAAATCCCGTCGGAGATCATCTCCGGCGCGCTGGAGTCCACACCCCAAAGCAGGGCCGAAGATATGCCGCGGTTCCTCTGAACCGCCGTCCTGCCGGCATGCGCCGCAACCCTTCACCGGGTTGCGGCGTTTTGTTTCCGGGCGAAGGCCGCGCCGCGCACGGGACTCTTCCGCACCCCGGCATGCAACTTGCCGAAGCAATAAAAAAGCCGGCAGTAGCGCCGGAAAAATATTTTTCGTAAATTTGTGCCAAAACAAAACAAAAAAGGTTTATGGCAATTACCGAAATACTTCCCGGCATCCACTACGTCGGGGTCAATGACCGCACCACCACGCGCTTCGAAGCCCTCTGGTCGCTTCCGATGGGCGTGTCGTACAACGCCTATCTGGTCGCAGGCGAAAAGATCGCCCTGATCGACACCGTCGAAGAGTCCTTCGGCAGCCGCCTCGAAGCCAACATCCGCGAGGCCATCGGCGAAAGGAAGATCGATTATCTGGTCGTCAACCACATGGAACCCGACCACTCGTCGTCGATCGCGGCGCTGCGCCGCATCTATCCCGACATCGAGATCGTCGGCAATGCCAAGACGCTCCAGATGATCGAAGGGTTTTACGGCATCGCCGGGGGCACGGTCGAGGTCAAGGAGGGCGACACGCTCGATCTGGGCGGCAAGACGCTGTCGTTCCACATGATCCCGATGGTGCACTGGCCCGAGACGATGGTCACGTGGTGCGCCGGCGACCGGACGCTCTTCTCCGGCGACGCCTTCGGCACGTTCGGGGCGCTCGACGGCGGCATCACCGATTCGCAGGTCGAGACCGACCGCTACTGGGACGAGATGCGCCGCTACTACGCCTGCATCGTGGGCAAGTACGGCGGTCCCGTGCAGAAGGCGCTCCAGAAGGTCCGCACGCTGCCCGTCGGAACGATCTGTTCGACGCACGGACCCGTATGGCAGCGGCAGATCGCAAAGGTTCTGGATATTTACGACCGTCTGAGCCGCTACGAAGGCGAACCGGGCGTGGTCGTGGCCTACGCCTCGATGTACGGCAACACGGAGCAGATGGCCGAGCGCATCGCGCGCGAACTGGCCTCGCGGGAGGTCGGCCCGATCCGGGTCTACAACCTCTCCTACGCCGACCCGTCAGTGGTCCTGCGCGACGTTTTCCGTTTCGACACGCTGATCGTCGGCGGCCCGACCTACAACGGCAACCTGTTCCCGCCCGTGGCCGAACTGCTCGACCGCATCGCCGCGCGCGGCATTCCCCGGCGCAGATTCGGCTGGTTCGGTTCGTTCTGCTGGGCCGGAGCCTCGGTGCGCCTGCTCGCGGAGTTCGCCCAGAAGATGAAGTGGGAACCCCTGTGCGATCCCGTGGAGATGAAACAGGGCTACTCGCACGAGATGTGCGATCCCTGCGCAACGCTGGCGGAGGCTGTCGCCGGATGCAGGTGCGGAAAATAGAACGACGCAGGGGCGGTCTTCGGACCGCCCTTTTTCGTACTGCGGCGGGGATATTTCGAAAAAAAGACTATATTTACATTCCGAAAGAAAAAACTCCAGGAATTATGATGAAAATTGCAATCGTGGGAACGGGTTACGTAGGACTCGTATCGGGGGCCTGCTTCGCCGAAATGGGACTCGACATCACCTGCGTGGACATAGACGCCGAAAAGATAGAGGGTCTGAACGCAGGCGTTATCCCGATCTACGAGCCGGGACTTGAGGAGCTTGTGCGGCGCAACGTGGAGGCGGGACGCCTGCATTTCACCACCGACCTCACAGAGTGCCTGCCCCATGTCGAGGTGGTCTTCTCGGCCGTCGGAACCCCGCCCGACGAGGACGGTTCGGCCGACCTGAAATACGTTCTCGACGTGGCCCGCACCTTCGGTCGCCACATCCGGAAATACACCGTGCTGGTCACCAAGAGCACCGTCCCCGTGGGCACGGCGCAGAAGGTGCGCGCCGTGATCGAGGAGGAACTCGAGAAGCGCGGCTGCAAGGTCCCGTTCGACGTCGCCTCGAACCCCGAATTCCTGAAGGAAGGTGCGGCGATCAAGGACTTCATGTCGCCCGACCGCGTGGTCGTGGGCGTCGACAGCGAACGGGCGCGCAAGCTGATGGCCAAGCTCTACCGGCCGTTCCTGATCACCAATTTCCGCGTGCTGTTCATGGACATTCCCTCGGCCGAGATGACCAAATACGCAGCCAACGCCATGCTCGCGACGCGCATTTCGTTTATGAACGAGATCGCCAATCTGTGCGACCGCGTGGGCGCCGACGTGGAGATGGTCCGCAAGGGCATCGGCTCCGACGCCCGCATCGGCAACAAGTTCCTCTACCCCGGCTGCGGCTACGGCGGTTCATGCTTCCCGAAGGACGTGAAGGCGCTGGCCCACACGGCCCGGGAACACGGCTACACGATGCAGGTCATCGAGGCCGTCGAGCGGGTCAACGAGCAGCAGAAAGGGATTGTTTTCGAGAAATTGCAGACCGCGTTGGGCGACCTGCGGGGCAAGGTCGTCGCAATCTGGGGGCTGGCCTTCAAACCCGAGACCGACGACATGCGCGAAGCTCCGGCAACGGTGGTGATCGGCCGCCTGCTCGATGCCGGAGCCGAGGTGCGGGCCTACGACCCCGTGGCGATGCCCGAAAGCCGCCGCCGGATGGCCGACCTGCCGATCCGCTACGCCCAGACGATGTACGAGGCCGCCGAAGGCGTCGACGCTGTGGCCCTCCTGACCGAATGGAAGGAGTTGCGCATGCCCGACTGGACACAGCTGCGCGCGACGATGCGGGGCGACGCGGTCGTCGACGGCCGCAACATTTTCGACAAGCCCGAGGTCGAAGCGGCGGGATTCCGCTACTTCGGCATCGGAAAATAAAAAACCGGCCCGCGGAAGCGGGCCGGTTCTCTTTCAGATCACAGCATCGGAACCACCGTCACGTAGATCGCTGCGATGATGGCCGACGTGATGACGCCCATGATATTGGCTCCCAGCGCGTCGGGCAGGATCATCGACGAGGGGTTGTCGTGCGCGACGATCTTCTGCGCGACCTTGGCCGTCGTGGGCACGCAGCTGACGGCGGCGATACCGATGACGGGGTTGAAATTGCCCCGCTTGAAGAAATACATGAGGTAACCGCCCAAAATGCCCCCGATGCCCGAAATCAGCAGGGCAAGAATCCCCAGGACGAGCAGTTTGAGCACCGTGGGGTCGAGCAGCGTGTGCGCGTCGCACAGCACGCCCAGCAGGATTCCCAGGAAAAACGTCGAACCGTAGAGCATCGGTCCGCTGATGAAATCGTTCACATGCTTGAGTCCCGACTCCTTGATCACCACACCGATGAAGAGCGAGAAGAAGAGCGGAGCGGCCACCGGGAAGAGCAGGCACAGGATCACGCACATCACCACGGCGAACGAAATCTTGGTCGCGGCGCTGTACTGCTTCACCGGTTTCTTCGCCGGTTTCATCTTGATGGCGCGCAGACGCTTGGGGACCATCGCCCGCACCAGGTAGGGATAGCCGCCGTAGGTCAGGCCGAGATAGAGATAGGCGACGACGGTGATCGGCACGAAGATCTCCTTCGAGAGGTTGAGCGAAGTGAAAAGCACCATCGGCCCGTCGGCCCCGCCGACCATCGCGATCGAGGCGCTGTCGCTGGGACTCAACCCCATCGAATAGGCGATCGGCAGCACAGCGAACGTGCCCAGCTCGGCGCACAGCGCGAGGAACATGCTCTGCAAGGGCTTCGCCAGCACGAAATTGATGTCGAGCATCGTCCCGATGCCCATGAAAATCAGACAGGCTATCAGTCCGTTGCTGAACGTGAAGGTGTAGATCGGTTGCAGGAAGTCGATCTGCAAAATGTTCATCAGCTGGTCGGTTTCCGTGACCATGGGGTCCAGAAACAGGTTGCCGTGCATGCCGCCCGGAAAAATCAGCACCCCGGCGTTCACCGCCGCCATGCCCAGCCCCATCGGAATCATCACCAGCGGTTCGAGCACGCCCCTGCGCCCCAGGTAAACCAGCAGGATGCCCAACAGAATCAGCCCGATACGCGCATACATGATCGCGGAATCGGCTTGCAGCAGGGTCGAGATTCCCTGGAAAATATTGCCAAGATCAAACCGTTCCATGGTGCAGCTCGTATAAACGGGTCATCTCGCTGTCTTGCCGTGCGGCATCCCCGGGGGTGCCGAGGTGGTATTCGGCCAGAGCGTCCATCGCATGGTCCGCATCCGGATCGGCGGAAACGTCCCCGCCGATCCGGGCGACCGAACGGATGTAGCGGTCGGTACGCGCAATGTCCATGCGGTAGGCGCGGCCCCATATGCGGCCTTTTCTCAACAGCGCGGAGATCTCCGTTCCGTTAAGCCGGGAGAAGAAAAACGTCATCAGTTTGAGTACGTACGCGAAGGCCATTCCCACGATAAACGTGAAGCCCATCATCAGCGACGTCTCCCCGATCATATGCATCAAATCCATTTTTTTACATTCATCAAAGTTTTACCATCGGGTGTGCCGGAACATTCTGCGCATGCGGCAAAGCATGCCGAACGTCGTTCGCCGCACCGGCGTCGGTGCGACAGCCCGGAGTCCGCACACGGAAATCCGACGTACGATGCACGGACGGCATCATACGCTTGAAAGCGAAAGGATTTGACGGCTAAATGACCAGAACGCCGAACCGGAGGTAGTCGGCGCGATGGAAAGGCAGGGCGGTCTGCCCGCCGCGCAATAAAGAAGAGACGACGTATTTCGTGCAGCAGCCCTGCGCCAGCGGGAAATGCCGCCCGGAGCAGACGTCACGGTCGCCGCCCGACACCCGCTGCGGACCTTCCACCGGCTTGCGCAGCGACCGCACGGGGCAAGGCACGGCCGTCCGGACGGTCTCCGTCGCCACGCAGTCCCCGTATTTGAAACCGGCAAGGAAACATTCCGCCGTCTGCCGGACCGCAGCCGCAGCCGGCACTCCGGACTTCGCCCCCGAATCCATGACGGACGAGAGGGAGGAGACCAGCAGAAAGAGGAATATGAAGACCGATGTTTTCATAGCGTACGGAAATACCCGTACCACAAATTTAGTACAAATCCGGAAGACAAGCAAGTTCGCGGCGGTTTTCTTTCAATTCATTTCCGGCCAGAGGTCGGACGAAGCCGTTCTCCGCCCCCGACCGGCCATGCAGGCCAGCCGGACGGGCACAAAAAAGGCCGGGAAATCCCGGCCCGGAAGGTATGGACTGCGTCTACCTGCGCACCTTGACGATGATCTTGCGCACCGTGCCCTCGCCCACCATCGGGGCGTGCCCGTCCTCGGGGAAAAGCACCGTAAACTGCCCCGGACGCATCGTGTAATAGGTCTGCGGCACGTCGTCGAAGAGCTGGATGTCATTCTCGACGCTGAATTCGCCCAGCGGCTTCTTGAGCTCCCTGCGCTCGCTCCAGCCGAAGGACTCCTCCTCGCCCCGGATGAGAACCTGGATGTCGATGTACTCGTTGTGGATTTCGAGTTTGGCGTCGGGCTTCTGTTTCAGCTCGCGCTCCATGACGTTGACGTAGATGTCCTTGCCGTCGAGTTCGTGAATACCCGGTTCCATCGTCGTCCAGTCGGTCGAGGCGATCAGTTCGAAAGCCTGTTTCATGCGCGGGCTTACGCCGTAGTAAAGCGCGCTGTTTTTCAGAGAGTCTAAAATCATATTCTTTATTTGTTTTTCGGTTCTGCGTTCGTCCGCCGCCGAATTCTGCGACCCCGCGGAGCGAATACAAAGTTAACAAGATTTTTTGTTTTGACAAAGTGGCGGAAAAAGCATTATATTTGATGTCGGAACGTCTTACCGGACCGCACCCGATTCGGCTTGGACTCCACCCTGCTTTTGCGTACCTTTAATAAAAACATACCGATCATGGACTTTACGGAAATCAGACTTTCGGGCAAAACCCGTCGTGAACACGATCTGCTGGGCGAAATGGAAATCCCGGCGGAGTATTATTTCGGCGTGCAGACCATGCGCGCGGTGGAGAATTTCCACATCAGCCGCGTGCGGCTCAACTTCTTCCCGGAGCTGATCCGCGCCCTGGCCGACGTCAAGCAGGGCGCCGCGATGGCCAACCGTGACCTGGGACTGCTCGACCCGGCGATCGCCGACGCGATCATCCGGGCCTGCGAGGAGCTGCGCGCCGGGAAACTCGAGGAGCAGTTCGTCGTCGACATGGTGCAGGGCGGCGCCGGCACGTCGACCAACATGAACGCCAACGAGGTGATCGCCAACCGGGCGCTCGAACTCCTCGGCCATGAAAAGGGCGAATATCAGTTCTGCCACCCCAACAACCACGTCAACCTCTCGCAGTCGACCAACGACGCCTACCCCACGGCCGTGAGGATCGCACTGGTGCGCAGCATCGAGAAACTGGTGGCCTCGCTGCGCGAACTCATCGCGGCGTTCCACGCCAAGGGCGAGGAGTTCTCCGGCATCATCAAGATGGGCCGCACGCAGCTTCAGGACGCCGTGCCGATGACCCTCGGACAGGAGTTCGAAGCCTACGCCGCCAACCTCACCGAGGAGACCGAGCGGCTGACGGCCAACATGAAACTTTTCTTCGAGATCAACATGGGGGCCACGGCCATCGGAACGGGCATCAACGCCGACCCCGACTACGCCGGGCTTTGCACCCGTTACCTGCGCGAGATCACCGGACTGCCGCTCGTCGAGGCGTCGAACATGATCGAGGCCACGAGCGACACGGGCGCCTTCATTATGAACTCCTCGGCCCAGAAACGCCTTGCGGTGAAACTCTCGAAAATCTGCAACGACCTGCGGCTGCTCTCGTCGGGTCCCCGCTGCGGGCTGAACGAGATCAACCTCCCGCCGCGCCAGCCGGGATCGTCGATCATGCCGGGCAAGGTCAACCCCGTGATCCCCGAAGTCGTCAACCAGGTAGCGTTCCGCGTCATCGGCAACGACCTCACCGTGACGATCGCATCGGAAGCCGGACAGCTCGAACTGAACGTCATGGAGCCGATCATCGTCCACTGCCTGTTCGAGAGCATCGAAATGCTGATCAACGCCATGAACACGCTGCGCGAGAAGTGCATCGCCGGCATCACGGCCAACGAGGAGGTCTGCCGCCGGATGGTCTTTAACAGCATCGGGCTGGTGACTGCGCTCAACCCCTATCTGGGCTACGAAACGTCGAGCATGCTGGCCAAGGAGGCCCTCAAAACCGGCAAGGGCATCTACGACCTCGTACTCGAGCATAAGCTGATGAGCGAAGAGGAGTTGCACAAGGTGCTGCAACCCGAAAACATGGTCCACCCGCGCAAGAAGATCGGAGAGTGACCGAACGGAACAGCCCCGGCCCGATGAGCCGGGGCTGTTCATTCCGCCGGGCCGCTATTCCGCCAGCCCGTAACGGCGCATCAGGGGCTTCACGTCGGGCACGGCGCCGCGGAAACGCACGTACTGCGCCAGCGGCTCGTCATAGCCCGCTTCGGTCAGGATATGGCGGCGGTAACGGCGCGCGGTTTCGGAATCGAAAATATCGCCCGTGCCGGTGAATGCCGCGAAGGCATCGGTGTCCAGCACCGCCGACCACGTGTAGGAGTAGTACTGCGCGGGGTAACTGCTGGCGAAGATGTGGTTGTAATAGGTCGTCCGGAAGCGTAAAGCGGTATGCTCCGGGAAGTCGTAACGTTTCAGGAACGCCCGTTCGAAAGCCGCCACGTCGCACCCTTCGACCGGCCGCAGCACGGTGTGCCATTCGAGGTCGAGCAGCGCGGTGGCATAGAAATCGGTCAGGTAAAGCCCCTTCAGGAAGTTCTCCGACTCCTTGAACTTCGCGATCAGCGCATCGGGAATCGGACGCCCCGTCTTGTAATCGCGGGCGTAGTGTTTCATCACCTCCGGCTCCCAGGCCCAATGCTCGTTCAACTGCGAGGGCAGTTCGACCATGTCGCGCGGGAAGCTGCCCGTCACCTGTGGATACGGCCCGCGCGAGAGGAAACCCGCCAGAGCGTGTCCGAATTCGTGGAAGAGGGTCTTGACCTCGGAGGTCGACAGCAGCTTCGGCCTGCCTTCGGCCGCACGCGAGAAGTTGCAGCTGATGGTCACCAGCGGCAGCACCTCCCGCTCTCCGGCGCACGAATACCCGCGCAGGCGCGAGCACCACGCGCCGCCGCGTTTGCCCTTGCGGACGAAGCAATCCAGATAAAGCAGTCCGAGGGGGCGGCCTTCGGCGTCTTTCGCCTCGAAGGTCAGCACGTCGGGGTGGAAAACGGGAATGTCCGTGCGCTGCGTCAGCGTGATTCCGAAAAGACGGTTGGCCACATAGAAAACGCCGTCGTTGAGCACATTGTCGAAAAGCAGGTAGTTGCGCATGCGCCCCAGTTCGGACCCGAATTTCGCCTTGCGCAGCTTGCCCGAATAGAAGGCCACGTCCCACGGTTCCAGCCGGAAGGCCGAATCCCGCTCGTATTTCACGGCGAAAGCCTCCAGTTCGGCACGCTCCGCACGTCCTTTCCCCGCGGCAGCGTCCTTGAGCGGCAGCAGCAGTTCGCGGACCTTTTCGGGCGTCCCGGCCATGTTCGTCTCCAGCGTGTAGGCGGCATAGTTCTCGTATCCCAGCATCCGGGCCCGTTCGAGACGCAGGTTGACGATGTCGACCGACAACTGGCGGTTGTCGTACTTCCCGTCCATGCAGCGCGAGGTGTAGGCCTCGTAGAGTCTCCTGCGCAGATCGCGGTTCGTGGCCGAAGCCATGACCGACGCATAGTCGCCGTTCGTGAACCCGACGGCCCAGACGCCCTGATGCCCCTGCCGGGCCGCATTGCGGGCGAAACGCTGCCGGGTCGTCCCCGCAAGCCCGTCGAGCAGGCTGCTGTCCTGCACGTACAGGACGAACTCCTGGGTCGCCTGCGTGATGTTCTGCCCGTGGCGGATGCGTTTGAGCGAAATCTCGCGGTTCAGCTCCTTGAGCCGCACCTTCTGCCCGGGCGTGCAGAGCGCCCCGCCGCGGATGTAGCTCCGGTAGACCTTGCCGAGCGTCCGCAGCTGGAGCGAATCCAGCCCGGCCGCATCGCGCCGGTCGTAGACGGCCTTCACCAGGCGGAAGATCGCCGTGTCGAGCGTCACGGCGTCGTATGCCTCTCCGGTCAGCTGCGCGGATTCCAGAGAGATCCGGATGACGGAGTCGCCTCCGAAATTCGATTTCAGGTAACCCAGCACCGCGCGCGGAACGTCCAGCAGGCTGTCGGCACAGTCGAGCGGCACGACGACGTTTTCGAAAGTCGCCTCCGCGGGGTCCAGCGCCCTGATTTTCGCAATCCCGGCCTTGTAGGCGCGGATGCCCTCCTCAATGGCGGGCATGATGTCGGCGGCATGGATACGGTCGAAGCGGGGCGCCCCGTAAGGGGCTTCGGAAGGCATCAGCAACGGATTTCCGGCAAAAAGCCGGCCGGAGAAAAGGAACAGCCCACATACGGAGAGGAGAAGCGTTCTCCTTACGAGCGGAAGGGATCGGATCATGGCGAACGATTGGCTGAATTTTTCCACAAGATAGCAAAAAAATCGTTCCGGACAACACCTGCCGGCAAATTAAAACCGGCGGAAAGAGTGTCTCCGCCGGGGCATCCCGTTTTCCGGGTAATTCGTCAGGAACTTTTCCGAAGCCGCACGACGACGGGATGGTGGTCCGAATAGTCGACCGGAAGCACCTCGTAGGAGAGCGGTTCGAAACCGCCGCTCAACACGTAGTCGATGCGCAGCGTGTTGTAGAAACCGCGGAACGTATGCGAATAGCCCGACCCGCACTCACGGAAGGCGTCGCGCAGCCCCCGCGCCATCGTGCGGTAGACATACGACATGGGCGTATCGTTGAAATCGCCGCAGACGATCCGCCGCGTGCGCGTCGCACCCACAACCTGCGCGATACTGTCGACCTGCGCGGCCCGAAGCACGCTATTCTCGCGCAAACGGGTCACGATACTGCGGATTTTGGTCTCGCGCGCCGTGTCCGAGAGAAACTGATGGCTGGTGATGAACTGGTTGTCCGAAGCGTTGATGGCCGTCGAGCGCAGGTGGTTGTTGAAAACCCGCACGGTGTCCTCGCCCACAATCACGTCGGCCCAGACCGAAGACGAAGGCGTCAGCACGGTGTCCGAACGCAGGATGCGGTATTTGCTCAAGATGGTCAGCGTCGAGCCATAGACCGAATCCGGAGCCTGCGTGCGTCCGAAGTGCGCAATCTCGTACTTCTCGCCCAGCAGCGAAAACTCCTCGGACTGCTCCGCGAGGCGGGCATTGAACTCCTGGAGGCAGATCAGGTCCGGAGCCTGCTCCTCGATCAGGCGCAGGATGTCGTCGACGCTGCTCCGGCCGTCCTCGCCGTAGAAACTGCGCACGTTGTAGCTCATAACCTTGACAGCAGCGCGGTCGAAGGCCGTCTCCGTGGCATAGCTGCGGCGGATTTCGGGACGCCAGAAGAGCGAGACCTTGAAAAGCCCCGCCACGACGACGACCAGCATCGCCCCGGCGCACACCCAGCGCCAGCGGATGATCCAGTAGAGCGTCAGCACGACCGACGCGACGTAGACCGCCGGAGCGGCCAGCCCCAGCACGGGAAAGAACCACACGCTGCCCGGATCGACATAGGGGACGAAATAGGTGAGAACCATCGTCGCGCCCACGGCCAGCGTCACGAGCGTCAGCGCCAGGTCGACGAGCCGCATGACGAGACTGCGGCGCCGTTTCCCCGAAGGGCCTCCCCCGTATCCGTTATAGTAATCGGGAGCCATCGTCTAAAAACGGATCGTTCCCCGGCGTTTCCACCAATGCAGCAGCAGGAATCCCCACAGCATGCCGCCCACATGGGCGAAATGGGCCACGTTGCCCACGCCCCTCCATCCGAGGAACAGCTCGATGACGGCATAGATGATGACGAACCACTTGGCCTTCATCGGAATAGGCGGAATCAGCAGCATGATGACCGCATTGGGATGCATCACGCCGAACGCCAGCAGCAGGCCCATCACCGCGCCCGACGCGCCGACCAGCAGCAGCGGCAGCTCGCCGAACGCCAGCGCCGTGAGGTACTGGATCAGCGCCGCACCCACGCCGCAGACCATGTAGAAGGTCAGGAAACGCTGCGAGCCGAGTTCGTATTCGAGCGTACGCCCGAACATCCACAATGCGAACATGTTGAAGAAGATATGTTCGAAATTGGCATGCAGGAACATGTAGGTGATGAACTGGTAGGTATGGAAATAGGGCGTTCCCAGCGACAGGGCGCAATACTGCATGATCGTGTCGCCGACGGGCAGCAGCGCCGTGGCCATGTAAACCAGTACATTGATGATTATCAAATTCTTGACCACCGGAGGGGTCTGAAAATAGCGGTTCATGCGTTTTAATTTTTGCAAATGTAACTCTTTTTCCGCCGGATTATCCCAACTTGGCGCGCAAATCTTCCGGCGTGATCTCGGCGGTGATCGCCTTGCCCGAGGGCGAAAAACTGAAACTGCCCGTGTCGGCCAGCTGTGCGAGCAGCGCCGCGGCCTCCTCGCGCGACAAGGTCCGCCCCGCACCCTTGGCGCCGGAGCGGGCCATCACGCCGGCGATCTTCTCGCGCCGCACATCGGAGAGCGACACCGGAGTCGCAAAGGCCTGCAACAGGTCGAACAGCAGCCGGTCCACGGCGTCGGCGGGCATGTCGGCGGGCGTGCCCCTCACTTCGACGGTCCCTTCGCCGCAGAAGTCGATGTCGAAGCCCAGGGCAGCGAACTCCACGGCATTCTCCTCCAGCAGGGCGTATTCGTCGCCCGAAAGGACCAGCCGTTCGGGGAACAGCAACTGCTGGCTCACCGACGAGCCGTTGCCCAGCATCCGGAGGTAATCCTCGTAAAGAATCCGCTCGCGGGCGCGCCGCACGTCGACCACTACGAAGCGGCCGCCCAGCAGAGCGGCGACATAACCGCCCGGCAGCGGCAGCGCATCGGTGAATTCCGGACGCTGCGGCATGTCGAACCGCTGCTGCTCGGGAACGGCCGACGAAGGGATGAAATCCAGGGCGCTGTCGTCGAATCCGCCGCCCGAAGGGGTGATCTCGAAACCGCCGCCCGACTCGAACTCCTCGAACTCCCCGGCGTCCGCACCCGGCAGGGCGAATCCGCCCGCCGCGGCCTGCGGGAACGACGGCGCGGCGCTCCGGACTCCGCCCGTGCGCAATCCTCCGACCGCGCTGTCCGACACGACCCCGCCGTCGCGGTACGGCACGTCGAAGCCCGTGAAATCAACGTTCGGATCGGGCGCCGAAGGGTCGATATACTCCTCGCGGAAAGGGTTGTAGTCGCTGTTCGACATGGCCAGCGGCTCGCTGTACACGGCTCCTTTCTGCAAAACGGGAATCTCCACCGGGCTGTCCCGGTCGAAATCCATCAGCGGCACGGCGCCCGTTTTGGCCAGCGTCTCGCGCACAGCGGCGTTGACGATCTGCCACACGGCCTCCTCGTCGGCGAACTTGACCTCGGTTTTCTGCGGGTGCACGTTGACGTCGATACGCCCGGGATCGAGCGTCAGGTAGAGGAAATAGGAGGGCTGGCAGCTCTCGGGAATCAGCTTCTCGTAGGCTTTCAGAATGGCGCTCGTCAGATAGGTGCTCTTGAAAAAGCGCCCGTTGACAAAAAGGTATTGCTCCGTGTTGCGTTTCTTGGCGGCAGCCGGACGGCCGATATATCCCTCGATGCAGGCGATCGAAGTGTCGGCCTCGACCTCCAGCAGGTTCTGCTTGATGTGACGCCCCACCACGTCGACGATGCGTCCCGCCAGCGATCCGGCCTGCAACGTATAGACCGGAGCGTCGTTGGCGTAGAGTTCGAAGGCGATCTGCGGGTTACAGAGCGCGATGCGCTGGAACTCGGCCTTGATCTGCGACGCCGAGGTGGTGCTCTTGTCCAGAAAACGGCGGCGCGCCGGGACGTTGTAGAAAAGGTTGCGCACGAAGAACTGCGAACCCACGGGACACATCACCGGGTTCTGCGCCGCGAACTGCCCGCCGTTGATCTCGGTCTGCGTACCCACCTCGTCGCCGGCCTGCCGGGTGCGCAGTTCGACCTGCGACACGGCGGCGATCGAAGCCAGGGCCTCGCCGCGGAATCCGAACGTGTGCAGGGCGTAAATATCCTCCACGGCCCCGATCTTGCTCGTGGCGTGGCGGTCGAAGGCCATGCGCGCGTCGATGGGCGACATGCCACAGCCGTCGTCGACGATTTGGATCAGGTCCTTGCCGCCGTCGCGGAAGTTGACCTTCACCGAAGTCGCCCCGGCGTCGATGGCGTTCTCCATCATCTCCTTCACCACCGAGGCGGGCCGGTTGACGACCTCGCCCGCGGCGATCTGGTTGGCAACGACCTCGGGTAATAATCTGATCTTGTCTGCCATTTACTCCTCGTAATCGTTGGGAACGACCCTAATAGGCGCATAGGGATTGAACTCCTCCTCCCCGACCTGCTGCGTTTCGGTCGCGGGTGCGGTCCGCGCGCGCAGGAACACATCGGCCAGCTTCGGGTAGAGCAGGTAGATGAAAAGCAGCACCAGCACGGCCCCCGCGGCCATCTTCAGCACACGGATACGCCCCCGCTCCTCCTCGTTCGAACGCCGCGCATCCCGGGCTTCGCGCTGGGTGCGGATGTACTGTCCGGGCTGGTATTCGCGGTCGGCATCCTCGGCGCGCTCGCCGCGCAACTCGGCACGGCGCTGTTCACGGGCCTCCTTCTCGGGGTCGTAATAACGCGGGATGTAATTGAATTTGTTCGGGTGCCGTTTGAAAGGGGTAAAGCCTAACATGGTCGTTCTATTTTTTGTAAAGATACGAATATCTTCGCAATTTTATTGCATGACTCTCTTTATTGTGGTTGCATTGCGACAAGCCCCCGCCTCAGGCGGGGGTTTAGGGGTGGGTCAGATTTGCAAACGCGGCATTCCGCCGCCAATTACAAGCCGGAATCAATGTACGAACGATTAATAATTCATCCCGGATTATTACCTGAAGAAGCTTTTCATCCGTTCGAAAATATTCTGGTTCTTGACCGACTCCGCCTTCTGGAAAGAGGGCTGCGCGGCCAACTGCTCGACGAGTTTTCGCTCCTCAGCCGAGAGTTTCGACGGAACGGTGATGTCCACCACCACCAGTTCGTCGCCGCGACCGTAGCCGTTCACGTCGGGCAGTCCCTTGCCGCCCAGGCGCAGCACCTTGCCGGCATGCGTTCCCGGGGCGATCTTGATCTTGGCGCGCCCGTCCACCGTCGGAACCTCGACCGTACCGCCCAACAGGGCCGTCGTCACGGTGATGTTCAGGTTGTGGATCAGATCGTTGCCGTCACGCACCAGTTCGGGGTTGCGCTCCTCCTCGATCACCACCTGCAGGTCGCCGTTCACGCCGCCCTGACGCGCGGCGTTGCCCTTGCCCGTGACGGTGAGGACCATACCCTCGCCCACGCCGGCCGGGATCTTGATCTCCACGACCTCCTGCCCGCGCAGCGTGCCTTCGCCCTTGCACTTGTCGCACGACGCGGTGATCACCTTGCCCGTGCCGCCGCACGTGGGGCACACGCCCTGCGTCTGCATCCGGCCGAAGAAGGTGTTCTCCACCCGCGTCACATAGCCCGTGCCGTTGCAGGTCGAACAGGTCGAATAGGAATTGGCGTCCCTGGCTCCCGAGCCGCCGCACTTGTCGCAGGCGACGGTCTTGTTGATCTTGAGTTTCTTCGTAACTCCGTTGGCGATCTCGGCCAGCGTCAGACGGACCCGCACGCGGATGTCCGAGCCGCGGTTCACGCGCCGTCCCCCGCCGCCGTTCGACGAGCGGAATCCGCCCCCGAAATGGCCGCCGAAAATGTCGCCGAACTGCGAGAAGATGTCCTCCATCGAGAACCCTCCGCCGCCGAAGCCGCCGAAGCCGCCGGCCCCGCCGCCTGCCGCGCCGCTCATTCCGGCATGGCCGAACTGGTCGTAACGGGCGCGCTTGTCGGGGTTCGACAGCACGTCGTAGGCCTCTGCGGCCTCCTTGAATTTCTCCTCGGCCTCCTTGTCCCCGGGGTTTTTGTCGGGGTGGAACTGGATGGCCGCTTTGCGGTAGGCCTTCTTTATTTCGTCTGCGTTAGCGTTCTTCGCAACGCCCAGCACTTCGTAGTAATCCCTTTTTTCTGCCATGGTCTTACTCTCCTACAACTACTTTTGCGAAGCGCAGCACCTTCTCGCCCAGCATGTAACCCGTCTGAACGACGTCGATGACCTTGCCCTTCTTCTCGTCGCCGGCGGCGAACCGGGCAACGGCCTCCGAAAAATCGGCGTCGAACTCCTTGTCCAGCACCTCGATCTCGGTCACGCCCTTGCGGCGGAGCGCCTCGGTAAATTTCTGTGAAATGAGCGTCACGCCCGCCCGCAGCGCCTCCAGATCGTCGCTCTTCTGCATGGCGTCCACGGCGCGCTGCACATCGTCGCGCACAGGCAGCATCTCCAGCAGCACGTCGCGGCCCCCGGTCTGCACCAAGTCCATCTTCTCCTTGAGCGTGCGCTTGCGGTAGTTGTCGAACTCGGCTTGCAGGCGGACGTACTTGTCCTGCCACTGGGCCACGGCCTCTTCGAGCGCCTTGGCTGCGTCGGCTTCGGCAGCGGGTTCACCGTCTGCCAATGTGTCAGTCGCCTCGTCGGTTTCATCTGACACATTGGCACAAGGCTCCCCGTCGCACGACGGATAACCATCGCCGGGGGTGAACCCTTCGTCGCCGCTAACAGCCTCATTATAAACTTTTTCTTTTTTCATATCTTGTAATTTTTCAGTTTTCCTCCCCTTATTCGAACAAATTGCATACCAACCCGGCCAAGAGGCGGTCTTCAAGGGCAATGCCTGCATGCCGGGCATCGAACCGGCCTGCGCGCCACCGTCCCAAAGCCGCTTCGCGGCAAGGCGGCGCTTATCCGATGATGAAAATGGCCGGGCGCCTGTTCATTTCGGGCAGCTGGCGGCGGCGCCACTCCCCGGCCGTATGGGTCTCGATCCGCTCGTCCGGAGCCGTGAGGTCCACGGCGACGGTCAGGCGCGTCTGGTCTCCGAGCGTCTGCACCAACTGCTCCATCAGCTTCACGTTGCGGTACGGAGCTTCGATGAAAAGCTGCGACTGCCCCTCCGACAGCGCACGGCGTTCGAAGAAACGGATGGCCCGGGTCCGTTCGGGCGGCTTCACAGGCAGGTAGCCGTTGAAAGCGAACGACTGTCCGTTGAGTCCCGAGGCCATCACCGCCAAAATGATCGACGACGGGCCGACGAGCGGCACGACGCGGATGCCGCGGCGGTGGCACGCCCCGACGACCGGCGCCCCGGGATCCGCCACGCCCGGCACTCCCGCCTCGGAGATCACCCCTGCCGAGCGGCCTTCGAGCAGCGGCGCGATCAGCTCCTCGATTTCGCGGCCGGCCGCGGTGTGCTCGTTCAGTTCGCGGAATTCCAGTTCGCCGATGGGCCGCGCGATGCCGGCTTTCGACAGGAAACGCCGCGCCGTGCGGGTGTTCTCAACGATAAAGTAGTCCAGCGCATCCATCACGGCCCGGTTGGCCGCAGGCAGCACGTCCCACGGCGCCGTTTCGTCCGAAATCGGACAGGGAATCAGGTATAAAATTCCAAATTCAGAATTCATTCATAATGCATAATTAATTAGGTTCGCAGGCATAATTCTGAATTGTGAATTCTGAATTATGAATTGCGCTCCGCGCCTTATTCCTTGAGGTAGATTCGTTTCACACGCGACGAGACCGACGTCATAATCTCGTAGGGTATCGTGTCGAGCACCCGGGCCATCGTTTCGAGGTCGTTGCCCGGCTCGGCGGAGAAGACCGTCACTTCGTCGCCCTCGCCGACGCCCGGAATGTCCGTGATGTCGATCATGCAGCTGTCCATGCAGACGCGGCCCACGATCGGCGCAGGCCGCCCGGCCACACGCATCGACCAGCGTCCGCAGCCCAGATGGCGGTCCAGCCCGTCGGCGTAACCGATCGGCACGGTCGCCGTCACGGTCGGCCGCAGCAATTTCCCGGCGCGCCCGTAGCCCACGGCGTCGCCCGCTTCGAGACGCTTGATCTGCACGATGCGGGTTTTGAGCGCCGAAACCGGGCGCAGGCCCGCATTGTGCTCCCAGCCGAAGCCGTAAAGCCCCAGCCCGAGGCGGCACATGTCGAACCGCGCCTCGGGGAACCGCTCGATGGCCGCCGAATTGGCCGTATGGCGGATGACGGAATAGGGCAGCGACGCGGCTACGGCGGCGCTCATGCGGTCGTAGCACGCGATCTGCTCCCGGGTGTAGGCATCCTCTTCGGGCATGTCGGCGCAGTTCAGGTGCGAAAAGACCGACGCCACCTTCACGGCGGGCAATGTCGGCAGCACCTCGCACAACCGCCCGATCTCCCCCTCCATGAATCCCAGCCGGTGCATGCCCGTATCGAGCTTGATGTGAACCGGATAGCGGGTTTCGCCCGCATGCGACACCGCATCGGCGAAATCGGCGAGCGAACGGAAACTGTATATCTCGGGTTCGAGGCGGTTGGCGATCATCTGGTCGAAACTGTCGGCGTCGGCATTCAGCACCACGACGGGCATCGTGATCCCCCGCTCGCGCAGCAGCACGCCCTCGTCGGCGAACGCCACGGCGAGGTAGTCGACGCCCTGATGCTGGAGCATCTGCGCCACCTCGAAATCCCCCGCGCCGTACGAACCCGCCTTGACCATCGCCACGAGCCGGGTCCGAAAGTCGAGCTTCGAGCGGAAATAGTTTAGGTTGTGGATCATGGCGTCGAGATCGACCTCCAGCACCGTCGTGTGGCTCTTGCGCGCCAGCGCATGCGCGAGTTTCTCGAAACGGTACTCCCGCGCGCCTTTCAACAAGACGGCACGCCCGGCCACGGCCCTGCGGCCGATGCGGGAGATGCACTCGTCGGTCGAGGCGTAAAACTCCCTGTCGCAGCCGAACAGCGCGGCGTAACGCTTCAGTTTGGGACCGATGCCGACGAGCGTGTCTATGCCTGCCCGCGCGACCATTCCCGCCACGCGGCCGTAAAGTTCGTCGTCGGTCAGCCCGCTCTGCGCGATGTCCGACAGCACGAGCGTCCGGCGGCGCGACAGCGCCACGTTGTGCAGGTAGTCGAGCGCCAGGGCCAGCGAGTTGAGATCGAGGTTGTAGGCGTCGTTGATCAGCACCGAGTCGTTGATGCCGTCCTTGACTTCGAGACGCATGGCGACCTCGGGAGCTTCGGTAAACGACGGCGCGGGATAGCCCATCGCCGCGCAGAACGCCTCGACGATCCGGGCGTTGCGGCGTGACGCCTCGTTGCCGATCAGCGTCTCCGGGACCTCGGGGCATGAGGCCGCGTCGCAGAGCTTCCGCCCCGCGAAGCGCGAGGCGATCATGCGGCCCAGCGGCTCGTAATAACTGTGGTAAACGATGGTCTCGGCACGGTGGGCCAGAACCATCTTTTCGTCGCATTTCTGCTCCAGGTTGAGGAAATTCTCCTGGTGCGCGTCGCCGATCGAGGTGAAAACCACCACGTCGGGACGGATGATGCGCTCCAGCCGCGCCATCTCCCCGGGTTTCGAAATCCCCGCCTCGATCAGCGCCAGCTGCTCGTCGCCCTCGATCATCAGCACCGACAGCGGCACGCCCAGCTGCGAATTGTAGCTCTTGGGCGAACGGTAGCACTTCATCCCCGCGGGCAGTTCCTCGGCAATCCACTCCTTGATGACCGTCTTGCCGTTCGAACCGGTGATGCCCACCACCGTTCCCCGGAACTGCGCCCGGTGATAGGCCGCCAGACACTGCAAGGCCGCAATGGCGTTTTCAACAACCACGTAACCGCACTCCGGCAGGGCTTCGAGAGGCCGTTCGACCATAAAAGCCCGCACGCCGCGCGCATACATCTGCGCCACGAACGCATGCGAATCGTGGTTCGCGCCGCACATGGCGACGAACACCGGTCCCGAGCCAAGCTCGCACGTCAGCGAGCGGCTGTCGGTCACCACCGACTGCACTTCGCAGTCCGTTCCGGAGAACCTGCCGCCCACGACGGCGGCGATTTGCGAAAGACGATATTTCATAAAATACCCAATGGTTTATCTTTTGTACTTTCATTTCCAAAAGTACGAAAATATTTACAGCTCTTTGCCGCTTTCTGGTCGTCAAAAAGACTCAAGCCGCGACATAGTCGCCGGATCTTTGTACCTTTTTTCCGCAAAAAGGTTCCCAAAAACTCTCCGACGGATGCCTACGCCTACAACGGCTCCGGCATCGAGTCGGAATCACTCGCCGCAAACGGCGGAGCAGGCGTAAGACGCCTGTTTTATGAGTACTTGCGCAGGACGGAATCGGAATCGCAATAACCTACCCTCGCCCCTAAAAGCGGTTTTAAACCGCCGCATGATCGCTTGGAGCGGAAAGAGATCGTCCGATGGTCCGCGCGCCCGGAGCGGGAGGCTGGCAAAGGCGTCCGCAGGCGAGGGCAGACAGCGTGCTGTTTACCGAGCCGCCACAGTCTAAACGGCGCGTGTTTTTGCGCCGTAAAGGCTTGATCTTGCTGCGCCCGTTCAGCGCGGACAGGAGGACAATCCCGCGTAAAGCGACATGCGGAGAACTTTGGGTACCTTTTGCGGTCAAAAGGTACAAAGAACAGCAGCAGTCGCAGACTGCAAAATCACGACAGATCGAAGGTCACGATCGTAATTCCCGCACCGCCCCGGTCGGCATGTTCGTCGACCGCCGAGACGATCTCCGGCACCGTGCGCAGGTAGCGGCGAATCTCCTCCTTCAAAGCCCCCGTGCCCTTGCCGTGGAGAATCGACACCGTACCCACGCCCACCATCAGCGCGTCGTCGATGAAGTTGCGCACCTCGTCCAGCGCATCGGCGGCCCGCATGCCGCGCACGTCGATGTGATCCTTGAAGTTGAGTTTGCGCGACGAGATGTCCACCGAGAGCACCGTACGGGCCGCAACGGGCCGCGTCGCCTCGCGGTATTCGTTGTTCGAAACCACCGTCAGCAGCCCTTTGTCCACCGTCGTGAGTATCTGTCCGAACGCCACCTGCGCCCGCTTTCCCTTCACCGACTGCACCACGCCGACCATCTCCTGCCCGGCCATGCGGACTTTCGACCCGGCGACCACTTCGCGCGGCTTTTCGGGCTGCGGAGCGGCCTCCCCGGCTGCCGGCTGCGCGCCCTGCTGCGCCCTGCGCTCGGCGCGCCGTCGGCGGCGGCGTTCGATACGCTCGATCTCGCGGGCCACGGCGGCTTCGTTCCCGGCCTCGTCGGCCTTCTCGACCGCCTCGCGGAAGTCGTCCAGCTCGCGCCGCGCCAGCCGCGTCAGCTCCTTCTCGGCCTGCGCCTCGCGGATGGTTTTAATCGTATTTTCTATCTGTTTGTTGGCGTCGGCGATCAACTGCCGGGCCTCCTGCTTGGCCTTTTTCAGAATCTCCTGCCGCTCGGCGCGGATCTTCGCCAGCTGCTCGGCATAGTTCTGCTCCAACTCCTCGACCTTGCGGTCCGTCAGACGGATGCGATCGCGCTTCTGCTCCCAGTAATGCTTGTCGCGGGCGATCTCGCGCAGCTGTTTCTCGATATTGATGTGATCCGACCCGGCCTTCTCGCTCGCCGCACGGATAATATCCTCCGGAAGCCCGATCTTGCGGGCGATCTCCACGGCGAACGAACTGCCCGGCTTGCCCATTTCCAGCCGGAACAGCGGCCGGATGTTCTGCACGTCGAACATCATCGCGCCGTTGGCGATGCCCTCCACCGACGCGGCGTAATACTTGATATTGGCGTAGTGGGTCGTGATCACGCCGTAACACCCCCTGCCGAGCAGACGCTCGAGGATCGCCTCGGCGATGGCCCCGCCGATGACAGGCTCGGTTCCCGACCCGAACTCGTCGATCAGCACCAGCGTGCGGCCCGAAGCGCCCGCCAGCATGTGCTTCATGTTCAGCAGGTGCGACGAATAGGTCGACAGGTCGTTGTCGATCGACTGCTCGTCGCCGATGTCGATGAAAATGCTCTCGAAGACCGGCAGTTCCGAGACCTCGGAGACCGGAACCGGAAACCCGCACTGGAACATGTACTGCACGATGCCCGTGGTTTTCAGGCAGACCGACTTGCCGCCGGCGTTGGGTCCCGAGATGACGAGGATGCGCTTGCGACGGTCGAGCTGCAAATCCAGCGGCACGATCTCGCGCCCCGCAGCCCGCAGCGTCTGCTGCAACAGCGGGTGGCGGGCGTTTTTCAGCACCAGCCTGTCGTCCGTCGAGAGGATCGGCCGCACGCACCCGTTCTCCGAGGCCCAGCGGCCCTTGGCGCGCAGCATGTCGATCTCGGCCAGGTAGTCGCCCGAATCGGCGATCAGCCCCGCGTCGGGACGGATCGCTTCGGTAAACTCCGTGAGGATGCGCACCACCTCGCGCCGCTCGGCGTACTCCAGTTCGCGCAGTTCGTTGTTGATCTCTACCACCTCGACCGGTTCGACGTAGAAGGTTTTGCCCGTCGCCGATTCGTCGTGGATAAAGCCGTTCAGTTTGCGTTTGTTGCCCGCCGAAACCGGGATCACGGCCTTGCCGTCGCGGATCGAGATCTGGGCGTCGGCATCGACGATGCCCGCCCCCTTGGCCGCAGACAGCACGGCCTGCAACCGCTTGGCCGCCTGCCCTTCGCGTTCGCGGATGGAGCGGCGGATCTCCTGCAGGGCGGGCGAGGCGTTGTCCTTCACCTGGCCGAAGCGGTCGAGAATGCCGTCGATGCGCTGCACGATCTCCGGAAAGGCCGCAACGCCCCGCGTGCGGGCATGGAGGGCCGGATAACGCTCCTCGCGGCTGATGATGAACGAGACGATGCCGCCGATTGCGGCCAGCGCCCGGCGCAGGGTCACGACCTCCTCCACGTCGAGGAACGAACCTTCGACGCGCAGTTTGGCGACGATGTAATCGACGTCGGGGTACTCGCCCCCGGGGAAATCATGCTCCATATCCAGCAGCAGGCGCATTTCGTCGGCGAGCGCCAGCCGCCGTTCGATCTCGCGCGCAGAGGTCGAAAAGCCCTCCGCGACGAGCCGCTCGCGGGCGGCGCGCATGGTGCAACGTGCCGCGACCTGCTCGCGGAGCCGGTCGAAACCTATCTTTTGCTCGAATGTAGCAGGGTAAATCATGAGGAATGAAAAATTAAAAATGAAAAATTAAGAATTGGCCGACCGTCCGAAGATTCATTTTGCGCTCTCGATATGGCAATATGGCCGGACGGGACATGATGAAAAACATTCCTGCCGGCTCCTTTCCAATTTTTAATTCTTAATTTTTAATTCTTAATTTCACCGAGTCCCGCTCGGCCCTGGCCGCAGCTTTGGCGGCTTTGCGCTCGGCCTTCTCCTGCATCTTCTCGGGACTGCGCCCGAAAAGCGAGAAATGCACGTAGCGGCCGGGATACTGCTCGAGGTTGGCCAGCAGCGAGGCGAGATTAGCGCTGGCCTCGGTCAGCGAATCGTAGAGCGCAGGATCGTTCATCAGTTTGCCGACGGTCCCCTCGCCCGCCTCGACCTTTGCCAGCAGACCGTTCACCTCGTCCACAGCGTCCGTAAGCCTGCGGGCGAACCCGGCGTCGGCCAGCTCCCCGGTTATCCGGTTCAGGCTGCCGACGATGCTGTCCACACGCGGGGTATTCCTGCCCAGCATCGCGGAGAACTCCGTAAGGTCGTCGACGGCGGCTTTCAGGTTGCGCTTCTCGGCGTCGAGCAGGCCGGCCATGTCGCCCGTAATGGCGTTCAGGTGGCTCAACGTCCCGGAAATATTCTGCGCGTTGGCCTCCATCAGGCGATTGAGATTGGTCAGCGTGCGCGAGAGGTCGCCCGTCACCTGCGACACCTTCTGCTTGAAGAAATCCAGCTCCGACCCGGCCACGTCCATCAGGTCGCGTTCGCGCACCGAACGCAGCGTGTCGCCCTTCTGGAGATAGGTGCGCGCCGTGCCGTAGTTGATTTCGATGGCCTTTCCGCCCATCAGCCCGTTGCTGTAAATCTTGGCCTCGGAGTCGGTCGGAATGTGATACTGACGTTTGATGGTGAACTGCAACACGACGTTGTCGCTGCGCTGCGGATCGAACGAAATGCCCGTCACCGTACCGATCTTGACGCCTTTCATCATAATCGGCGACGCCGCCTGCACGCCGTTGATCTGGTCGTAGGCGGCGTAATAGACCGAATTGCGGCTGAAAATGTCGAATCCTTTCAAAAACCGGATTCCGGCCCACGCGGCAATGATCATCGTCACGCCGAAAATTCCGATTTTAACTTCCCTTTTCATATCTGTACTTTTATTTTACAATTTGCGTACCCCGGCACGCGACCACGAAGGCCCCGGGAAATACCTTGCGCACCTCGGCCAGCTTCCGCTGTGCGGCTTCACGGGTGCCGTACTCGCCCACACCGTATTTATAGGGGAACCGCCCCTCGGCCGCATACTCCTTCACCTTGCCGCGGTAGGCACGGAACTGCGCCGAGGCGAGGGGTACGGGCGACGCCGAAGCCATCACCTGAATCGTATAGCGCAGGGGCTGTACGGCCGGTTTCTCCGGGGTTCTGACCGGAGCGGCCGTCGCGGTCTTTCCCTCCGCGGGCTGCGCCGCTGCGGTCTTTTCAGCGGACTTTGCCGCAGGCTTTTCAACGCTCTTTTCCGCGGCCTTTCCGGCAGACTTTTCCGCAGGCTGTTCCGCGGCCGGTTTCGCGGCAGCGGCCTGCTCCTCCTCGGCCATCCGGGTCCCGAGCACATAGACCGAATAGTTGCGGATCGCCTGGTAGAGCGACCGGGCGATCTCGTTCTGCCCCTTATCGGACTTCATGTAGGCCAGTTCCTGCTGGTTGGACATGAACCCGATCTCGGTCAGCACGCCCGGCATGTCCGTCGCATAGAGCACCCGCAGCAGCTGCGGCTTTATGCCGCGCGAATGGCGGCCCGCCTTGAGGTAGCTGTTCTGAATGCAGCGGGCGAAAGCCATGCTGTATTCGCCGTAGGTGAACTGGAGATTCTGAATGTAAGCCCGCACGATGGCCGCCGTCCGTTCGTCGGACATGTCGATCAGATCCTCGCGGTTGTTTTCGAACAGGGCGTTCTCGTTGTAGCGCTGCTCCTTCGAACTCTCGCCCATGATCAGCGTCTCGACGCCCCGCACGCCCGTCGCCCGGGGTGCGGCGTTGGCGTGGATCGAGATGAAGAGGTCGCCCCCGGCCTTGTTGGCAATGTCGGCCCGCGCCTGCAGGTCGGCCGCCAGGTCCGCCCCCAGAGTCCTGTCCGCCGTGCGGGTGTAGACCACCTTCACGCCCGGCATCCCCTCCTCGACGAGCTTTCCGAGTTTGAGCGCCACCTTCAGCGTGAGGTCCTTTTCATAGACCCCGCCGTAGTGCGCGCCGGGGAATTTTCCCCCGTGCCCGGCGTCGATGACCACGACTTCGACGCCGTGCGCAATATTCCCCGCAGACGCAACGTTCATAAGAACAGTTGCAGCCGCGAAGGCGAATAGCAGCAAAAGTCGTGTGCGCATATTTAATGGTACCAAGTGTGAGCTTTCTATAAATTTTTACCTATCTTTGTCGGGCCGAAAACGCGGCGGGAAGGGCACAGGACCTCGATCCGGGCGTTTTTGCCGACTTGTCGGCAAAGGTATGGAAAATTTTTGGGATTTTGGATAAAATTAGGGTAAAATATCTCTTGTCGGCGACGGTGATTCTGCTGTTTGCCCAGATCGTACTGGGCGGCGGAGCGCCCCGCACGGCCCGCAATCCCGCCCCCGGGGACACCGTCCCGGTTCCGTCCCGCGCCGACGCGATACGTCCCGACACGAGCGCACGTCCGCCTTTTGTCACCCCCTCGCGGCGCGAGGCCCGCAGGCAGGCGCGCGAAGAGGCCCGGCGGCGCGAAGCGTTCAACGCACTGCCGCAGGAGGAGAAGGATTCGCTCTTTTCGGCGCAGGTCGACTCGCTCGTGGCGCAGAAGGCCGATTCTCCGGGCGCGGCACGGCCCGACTCGCTCGCCGCCGACACGCTCCGCCGCGATTCGGTGAAGACGCCGCGGCCCGCAGGGGCGTTCCTCGACGACCCGATCACGGGCAAGAACACCGACTCGCTGGTCTACGACGTGCGCAACAAGCTGGTCTACATCTACAACAAGGGCGACGTCACCTACCAGAACAGCAACCTCAAGGCCGACTACATGCGCATCGACATGGATTCGAAGATGGTCTACGCCTACGGCAAGCCCGACACGCTCGACGGCAAGGATATTGTCACCAAACCCGAATTCACCGAAGGGTCGGCCACCTACCAGATGGACACGATCACCTACAACCTCGACTCGAAGAAGGCGAAAATCAAGGGCGTGGCCACGCAGCAGGGCGACGGCTGGCTGGTGGGCGGCAGCGTGAAGAAGATGCCCGACAACACGATCAACATCGAGCACGGCAAGTACACCACCTGCGACCATACGGACCACCCCCACTTCTACCTGGCGATGACCAAGGCGAAGGTCATACCCGGCAAGAAGGTGATCACCGGCCCGGCCTACCTGGTGATGGAGGACGTGCCGATCTACTTCCTCGGCATCCCCGAGGGCTTCTTCCCGATCAACATGGGCCCCAAGTCGGGCCTGCTGATGCCCACCTACGGCGAGGAGTACTCCAAAGGTTTCTTCCTGCGCGACCTGGGCTATTACTTCACCCTGGGCGAATACGCCGACCTGGCGGTGCGCGGCGGATTCTACACGCTGGGATCGTGGGAGGCTTCGGCCGCCTCGCGCTACATCAAGCGCTACAAGTACAGCGGCAGTTTCAACATGCAGTATTCGAATGTCAAGACGGGCGAAAAGGGCGAGGACGACTACATCAAGCAGAGCAACTTCCGCATCCAGTGGACCCACTCGCAGGACCCCAAGGCCAACCCGGGTTCGACCTTCTCGGCCTCGGTGAACTTCGCCACGAGCGGTTACAGCCGCTATTCAGCCACGAACCTCAACGACATCCTCTCGACGCAGACCAACTCGACGGTCTCCTACTCGAAGAACTGGGCCGGAACGCCCTTCTCGCTGTCGGCGAACATGGCCATCTCGCAGAACTCGCAGAACAAGACCATCTCCATCACGCTCCCCACGATGGTCTTCAACGTCTCGCGCTTCTACCCCTTCAAACGCAAGGAGAAGCAGGGCAAGGACCGCTGGTACGAGAAGATCTCGATGCAGTACACGGGTAAGATGACCAACTCGGTGACCACCACCGAATCGGAGGTCTTCTCCAAGGAGACGCTTGAAAACATGAAAAACGGCATCGAGCACTCGATTCCGATTTCGGCGTCGTTCAACCTGTTAAACTACATCAACCTCTCGCCGTCGGTCAACTACAACGAGAAGTGGTATTTCAAGAAGGTCGAGTTCGAGTGGAACCCCGTCACCAACCAGACCGACACGCTGCCGACGAACTACGGTTTCTACCGCCTCTACAACTACAACTTCAGCGTTTCGGCCTCCACGACGGTCTACGGCATGTACGACTTCACGAAGAAGAGCCGCGACCGCAAGATCCAGGCGATCCGCCACACGCTGACCCCCTCGATCGGCTTCTCCTACGCCCCGGACTTCAGCGACCCCAAATACGGCTATTACAAGACCCGCCAGACCGACTCCACGGGCCGCTTCACGACCTATTCGCCCTATGCCGTCAACGCCTACGGCGTCCCCTCGTCGGGCCGTTCGATGTCGATGAACTTCTCGCTGTCGCAGAACCTCGAAATGAAGGTCCTCTCGAAACGCGACACCTCGGGCGTGAAGAAGATCAAGCTGATCGACGAACTGCGCATCAGCGGTTCGTACAACTTCCTGGCCGACTCGATGGGACTTTCGAACATCCCGGTCTCGTTCCGTACGACGCTGTTCAACAATTTCGGCATCAACCTCTCGCTGACGCTCGACCCCTACCGCGTCTCGCCCGAGGGCAAGCGTTACAACAAGCTCTTCTTCCCGGGCCGCGTCGTCTCGACGGGCTGGTCGTTCGGCTATACGTTCAAATCGCGCAACGACCGGAGCGAAACGGCCATCAACGACATCACGTCGATACCTCCGGAGTACCAGAACCCGTTCTACGACCCTTACGGGCAGATGGACCCCGTGCTGCGAAGACAGTACATGGCGCAAAGCTACTACGACTTCTCGCTGCCGTGGAACTTCGGATTCAACTACGCGGTCAACTACTCGATCTCGTACACCAACAACGGCACGACGGGCTACCGGAAGAACGTCACCCAAACCATCGGCTTCAACGGTTCGCTGAACGTCACCCCCAAGACGGGCATCACCTTCCAGGGCGGCTACGACATCAAGGCCAACAAACTGACCACCTCGTCGGTCTCGATCACGCGCGACCTCCACTGCTGGCAGATGTCCTTTTCGTGGATTCCGTTCGGCTACCACCGTTCGTGGAGTTTCAACATCGGCGTCAAGGCCGCATCGCTCTCCGACCTGAAATACGACAAATCGCAGTCGATGTACGACAATATGTATTGACGCATACCCGCTTATACATACAGGACTTTCCATCTGTAACGGCAAAACGCCGAAACAGCTATTTCCGCGTCACCGGCGCCGGCGCGCGGTCGATGTAATTGGGATAGCGGAACTGCGGCATCCCGAGGGCCATCACCGCGCAGATGCGGCGGTCGCCCAGTCCCAGCATCGCGGCCAGCTTCGCCTTCCTGTCCTGCCGGACGGCCGTCAGCACGAACCCCATGTATATCTGGCTCACGCCCAGCGCCTCGGCCATCAGCGAAGCGTTTTCATACGCCAGGTTCCCGTCCTCCGCACCGAACCGGCTTTCCCTGGGCGCATGGATGAACAGCACCGCCGTCGCGCCCCGCAGCACGCGGTCGCGGCCCTCGGCATATTCGCGCCGCAGGCGTTTGAACACCGGCACATAGCGATAAACGCCCGGCACGAGGCGGCTCAGCCACGGCCGCACGAGCGGATGCAGCAGCCGCTTTTCGAGTGTGCCGAAAATCCCGAGCGTATATTCCGTGACAGCGCGCAGCTGCGCCGCGTCGGTCACCAGCGTATACCCCAGCTGGCGGGCATTGCTCGCCGTCGGGGCGCGGTCCGCCGCCGCAACGATGCGGTCCAGCAGCTCCTGCGACACGGGGCGCGCCGAAAGTGCGCGGTTCGACCGCCGCACGGCCAGCAGCAGTTCCACCTGCTCGGGCGTGGGCATCGCGCCGTAATCCACCGCATGCACCCGCTCGGCCGGAAACTCCGCATGGTTCACCGCCCCCGTGGGGCAGGCGGCCACGCAATGTCCGCAAAGGATGCAGTTTTCGGGTTTATGCAGCGTCACGTCGCCCCCGGCTTTTTCCTGCACGAAAATCTGCGAAGGGCACACCTTCACGCAGCGGCCGCAGCGGATGCAGCTCGCATCATTCACACCGATCGTATCCATAATTTTCGTATCTTTAATGTCGTAACGGCACCTCTATAAAATAGAACGCCCGCCATGCATCCGGTCATCATCCGCCCTTCCGGCGCACTGTCCGCCAGCGAATACCCCGAAGCGGGCGCTCCCCACGTCAAAATGCTCCTGCGCGGATAAAAAAATCCGGCGGCAAGGTTCTCCCCGCCGCCGGACCGTCAGTCATCAATGTTTCACGCCCCCCATTTCGGCAGGGTTGTGCCTGTATTTGAAAACCACGGCGAAAACCACGGCCACCACGAGCGCGTACCCTGCGAAGATGAACCAAGAATCGGGCCACCCGTATGCGTCCACGACGGCGCCCGCGGCATACGAGCCGAAGAAGGCGCCGAAACCGTTGGTCATAATCATAAAGACGCCCTGCGCCGAGGAGCGGATCTCGCGGCTGGTCTCCTTTTCGACGAAGAGCGAGCCGGAGATGTTGAAGAAGTCGAACGCCACGCCGTAGACGATCATCGAAAGCACGAGGAACGCCGCACCCGATCCCGGATCGCCGATGCCGAAGAACCCGAAGCGCAGCACCCAGGCCAGCATCGAAATCAGCATCACTTTCTTAATGCCGAAACGCCGGAGGAAGAAAGGAATCAGCAGAATGCAGAGCGTTTCGGACATCTGCGACAGCGAGAGCAGGATCACCGAGTGCTTCACGATGGCCGAATCGGCATACTGGGGCATCGAGCCGAAATTCTGAATGTAGCTGTCGCCGAAGGCGTTGGTGATCTGCAAAGCGGCGCCCAGCAGCATCGAGAAGACGAAGAAAATGGCCATCCGCTTCTCCTTGAAGAGCGCGAAGGCCCGCAAGCCCAGCGTATCGACCCACGACTGCTTCTGCGCGCTGCGCTCGACGGGACACCCCGGCAGCGAGAACGAGTAGGCCGCCAGTACGAACGACAGCAGGGCCGAAACGTAGAGCTGCCACTCGGTGAGCTTGATCTGCACGCCCCCGATGTGCGTCAGGTCAACGAACCACATGGCGGCGATGAATCCCACGGTTCCCCATACGCGGATGGGCGGGAAATGCTTCACGGTATCGAGCCGGGCCAGATCGAGGGCATTGTAGGCCACGGAGTTCGACAGGGCGATGGTCGGCATGTAGAACATCACGCTCAGCAGCATGCAGCTGTACAGCGGGGCGTAAGCCGTCTGCGAGGCCGCGGCGATGAGAAACGCGCCGCTGATGAAATGGCAGATGCCCAGCAGTTTCTGCGCCGGAATCCAGCGATCGGCGATAATCCCCATCACGGCGGGCATGAACAGCGAGGCGATTCCCATCGTCGCGAAGAAGCTGCCGATCTGCAATCCCGAGAAGTCGAGTCCGCCTCCCAGGTAGGCGCCCAGCGAGATAAGCCACGAACCCCAGATCGCATACTGAAGGAAGTTCATGGCGATAAGCCGAAATTTAATTCCCATAATTTTCTGATTTTGTGTAAATTTTAAGTTTCAAGCGGTTTTTTCTGCGTAGATTGAAACAAATGTATGAAATTTTTTCCGGATTTTTCTTTGCATTTGCAAAATAAAGTTCTACTTTTGCATCACCAAAATCTATTGAGCTATGGTGTAACGGTAACACAACAGATTCTGGTCCTGTTATTCCAGGTTCGAATCCTGGTAGCTCAACGAAGCCCTGCATTCCCCGAATGCGGGGCTTTTCCGTCTCTTGCCGGCGCGCTTCTCCCCGTTCCGAACGGGCCGCAGAATCCGCGGTTCCCCTCCGGACATTCCTTTCAAACGAAAAGCCACGCCGAACGGCCCTCTCCCCAAATCGAAACACGAAAAGCAGCAAAAATGTTAAAAAACGATTATTTTTTATGCATCCTATTTGCCCGATAACAATATTTTGGTTACATTTGCTTTCGGAAATGAATCTTTTCGAAACTCATTTCCGATAAAAAAACGATCAAAATTAGAGCCGTGAATTTACTTTACCGCCGATTGTTCGATCACCACCGTCCGGTTACGGCACGAGCCTGCTCGCGCCGCAGGGGACTTGTAAATTTCCCCCCCCCCTCGCCGCGCCGAATACCCGGAGTTAAGTAAACCGTCACCGCCCGCGATTGACGCGTGCATATTGCCGTATATGGCAATATGCACGCGTTTTTCATTGTGTCCGACCGGCAGCCGACAACTTTTCACCCAACCATAAAACACGAAACTATGACCCTAAATCTACGAGAATCCCTGAACTTCATCCTGAAGCCGGCGCTGTTGCTGGCGGGGTGTCTCTGCATGGCGTGCAGCAGCGGAGACAAACATGTCGACGATCCCGACGGACCCGACAATCCGGGCGGCGGCGATGAATACGAGGACATACAGGTAGTGAACGGCAAAGTCCGTTTCTATCTCCGCGAGGCGGAAAATTCCGTCCGCAAGGCCATGGGAACCGGCGAACGGGCATGGAGCAAATCGCTCGTCTCGGTCAACGGAAAATCCTATGCCGTCGAAAGCGATGAAAACGGCCGCTACTACGTCGAGGCGAGCGCTTCGAGCTCCGGGACCTACAACGCCATCCTGACCAATTCAGGCTCCTCCGGCTGGTACGGCTCTTCGGCCTATGCCGACGTGAAACTGCCCTACTCGCAGTTCTGGGCCGCCACGGCGGCATCGCTGCAATCGTATCCCATGTACGGCTCCTACACCAAGGAGAACGGCAACAAGCTGGTGTTCGACGACGCCTTCGCCGTGCTGGACCTGGCCCTGACCGGGTCGGCCAAAATCGCCTCGGTGAAGGTCGAGAACCTCGCAGAAAGCCCCCTGGCAGGCTATGCGAATTTCCTGCCCTCGCGCGGCTACCTCTCAATCACCGGCGGTGTCGGTTTCGCCGTGCTGAACTGCACCGACAACGGCAAATGCGTCTCGCTGGAGAGCGGCACGCCGAAACATTTCTACGTGATGCTGGCTCCGGGCGACTATCCGTCGGGCCTGAAAATCACCATTTCCGATTCGGAGCACCGCGCCATGGAGCACACGCTGACGACTGCGCAGCTGACGGCGGGGAAGGCCACGTCCGTAACGCTGAAATACGCCCCCGACTCCGACCTGGTGTTTTACGAGAGTTTCGACAATTTCGTCTGGGGCGGCAACATCATGGGCGGCCAGGAGTCGACGGGATACGCTCCGACGGCCGAAGCCGTCACCCCCGGTACGGGAACCGGACGCGACGGCTATGCGGACTCCTTCGAGAAGGTCGCCTACAACAACCCCGGCTCGGCGTTCATCCAGTCGAACACGTGGGACGAGATCAGCGGCAAAACGGTCGGCACGTCCCACCTGATGTCCGATTCGTACGTCGCGAGCCGCAATATCGCCGACTATACCTATATGTTCCGCTGCCAGGAATACCAGGGCTATCTGGCTTGCGGCACAGGTAACACGGGGCGGGGCATTTTCCAGACCGCAGCCCTGAAATCCATCGACGGCATACGTTCCGTGAAGGTTTCGTTCGATTTCTGCTACCAGTACGGATCGACGGATCTCCTGCTGTTCCAGGTGGTGAACGGCGGCATGATCGCGTCGGCCTCCGTCGACGGCAAGAGCATCGCCCTGACGGCCGACAATTCGGGCTACACGAGCGCCTCGGGGAGATACATCGTCGAAAAGAGCCACGTAACGCTCCCGTCGAGCGAAGCGGCCGTCAAGAAGTGGCACAACGTGGAGGTCGTCGTAAACAACGCGACCGACGGCACGATGCTCTACTGGGCCGGCAACGACGTGAGCAGCGGCGTGCACGGCTTCTACGTGGACAATATCGAGGTCCGCGCGCTCGGCGAGATGGGCCGCGGCTCCGACAACCTGCGCGTGCTCTACTGGAACATCCAGAACGGCATGTGGTCCGACCAGGCGAACAATTACAACAACTTCGTCGCGTGGGTGAAGAAATACGATCCCGACATCTGCGTATGGTGCGAATCGGCCACCATCTACAAGGACAATACGAATTCGGCGCAAGCCTCCTCCGCCCGGTTCCTGCCCGACGGCTGGGCGGCACTGGCGGCCCGTTACGGCCACGCCTACACGGCCGTCGGCGGCTGGCGCGACAACTATCCGCAGACCATCACGTCGAAATATCCGATCGAGACGCTGCTGAAAATAACCGATTCGGACCAGGCGGGCAAGCCCGTGTCCCACGGCGCCGCCATTCAGCGGGTTACCGTGAAGGGCCGGACGATAAACATCGTGACGCTCCACACGTGGCCGCAGGCCTATGGATTCGGAGTCGGCTCGGCCGATCAGGCGGCGAGCGCCGCCAACAAGGAGGGCGACAAGTACCGCGAATTCGAGATCAAGTACATCTGCGCGCAGACCGTCAACAATCCCGCGTACGCTTCCTGTCAGGATTGGCTGATGATGGGCGACTTCAACTCGCGGTCGCGCGCCGACAACTGGTACTACGGCTATCCCGAGAACGACACCCGGCTGCTGGTCCACAACCACATTCTGGACCATACCGACCTCAAGGACATCATCGCCGAGCGCTACCCGGGAAGCTTCATATCGTCGACTTACGGCAACGCCCGTATCGACTACATGTATGCGTCGCCCTCGATGTACGCCCGCATAGTGAACGCACTGACCGTCATGGACAAGTGGACCACGGCGACCCAAAGCCCCTACGTGTCCAACTTCTACGACCCGTCGGACCATCGCCCGATCCTGGCGGACTTCGAGCTGAAACAGTAGACCTCCCGTCGATCAACCGACCCCAATAAATAAAACCCAATCTTAACCTTTTTACCAATTATGAGAAAAACATTCCTGACGAAGGGTTTCGTCCGTTTTTCACGCGGATTGGCCGGAGCCGCATTAATCGCGGCGACAATCGGCATCACGTCGTGTGAAACGCATTCGAACTCCGATCGTAACGAATCGATCAAGGTCTACGCGGACCCGATCGCAAAAGAGCCTATCGACGCCGGCATCGTCGGCGTGAAAGGCGGTCTCGCCAAACTCTACGTGGACGCCAATATCGACTTTGTCGCGACGTGGGAAGACGACGCAGCGACGCCGTGGGCCAAGGTGGTGGATTACTCTTCGACAGATCCCCAGACGGGGCTTCGCGTGATAACCCTGAAGGCCAACCGGCGCAGCACGACGTCGAGCTACTACACGCGGCGCACGGGCATGCTGATTCTGGCAGCCTCCGACGGCGAACTGAACTACAACCGGATAATCCCCATCCACCAAGGCTCCACGGCCCGCGTGAGCAATGATTTCGCGACCCTGAAGTACGGCAAGACCGACCCGCGCTTCACCGACGGCGAAACCCCGATCGACAACTGGACCACGGCCCAGAAAAACCTCGGGTTCACGTCCACGACGATCGAAGGGGAGGAGGTCGCCCACTGCTACGGCAAGAACGGCTACCTGAAACTGGGCGACGACAAGGGCCACGGAGCCGACCTGATTTCGCCCTACACCAACACGCTCCGCAGCGACTCGCTGCTGATGGTTTCGTTCCGCGCCGTGGCCTTCACCGATTACATGACCGGCGCCCGGGACGACAACAAGATCACGGTCGAGGTGCTCGGCGGGGGCGTCATCCGTGATTTCGCCCAATCCGAAAAGACCACGATCGACCTCGAAGCCGGCTATTACGACATTTCGAGCGAGGAGTTCCCCGAAGACATGTGGGAGGGTCACGATTTCCTCGTCTTCGTCGCCGGCACGAAAGCCAACCCGATTACGGCCAACACGCGGGTCCGCATCATCTGCGGCTCCCTCACGCAGAACTCCGCCGTCAACAACCGCATTTACCTCGACAATTTCTACATCCGCCGTCTGCAGAAGGTCGAAGAGGACTACTTTGCCGAAAACAACGGCAGCGGTAAGGACATCATCCTGGGAGCGCCTTTCGACGAGGAGGAACAAGAGTAAAAAAGAGGAACAAGTCGTTTCAACAAAAAAAAGCCTAAAATGAATAAAATTCTTCACTCAATAAGAGCATCCGTCCGAGTGATGTCGCTGGTGGCGGTACTGATACTGCTCGCGGCGCACACGGCGCCGGCAACGGCTCAACAAAAGGCCCAGACTGTCAGCGGAACCGTCCTCGACCCGGACGGCAACCCGCTGATCGGCGCCACGGTCGTGGTCGTCAAAGGCACGCAGGGCGCAGTCACCGATGTCAAAGGCAAATTCACCATCAAGGCCAAGCCTTCGGACAGCCTCCAGATTTCGTACCTGGGTTACAAGACCGAGACCCTGAACGTGGGTTCGCGGACGAACTTCACCGTCAGGATGGAGAAGGACTCCTCCACCGACATCGACGAAATCGTGGTCATCGGTTACGGCCAGGTCGCCAAAAAGGACCTGACCGGTTCGGTCGCGACGGTCAAGATGAACGACATCAAGGACGTACCGGTTCTTTCGGTCGACAACGCCCTTCAGGGACGTATCGCCGGAGCCGACTTCATGTCGACCACCGGTGAGCCGGGCGCCACGACCACCATCCGCATCCGCGGCACGCGCTCGATCAACGCGTCGAACGAGCCGCTGATCGTCGTCGACGGCGTGATGGACGCCATCCACGACCTGAACGACATCAACTCCGACGACATCGCAGGCATATCCGTCCTCAAGGACGCCTCCTCGACGGCGATCTACGGTTCGCGCGGCGCAAACGGCGTCATCCTCATCACCACCAAGCGGGGTCTCGGCTCCAAGGGCAAGGTCAACATCACCTTCAAGACCGACATGGGCTTCTCCCAACTGCCCCGTCAGCTCGACATTATGAACGCGTCGGAATTCGCGCAGTACCGCAACGACTACGCCTATTTCGGCAGCGACGCCAACCACCCCGACGTAGGCAAGGACACGCCCCTCTCCGGTTCGGTCTATTCCGACCCGCTCTCGCTGGGCGAAGGGACGAACTGGATCAACGAGATCACCCGCACGGCCCTCTATTCCAACTACGCCCTCTCGCTGTCGGGAACCAGCGACAAATCGTCGTATTACGCTTCGTTCTCCTACAACGACACCGAAGGTATCATCCAGGACAGCGGCCAGCAGCGTTTCACGGGACGTATCAACCTCGAACGCCAGTTGTTCAAATGGATGAAAGTCGGCTATACGGGTTCGTACACCTGGCGTCACAACGACCAGAACAAATCCTCCATCGGCGGAACGGCCTGGTACAGCAGCGCCCAGTATCTGTCACCGCTGCTCAAGCCGAACGACACGTATAACCCGCTGTATTACAACGGGCAGAAGATCAACACGCAGCGTGCGCTGATCGACCTGAACACCTATTACCTCGAACGCCACTCGAACAACCACGCCTTCACGCTGAAACTGGAGCCGGTGAAGAACTTCACGATCAACAGCACCTTCTCCTACTATCTCTACCAGCGGCATACCTACCGTTACTATCCGGGAACCCTTCCCCTGAAAGGCGAGAACGAAGGCGGCGAGGCCTACCGCGCCGAGTGGGACGAGCACTCGTTCTCGTGGGAGACCACGGCCGGCTACAAGTTCGAGAAGAACGGCCATTCGTTCGACGTTCTCGGCGGTTTCTCGGCTTACAGTTTCGCCTCGCACGATTTCAACCTGAGCGGCAAAGGCTACATGGACGACGCCATCCTGTGGAACAACATGAACGCCGTGCAGGACAAAGAGACCTATTCGGCGGGCACTTCCTACTCGAAGAAAACCAAAACATCGGTCTACGCGCGTCTGAACTACAACTGGAAGTCGCGCTATTACCTGACCGTGACGGGACGTTACGACGGAGCCTCGAACTTCGCGGCCAACAACAAGTGGGCGTTCTTCCCGTCGGCCGCCCTCAAGTGGAACATTTCGAACGAGAATTTCCTGAAGGACTGCAACTGGATCGACGACCTGTCGCTGCGCCTGAGCGCCGGTCTGACGGGTAACGACGCGATCAGCACCTACCGTTCGCTCGCCACCCTCTCCTCGACGACGGGCGGCTATCTGTTCGACGGATCGCAGCCCGTGGCGTTCTACCGCAGCCGCCTGGACTCCCCGGACCTCACGTGGGAGAAGACCACGGCCTACAACGTGGCGATCGACTGGTCGATGTTCAAAGGCCGCCTGAACATCACGGCCGAAGCCTACAAATCCAAAACGACCGACCTGCTGATGTCGCTGGCCGTTGCGGCCCAAACCGGTTACACGTCACGCTGGACCAACATCGGCTCGACCTCGAACAAGGGTATCGAGCTGTCGGTCGAGAGCCACAACATCGTCCGCCCGAAGTTCCACTGGTCGACGACGCTCACCCTGTCGCACAACGAACAGAAGGTCGACGACATCGGTTCCGAGGACTTCATTTCGGCCTACAACTCGCCGGGCAACAACCCCTACATGATGTACGGCTACGTCAAGGGCTACCCGCTCAACTCGCTCTGGGGATTCAAATACGGCGGCACGTGGAAGAGCGCCGAGGAACGCGAGGAAAACGCGGTGACGAAAACCTACGTCAGCCCGGCCAACACCGACGGAGGCCCGCGCTACTACGACACCAACCACGACGGCGTGCTCTCGCGCGAAGACCTGATCTACCAGGGCAACGCCGACCCGTATCTGTACGGAGGTTTGCAGAACACGTTCTACATCCACGGTTTCAAGCTGGGCGTCTACTTCGCCTACTCGCTCGGCGGCAAGATCTACAACTATTCGGAGATCTACATGGCCGGTTCGCAGTTCGCTAACCAGTACCGCTACATGCTGAACGCCTGGCATCCCGTCCGGAACCCGAATTCCGACATTCCGCGGGCCGGAGCGAAAAGCGACGCCGCGCTTCCGAGCGACTTTATGATCCACGACGCTTCGTACCTCCGGCTGAAGAACATCACGCTGTCGTACACGTTCGACCTCAAGAAAAAATGCTCGTGGATGAAAGACCTCACCCTGAGCGTATCGGGCGAAAACCTCTTTCTGTGGAAAAAGTACAACGGATTCGACCCCGACGTTTCCAGCGAGGGAACCTCGTCGACGCTGCGCCGTATGGACCTGGGCGCCTATCCCAAGCCCCGCACCATCATATTCAGCCTTCAGTTGAGATACTAACCTAACAGAATTAAGACGATGAAACTCAAACATATATTCTACACGGCCGCGGCCATGGCCATGCTTTCGTTTCAGGCATGCACGCTGGACGAAGACACATCGGGCATCTCGAATCCCGACGACTTCTTCCGCAAATTTTCGGAATGCCAGTCGGTCGTAAACGGATGCTACATTCCGATCAAGTCGATCTACACCTATACCTACATGATCGCCACCGAGTGTGTCACCGACATCGCCTACTGCCCGTCGGGAACGCTCGACGCCAGCCTGGACATCTCGCCCGCCGTGCCGCGCATGGGTTCGACGGTCTGGCGCAACGGCTACCTCGGCGTACAGCGCTGCAACTTCGCCGTCAACGGCATCGAGCGCGCCTATAAAAACGAGGTGATCAGCGAGGAGCAGTACCACCAGCTGCTTTGCGAAGCGAAAACCCTGCGGGCGTTCTTCTACTGGACGCTGACCTGCTTCTTCGGCAACGTTCCGTTCTATTTCGACGACGTTACGGACAACGAGGTTTTGAGCCGGATTCAGGTGCTGCCGCGCATGGACGCCAACGAGACCCGCAACAAGGTCATCGAAGACCTTCAGTCGATAGCTCCCCTCGCCGCCCAAACCCGCACCTACGACAACGAGGCCAATCGTCTGGGAGCCTCCTGCGCCTACATGCTCATCGCCAAGATGGCCATGTGGAACAAGCAGTGGGACGTGGCGCTGGACGCGCTGGAGCAGATCGAAACGATTTACGGTCCGCTGTCGCAGTACGACTACGCCGAGAATATCCTGTTCCGGAACAAGAACACCCCGGAGTCGATCATGGAAATTCAGCACACCTACACCCAGGGCGCCCTTACCTACACGTCCAACGTGGCCTGCATCTGCCAGCCCTACCCGCGTGCGGCCAATTCGGCGATCTACGACGGCGTGGAGATTCCCGAACTGGGCGACCAGGCGACCGTCTGGTCGGCGATGCGTCCGAACGTCTATTTCAGCCAGGGTCTCCAGTCCAAAATGGGCAAGGACATCCGCGCCAAGTACAACATGGCATGGGGATACGAGGACAAGACGTTCAACAGCACCAACACCCGCCCGTGGTGCGGACCGAAGTTCTGGTGTCCGAACATGCAGTCCTCGGCCGACGGCAACAACTACAAGGTCTTCCGCTATGCCGACGCGCTGCTGATGATGGCCGAGTGCTATTTCTATAAGGAAAACTACGAAAAGGCGGTCGAATACCTCGACATGACCCGCACGCGCGCCAATCTGTCCAAGTACACCTTCCGCACCCCCGCGCGCCTCGAGGAGGAGATCCGCAACGAGCGCGCCCGCGAGCTTTTCGGCGAATTCCAGCGCAAGTACGACCTGGTCCGCTGGGGTATCTGGTACGAAGCCGTAACGGACAACAGCGACTACGCCTATCTGCAACTCAACACGGCTAACAGCCGGATCAAACCGTGCCACCGCTACTACCCCATTCCCGACACGGAGGTCACCTACTCGAAGAACAACCTCGACAACAACGAATACAAGGCTTACGGCTTGTAATAATCCGAAACTTTCAGACGAATGAAAACAATATTCAATAAACAGAAAAGATCGGTCGCCGGCGTACTGATCGCCCTGACGGCCCTGACGACGGCCCTGACCGGCTGCCAGGAGGATTTCGAGCTGGACCTGCCTCTGGCGGTCTCGGCGCGCGAACTTTCCCTGACCAAGGATGCCGGTTCGACGCACGTGCTGGTCTACTCGAACGGCGACTGGACGGCGCGCTTCACGCGTCCCGTGAAGTGGGCCTCCCTCAACAAACTCCAGGGATACGGCAATAACGAAATCGTATTCACCTATTCGGCCAACTACGGCATTTCGAGAAAGATCGGCGTCGTGTTCGAGAAAGGTTCCCTGACCGATACGGTGATGTTCTCGCAGGCCGGAGCCATCACCGACGCTTCGCTCTCGTTCTCGAAACCGGCGGTTACGCTGCTGAAGTCCCGGTCGCAGATCTTCACGCCGATCAGCACCAACCTGCGCTACTGCATCGACGATCTGGAAGCCAGCGTCACCTATTACGACAACGACGGCCTGCCCAACGATCCCGTCACCGTCCTGACCCGCGCCGAAGAGGGCGAAGAGGGCGGCGAAGGCGAAGGCGGCGACGAACCGCAGGCGCAGCCCGTCGAACCGTGGATCTCCAACGTCTCGGCCACCTACAAGGGAATCACGTTCGAGGTCACGGACAACGACTCCGGATTCGCGCGCATCGCCGATCTGACCCTCTTCATCGAAGACGCCAAGGGCGAGATCACCAAATCGGTGCTCACCGTCACGCAGGGCATCGCCCTGCCGGCGCTCAAGCTGGACAGCAATGCCGAAACGTACGAAGGTTACGCCCAGGATTGCGCGGTTCCGGCCACGACCAACAACCTCGTGCCCTACTCCGACCAGATCGGTTACGACGTGGCGTACGACGTTCCCGTCGCGGAGGGCGCCGAGTGGATTCTGAAGCCCGCGATCACCGACGACGGCCTGACGTTCTCGCTGGCCAAAAACGAGGGTTCGGAGCCGCGCACCGCCACGATCCGGCTCAACTTCACCGACGAACACGGCAACTCCGTTTCGGCCTCGTGCAAAATCACCCAGAAGCCCTACCCGACCGCTGCCGATTTCGCCGCGGTGCGCGCCCTGACTCCGGGCGAGATCACGCTCCAGCAGTATATCGAAGGCTACATCGTCAGCGACCCCGACAGCAAGAACGTCGTTTCGAGTCCCCAGACCCAACAGTTCTTCTTCGACCGCGGCGAAAACGACCGGACGGCCTATATCGAGAGCCTCGACGGCAAGTGG
Source organism: Alistipes sp. AF14-19 (assembly GCF_003461645.1). Lineage (NCBI taxonomy): Bacteria > Pseudomonadati > Bacteroidota > Bacteroidia > Bacteroidales > Rikenellaceae > Alistipes > Alistipes sp. AF14-19. The sequence continues at coordinate 72,897 of NZ_QTXM01000001.1, forward strand.
GGCTTCTGCCTGAAATTCGCCTCCTCCGAAGACAACACGCCGGCCCGCTTCTCGAAGGTGCGCCTCTCCCTGAACGGGGCCACGCTCGAAAAGAAGAACTCCCCCGAGTGCTACACCATCACGGGACTTACTGCGGCCAACATCCTCGAAACCTCGACGCCCGACGAGTTCAAGATTCCGGTCAAGACGAAGACGATCGGCGAACTCACCGACGACGACATCTTCACGCTGGTGTCGGTCACCAACCTCGAAATCATGTGCAAGGACGGCGCCTACACCAACTGCACCGACGGCTATTCGTTCAAGGACAACATCAACCCGATCGGCACGGCTACCGCCCCGCGCTGGGACGTGGCCCCGCTGATGTGCTACGACAACACGGGCCGGACCATCTACATGCTGACCAATACGGCCGCTCCCTGGCGGCGTTTCAGCTCGGGCCGCGACCTGGATTTCAACTCCGTCGTACCGCAGGGTTCGGGCACGTTCCGCGGCATCGTCGTGGCTGACGACGTCGCCCCGATCCGCTTCGGCGACCTGGGCCGCTACCAGTTGCGCGCCATGACCGCCGAGGAGATCGCGCTGACCGACGAACCGTTCTCGAAAACCGTCGTCGAGTGGAACTGGAACGACCGCAAGACCGACCTCATACCGGAGATCGGCGAAGGCGAGATCAATAAATACGGCGCCACGCAGGGTGCCGCAGCGGACTTCAACAACGTCGTCTGCTCGGGCAAGGGAGGCGCCTCCTCCGAACAGAAAGGTCTGGTGGCAAACGGCGGCATCACGTTCACCCAGCAATGGTGGGATTTCGACGCCGACAAGGGCAAATACTTCGACATTTCGTTCTCCACGCAGGGAATCAGCGGTTCGAACATGGTCTTCGGCATCGTCTGGGGCCACGGCTCGATGAGCAACACGACCCTCTCCGGCCCGGCGCACTGGAACCTGCTCTATTCGGTCGACGGCGGAGCGACGTTCCAGGCCGTTCCCGACAGCCCGATCATCAAGAAGCGTTCGATCACGTGGTGGTCGACCACGTCGCAGGATTCGACCCCGGGCTTCACCGAGCACCTGCGCAAACTGCCCGCCGACTGCTTCGGCCGGGAGAAAGTGGTTCTGCGCTTGCAGGTGGCCGACAAGGTTACCGACATCGACCCCAAAGCCACGTCTTCGAACTACCTGACGGCGCTGGGCATCGAGAAGGGAACGCTGACGCCGTCCGTTGCGGCCGGTAACAGCCAGGCCCGTATCGGAACGATAACGGTACGCTACAACTAAACGAATTGCGGTCGCGCGGCGGATGCACCGTCCGCCGCGCACGGCCGGAACAAACAACAACGAATAAAACGTATAGAATATGAACTGTCGTAAATCGATATTTAAATTTTTAGGCATTGCGGCCGTATGCGCAGCCTCGGCGGCCTGCAGCGTCGACGACGCCGACGATCTGGCCCTGGTCAAACTGGGCGCGCTGAAGAAGGAGTTCGTCGTCGAAGCCGATGCGAATACGTTCGACATCGACATCTACGCCAACAGCGCCTTCCATATCGAGCGTATCAACCAGGCCGACTGGATCAGCCTGACCTGCGGTGAGACGGAGGACGGAAAGGGCGCCATCACCGCCGAATGCGAATTCAACGAAGGCTTCAAACGCAAAGCGGGCTTCGTGCTCTGCTCCGACGTGGACGCGCGCCGCGACACGGTCTACGTCAAGCAGAAGGCGCTCGTGGACGCCAAGATCGAGTTCGCCAACTCGTCCGTCATCGTCGCCGGAGCCGGCGGCGAGAACATCTCGCCGATCGAGACCAACATTCCCTTCTCGGAGATCACGGTCGACATCGAGTATGCCAAGGCCGACAACGCCGATTGGATCGAGAGTCTCGAAATCGTGGATTCCGAGAGCGAAAATCGCAGTCTGGCCATCACGACCGAGGCGAACGCCGCAGATGAAATCCCGCGTTCGGCTACCGTGTCGCTCTCCTTCACCGACGGCTGGGAGGAGACCGTCTCCGTCGAATTCAACCTCCTGCAGCGCACGGCGAAGGAGACCCTCGGACGTCAGATCACATTCGAGGAGTTCCGCCAAACGTATGCCATGAACAAGAAGGTCGAAGACTACGTCATCCTCGAAGGCATCGTGGTGAGCAACACCAAGAGCCACAATGCGGGCGAGAACACGCAAAGCACGACCGCAAAGATCGACTACAGCATATCGGAGCGGACCGTCTACCTCGAAACCTACGACGGCAAATACGGCATCGCCGTCCAGACCGCCACGGCCGAAGACAACGTCTTCGAACAGTACGACCACGTGCAGATTCTCATTCAGGGCGCCTCGGGCTACCTGGTCGAGACCCCCGACCGCTATGAACTGCGCAACGTCACCAAGGCGATGGTCATTTCGCGCATCGCGGGTTCGGCATCGGACGTTCCCGTGAAGGAGAAGTGGATGAGCCAGCTCACCGACGACGACATCTACACCTACGTCACCCTGAAGGACGTCGAGTTCCCCGTACGCAAAGGCGCAATCACGCCCATCAACGAGGGCTATGCGATCGGCACGGGCGCAAGCCGCATCAGCAAATACCCGCTGCTCGTGCGCGACATCAACGGCGATGACATGTACATGCTGACCAACACCAACTGCGCCTACCGCAGCGACGGCACGCGCCTGCCCTACGGCTCGGGCAAGATTTCGGGCGTCATCGTCCACGAGCGTTTCTCGCGTTTCGAATGGCGCGACGGAGCCGACCCGGCCGAAATGGACGACGATCCGACGCTCGGCTTCATCGGCCGCTACCAGATCCGCCACCAGACCAAGGGCGACATCTGGGACAACATGCAGAACAGCGTCGAAGACAGTTTCTCGGCCCTGCTGACGGAGTACCGCTACTGGAATCCCGACAAAGAGAACAAGGTCCAGAAACCCACCTACGGAACGAACGGCTACCTGACGCACACCTATCAGGAGAAGTACACCGGCTCCGCCAGCAAAGAGTACCTGCAGGCCACCTTCCAGCAGCACATGTGGGGCGGCGGAACCTACGAATACCTGGGTCCCGTCGGCAACAATGCCTCCTATATCTTCGGAGCCAACTTCGGCAACAAGAACGGCATCGGCGTAGTGATCGACCCCGCGAAGGAGAGCTGGAATCCGCTGATGGACGATCTGGTGAGCCGCAATCCCGACGGAACGCTGGAGTGGTGCGGTCCCTATGCCAAGGATAAAAACGCGGCAAACGGCACGGGTGGCTGGCCGGGCAACAATGAGATTGCGACGAATTCCACGCAAATCAACTACAACGGCAGCACGGGTATGCGCGGCAAGGGGAATGTATACGGTTCCTGCTACACCGCCTTCGCCAACCACTTCTGGTGGGACGACGACACCGACCGCCCCTACGCCTGGCTGATCAACTTCTCGACCGAAGGCATCACGACATCGCATATCTCGATGCAGATTTCCGTTATGAACACGCAGCAGAGCTTCTTCTCGCCCCGTTTCTGGTGTGCCGAATGGTCGCTGACCGATTCGCAGGCCGCAAAGGACGACTCGCAGTGGAATCTGATCGGCGAATACACCATCCCCGACGTTTCCGTCTGGGCGAACACGCTCTATTCGTCGTGCGTAGCCTACAAAAGCATCGACTTCGAGCTTCCCCAGGAGATTCTCGGCCACGAAAACGTCTACATCCGGCTTCGCCCGACGAGCGACCTCTGCAGCGACGGCTCCGACTACGCCAACGCGCGCCTGAACCAGAGCGCCAGCGGCGCTGCCCTGGCCGCGGAACACGCCAGCAGCCTCGAATATTTCGCCATCCGCTATAACAAATAGCGGCGTGTAACGAACGGTCGAAGCGGGGAGAGGACGACCGTCCTTTCCCCGCTTTTCCCGAAAGCCGTCCCATGCCGCAAACCGCAAAAACCGCAACCATGAAAAAACTGTTGCTTTTATTGGCCGCCCTGCTCGCAATATCCGCCGGCGGCATATGCTGTTCGGGTTCGGGCGACGATCCCGGAGAACAGGAAAAACCCGTCGATCCGCCCCCTTCGCCCGACGACGGCGTCGACTGGTCGAAGATCGACCCGAAAGCCACCGTGCGCGGGGTCGTGACGTGCGCCGGCGCCGCCGTGCAGGGCGTCGTCGTGACCGACGGCGTGAACATGACGCGCACGAACAAACAGGGGGCCTACGGGCTGCGCACGTCGTCCGACAAGTCGAAACTGGTCTACCTGACCGTCCCGTCGGGTTACGAGGTCGAATCCACGCGTGGGTTCATCCCCCGCTTCTACCGCAGGGTCACCGCTCCCACGAGCGTGGAGCAGGTGCAGCGGCACGACTTCACGCTGAAAAAGGTGAACAACGACCGCCACATTATGATCGTGTCGGCCGACATGCATATCCGCAACCGGGCGATGATCAAGACCACATCGTCGGCCACGCCGTCGATCTGTCCCCCGAAGGGCGAACTGGACTCCACGACGTTCCGCCGCACCTACCTCAAGACGCTGCGCGACTACGTCAAAGCCCTGCCCGCAGGCGTGCCGGTCTACGGCATGAATCTGGGCGACATGACGCAGGAGTCGCACTGGACCAACGCCAACAAGGCGACGCTGGCCAATTTCGTCAACGTCTGCGAACGCGGGGGCATGCCGATCCAGACCTTCCACGCCATCGGCAACCACGACCACGACATGGCCGTGCAGAACATCGCCGGCGACGACGACTCGGCGGCCGAACTGGCCTATATCTCCGCGCTCGGGCCGACATACTACGCCGTCAACATCGGCAAGGTGCACTACGTCGTGTTCGACAATACGCAGTATGTCAACACCGGCGGCGACCGGTCATTCGCCGTCCGCCTCAACCGGCGTCAGATGGACTGGGCGCAGAAGGACGCCGACTACATGCCGTCGGACGTCGAGCGCATCGTAATCGCGTGGCATTGCCCGGCCTTCCGCCGCAACCCGGGGGCCTCGTCGCCCAACCCGATGGACAACGCCGACGAATTGCTCGACATCTACAAGGACAAGCAGCTGCCTGTCACGATCTGGTCGGGGCACAACCACATCGCCGAAACGGTCACCGTACCGCGCAGCGACATGAGCGTGACCGAGTACACGCACCCGTGCGTATGCGGCGCATGGTGGTATTTCCCGCTCTGCCACGACGGCGCCCCGGCGACATTCACCCGTTACGATTTCAGCGGCGGAACGATCACGGAGCGGCGGAGCGTGAATTTCAGCGACAGCGACGAGCAATACTGCCGGGTCTACAACTCGGGGCTGAAAAACGCCGAAGGCAGGCCGGTCGTGCGCCTCAACGTCTGGGACTGGCATCCGACGTGGAAATTCGAATGCCGCGAAAACGGAGCCGCGGTTCCCGCCTCGCAGCTGAAGGCGGTCCGGGAGTACGACGACTATTACGTCACGGTCCACGACGCCTGCGGCAACGACATCTCCTCGTTCAGCTTCCTCGACAAATACCGCACCGACCACATGCTCGAATACACGCCCGTAACGCCGTCCGCCGAGATCCGGATAACCGCCACCGACGAATACGGCCGCCAGCTCTTCACCGTCACCACCAAGGCGGAGAACTGACCGGACGCAATCCGGCCTGTAACGAAGCGTCCCGGAGCGAATGCTCCGGGACGCTTTTCAATCATCGGGCAATCCCTACTTCGTCACACAGATATCGTCGATGAACCAGCGCGAGAACTCGCCCGAAGCGGGTTCGCTCGTAAAGCGCAGGGCCGTGGAGGCCGTCGCGCCGTCGATCGTCAGCGAATAGGTGTTGAACGCATCGGTCGCCAGTCCCGACACGACCTTCTTCGTCGCGCCGTCGATCGTTCCGCCGCCGATCACCTCGACGACGATCTCCGTCAGATCGCCCTTCTTGTCCTTGGGTTCGGTCGCCTTACCCTTGGGGCGATCCGAACAGGTCTTGTAGGCCATCGCGCGGAAAGAGAGGTTCAGATCGCCCGTTGCGTTCAGCGCCGGCGTGAGCAGTGCCCCCGCCTTATTCTCATACTCTGCCCGCTTCACGGCCTGCGACTCGACATAACCGATCTGGGCATAACCCGGACGCTGATGAACGTTGGTGCCCGAAAGTCCGTTTTTCAGCACGGCGTCCCATTCCGAGATGTCGCTGCCGCAATAGTTCAGCATGGCAGCCAACTTATCGCCGTAGAGGTAGTCCAACCCTTCGGTCAACCCGTCGAAAGGCTCGAAATAAACCGCTCCGACCGGTTTCGGTGTACTGAATTTCGGCACGGCCTCAATCGCGACGCACGAATGCAGGCGCGAATCCGAATTGTATCCAGCCGTACCGCCGTTGCAACTGACGTTGTCTGTCGGATAAAGTTTCAGTAGCAGCGTCTGGCCCTTCATCAGCCGCAACTGCGGCGTCAGGGTCACCGTAAAATAATAGAAATAGCCGCTGCTCGCAATCGCCCCGGGAATCGAGATGGCTGTCGAGCCGTCGGAGGGAGTGACGTACTCCGTGCCGTCGGTCGAATAGGCCACCGCCCAGTTCTTCGGAGCGCCGCCCGTTCCCGACATACCGAATGAGATGCGGAACGATGCAGGCATATCCTCGGCCAAAGGCACGGTCAGCAGGAAATAGGAGTCCTGACCGTAAACCATCGACTTGGCCGGAATGTTGTCATGCGCGGCCTCATCGGCCCAGTGCGTCAGCCGGAAATGGCTGCTGTTCGACGTCGGGGCCACCTTTGCCGTCAGCACGACGCATTTGGTGACATCCTTGTCCTCGACCTTGAAGTCTGCCCCCAATTTGTCGAACGTGCCATCGGTCACCGTCACGTACTTGCAATCCTTGTTGGCCTGCGAGGCGGCGTAGAACGAGAAGACATAGGGCAGCCTGATTCCAACCTGGGCGCCGAAGCGCAGCCCGGTGAGTTCCTTGTCCCCGGCCGTGCAGGGGCGGATCGCATAGGCGCCGTCCTGCGGCACAACGATTCCCTTGAGCACTCCGCTACCCGTCGGCGCAGGATCAATGCCAAACGAGGAAGCCTGCGAAGCCACCAGCCGGAAACGGTTGTTGTCGGGGTCCTGCATCGACAGATCGTCCTTGAGCGTTATACCGTTCAGCGAACCGCCTTCCGGCACGTAGACCTGGGAATAAATGCCTGCATACATCGACTCGTAGGCTCCCGACCGAAGCTCCTCGTAGGTGATCTTCAAGGCTTCGATCTTCACCTGCGTCGTCTCCGTGCGGCTCACCTTGTCGTCCGCGGCGGGTTTCACCTCCATCACGCCGGTTTCGGGATTCACCCCGACGACCGCCCCCTTCAGGTCGATCTCCAGCTCCTCGCCCGGCTTGCGGTAGAGCACCTCGTCGGTGCGGAGCGTAATGCCGCAGTTGGCTTTCAGGGCGCTCTGGAGCGCGATGCAGTTGTCGTAATAGTTATTGTCCTGGACGCTCGACACCACGATTCCGCGCATCTTCACGTCCTGCGTCACGGAGTAGTCGCCGTCGGCGGCCAGTTTCCGCAGATCGGGGATCGAGAGATACCCCTCGGCCGTCGCCGAAGCCTGCACGAAGGACAACTCCTCCACGACCGCGGCATTCCGTTTGGCCGCAACGCGTATCGTCAGCGCACGGGAGCCGGAAGTATTGTTTTCGGCAATGGACACCGCCACGGTCGCCATGCCCGTGGCCTCGGTCTGCGAGAGTTCGGCCCACGAGGTGTCGTCGCCCGCGACGGAGATCGTCCAGTCGCAGTTGGCCTCGACGTCGAACGAGAGCGTCGTGGCGAACGACGGCGCGAGAATCGCGTGCGTGTTCAGCGCTACCCGCTGCATCGGCAGCGCCACGTCGTCCTTGCACGCTCCGGCCGCGAGCAGCAGCGCGAAGGCCGCCGCCGCCCGGAAAAAGCTATTCAAGAGTCTGTTTTTCATAATCGCTTACTTTTTGAGGTCTACCAGTACGGGAAGGTGGTCGGAGACCGTCATCACGTTGATCTCCTCGTACGAGGGCACGGCGGTGCGCAGCACCTCGTACGACGGCGAATTGCCCGTGTAGACGAGCACATAGTCGATGCGCGACGGCGAAGAGGTGTTCACGAAGGTATTGGCCGAGGTGCTGATGATCTTCCACGATTCGAGCGCCGCTGCCGGAAGCTTCGACGTGTTGAGGTCCCCCGCCAGGTAGATCGGCTTGGTATAGGCGGCGTAGTTGGCGGCGATATACTCGGTTATGATCTCGAACGACCGCTGGCGGTTCTCATCGCTCTGGTGGCAGAAGTGCGTGGCGATGAAGATGTAGCCGTCGAACTCCGCGAGGAAGAACTTCCGCGCCTCGGTTCCCGGCAGATCGCCCGCATAGGTGTTTTTAGGCGCCGTCTTGCAGAGGATGCCGATGCCGTAGTCGCCGCCGCGGTAGCTGATCGTCTTGCAGTAGTAGGGCCGCATCCCCGTGCGGTCGGCCAGTTCCTGCAACTGGTCGGTCTGATGCCACGTGGTGTTCTTGTCCAGTTCCTGCAACGCGATCACGTCGGGGTCCATCAGCGAGATGACCTTGGCCGTGTTGTTGTAGTTCGCGCGGTCGGTCCCGGAGTTCTGGGTCCATCCCTCGCAGCGGTGGGTGTTGTAGGTCGCCAGCCGCACCGAGTTGGGCAGGCGGTCGTAACCCTGTCCGTCGTAGGGATTGTCGGGTGCGTCGGAGGTCATGTCCCCGAAATCGAAGTCGGAGTTGTCGCCCTCCAGCCCGGAGCAGGCCGCCCCGGACAACGCCAGGCAGCAGCCGGAGAAGGCGAGCAGTATGAATCGCTTGATTTTCATAATCATTCTTTTTTTCAGGTTAGAAATTCAGGCCGTCGTTCCAGCCGGGGTTCTGCGTAATGGCGCCCTGGGTCAGCACCCGGTCGTCGGTGGGCACGGGATAGAGGTAATCGCGCTCCTCGTTCCACGAACGGGCGTAATCCGTATGGATAATGATGTAGCCGCTGTCGCCCCCGCTCAAGAAGATCTCCTTGTTCAGTTCGTAGACCGCCGGGGCCGAGGTCGCGGGCTTCGAGCCGGACCAGATGCAGACGTCGTCCACGCCGTCGTTGTTCAGGTCGTAGGACCCCGTGCCGGGGAAATACAGCCCCGTGAAGGGTTTTTCGAAACGCTTGCCCTCCTTCCAGCGCATGATGTCCCAGTAGCGGAGGTTCTCCATCAGCAGTTCGACGGTGCGTTCGCGGCGGATTTCGAGGATCACGCCCTTGTTGTCGCCCGTCACGTTGGCATAGCCGGTCTCCGGCGAAGCCAGATAGGGGTCGGGCGAAGCGTTGGCCTTCGTGAGCGAGAGGTTGGCGACGCCCGCACGGTCGCGCAGCGGCTTGATCGCAAGGTCGATGTCTTCCTGCGTGAGGGTTCCCAGCTCGGCCTTGGCCTCGGCGTAGTTGAGCATCACCTCGGCGGCGCGCAGCAGCGGCAGGTCGTTCGTCGAAGCGTTGTACGAATCGTACTTGGCCGACTGGAGGTACTTCACCAGCTGGTATCCGGTCATCGTCGCCGCAAGGTTCGGGGCCGACAGCGCCGTGTCGTCGATGCGCTTGTACCCGGGCGTGCGGACCGTCTGTGCGAAGCGGCCGTCCCGGTTTTTGCTCTCCTCGGGGAGCTGCATCGTCTCCCAGCCGGGCTGCGAGGTGAAGGGTGTGCCGTCCTTCATCAGATACATGTTGGCGATGTTCTTCAGCAGGCCGGGGCGTCCCATCGTGATGCTCGTGAGGTAGCCGTTGACGTCGTGCTTCAGACCGATAGCCGTGTTGTAGGCCCGGGCGAGCACGATTTCGGTGTCGAGGGCCTTGAGCGACGAGAAAAGGTTGAGATACGGCGTCGTTCCCGTCGTGTAGACCGAGTATCCGCTCTCGTCGATGAAGCGCTTCGACGCCGTCGCGCAGGCCGTGAGATAGCTTTCCCAGTCCTTCAGCCCGTGATACTTGCGGAAGGTTCCCTCGAACAGGCAGACGCGGCTCTTGAGCGCCAGCGCCGCCCAGCGCGTCACGCGGTAGACCGACCTTTCGACGGGCAGGTTGGTAACGGCGAAATCGAGGTCTTCGATCACCTTCTGCATCACCATCTCGCGCGGATCGCGGCCCTTTTCGAAGAGCAGCGGGTCGCCGGCGTCGATCGGACGGTCGACCCAGGGCACGTCGCCGTAATGCTTCACCTTCTCGAAGTAGAACCACGCCCGGAAGAAGCGCGCCACGCCCTCGTACTCGAGCCGCACGTGCTCGTCGGCACAGTTGGAGGAGTATTGGAGGAAGAAATTGATGTCGCGCAGCTTCTCCCACTTCCAGGAGCCAGCCGTCGCGGGCACGGTGCGGTTGCCCAGCACCTCGCTCGTGAGCGTGGTCTTGGCGATGATGTCGGCCGTCTCGCCGTAGATGGTCCCGGCGGAGGGAAACATCGTGTAGAAATCGTTGGTGTAGAGCTGGCACTCCTCCTCCGTGTGGAAGAAGTTATCGGGAGTGAGCCGGTCCTTCGGGTAGCGGTCGAGCGCGTCCTCGCAGCTGCAAAGTCCGCACGCCGCCACACCGGTCAGTATATAAAGAATGTATTTTTTCATAACGGCAATCGCTTTAGAAGGTTAAGTTCAGACCCACGGAATAGGTCCTGCACCAGGGATAGACGTTCGACTTCTTGTCCGAATCGGCGGCAGCCTGCTCGGGATCGAGGAAATCGTTTTTCAGGGCGCTCCACGTGGCGAGGTTCTCGCCGCTGAAGTAGACACGGCACTCCTTGATGCCGACCTTCGAGGTCAGCCGCTTGGGAATCGTGTAGCCGAGGGTGAGGTTTTTCAGCCGGCAGTAGGCCAGATTTTGCAGGTAACGGTCGTTGGTATAGTAGGCCGTGCCCTGCGTCGAGTTGAGCGACGTATAGGCGCGGGCGCGCGGGAGATAGGCGTCGGGATTGCTCTCGCTCCACACCTGACTCATAAAATTTTTCGGAATGAAGGTCGCATAGGGACGGCTGTACGGCCCCCAGAAGCGCAGGTTGTCCGCGCCGGGATACCAGTCGAGCCGGCCGATGCCCTGCATGAACACCGAGAGGTCGAATCCGTACCACGAAAGGTTGAGCGTGAGTCCGTATTGGTAGCGGGGCGACGAGTTGCCGATCACGCGGCGGTCTCCCGGGTCTTCCAGCGTTCCCTTGCCGCCGTCGACGATACCGCTTCCGTCCAGGTCGAGGTACTTGATGTCGCCTCCGCGAACGCCCTTTCCATAGGCTCCCGTCGCGGAATAATATCCTGCGGCGACCTTCGAAAGGTCCACGCGCGAAGCGTACTCGGCGGCCTCCTCGTCGTTGCGGAACAGCCCGTCGACCTTATAGCCCCAGATTTCGCCGTACTTCTTGCCCACATAAGGGTCTCCGATCAGCCCCGAGGGGTTGTCGCACTTGGTGTACTCGGCCGTGTAGTCCGAGAACGTCCCCGTGATGCCGTAGCTGAAGGTGCTTCCGGCGAGTTTGAACGAGTCGCGCCAGCCCAGCACCAGTTCGTAACCTTTCGTACGGAGGTTGTTCGAGTTGACCTGCGGTTCGTTGGCGCCGTAGATCGAGGGCAGCGACTTGCCCTTGCCCAGGATGCCCTTCGTGTCGCGGATGTAGAAATCGGCCGTCAGCGAGAGACGGTTGCTGAACATGTTGAGATCCGCGCCGAGGTTCTTCGAGATGACCTTCTCCCAGGTCTGGTTGCCCGATACGGGATCGCTCACCGTGGCGTGCTGGCCGAGAATCGTACCGTCGAACGAATAGTCGCCCATCGAGCCCTTGGTCGTGATGGTCTGGATGAAGTCGTAGTAACCGATCTGCTGGTTGCCGAGCGAACCGTACGAAAGTCGGATCTTGAGGTTGTCGACCGTCTTGCGCAGCGGTTCGAAGAACGCCTCCTCGCTGATGCGGTATGCCGCCGAGAACGAGGGGAAGAAGCCGTAACGCTTGCCGCGCGGGAAACGCGACGTACCGTCGTAGCGTCCGTTGACTTCGGCCAGGTACTTGCCCTTGTAATCGTAAGCCGCGCGGTAGAACCAGCCCATGATGGCGTATTCGTTGCGGCCTCCGTTGAGCGTGAAGTTGGTCGTGCCCTTGGCGAGGTTGAAGTCCGAGAGGTCCTCGGACAGCAGTCCGTCGTTGGCCGCCGTGAGGTCGCGGTAATACTTGGCCTCGTAGTTGTAACCGGCGATCAGCGTCAGGTTGTGCTTCTCGCTGAAGGTCTTGTTGTAGGTTCCGTAGACGTCGGCCACATAGTAGTTCTGGTCCCAGACGACCTCCTTGTACTTGTTGGGGAAGCTTCCTTCGGGTTCGGTCATCACCTCGCCCGGATACTGCGAATACTGGACATTGACGCTGCGGTAGTCGTTGTGGAGGTATCCCTGCGTATAGCTGAAGTCGGCCTTTACGTTGAAGTTTTTGTGCAGTTTGAACGTGGCTTCGAACGTCGTGGTGATCTCCTGCGTCTTCTTGTTGCCGAAGCTCTTGCCCTTCTGCATCATGGCGCTGTAACCGTCCATCAGGTAGTGGGTCGACGACTGGGTCATCGAGGTGTGCGACACGGCCGTACCGTCGGGATTCACCGGCACGAACGACGCCAGGGCGTGCAGCGTGGGTTTGCGGAAGTTGTTATACTCGTCCTCGTAACCGTAATACTTGTAGTTCGACTGGAAGAACTTGGTGTTGCTGGCGATGGTCAGCCAGGGTTTGATCTCGGCCTGGAGCTTCACGCGGAAGTTGTAGGACTTAAACATGTCCGGCTCGATGCGGTTGACGCCCTTCTGCTGGTAATAGCGTCCGCTGACCATGTAGGAGAGCGCCTTGGTTCCGCCCTTGATGTTGATGTTGTGGTCCCACGTCGGGCGGCTGTCGTCGTAGAGGTAGTTGTACCAGTCGAAGTTGGCCAGATAGACGTACTGCTGACGGCCGTTGCGCCTGTCGGTGACGACCCACGGACGCGCCGGGTTCTCGGTCTTGTCGTTGCGCCGCTCCCAGAGAGCCTTGTAGTCGGCCTCGGTGTAGGAGGTGTAGGGGGTGTTCTGCGTGGCCATCATAAAGAAGTCGGCGATCTTGGCCGAGTAGTATCCGCGCGTCTCGTAGTCGGTCGAGGTCGTGGGGCTGGAGACGGAGAAATAGCCGTTGTACGACACTTCGGCCTTCTCGTTGTACTTGCCGCTCTTGGTGGTGATCAGGATGACGCCGAAGGCTCCGCGTGCGCCGTAGATGGCGGCGGACGAAGCGTCCTTCAGGACCGTGATCGACTCGATGTCGTTCGAGTTGATGCGGTCGGGATAGGTCTCGACGCCGTCGATCAGCACCAGGGGGCTGCCGCCGTTGGGCGAGGTCGTACCGCGGATGTTGTAGGTCGCTCCGGCTCCGGGCTGTCCCGACGAGAGCGTCACGTTGAGGTTGGGGATCACGCCCTGCAAGGCGCGGCCCACGTTCGACACGGGACGGTCTTTCAGCTCCTTCTGCGACACGGTGGCCACGGCTCCCGTGAGGTTGGCCTTCTTCTGCACGCCGTATCCCACCACGACCACCTCGTCGATGCTCTGCTGGGCGTAGGTCAGCACCACGTCGAAGAACGTGCGGCTTCCGACCGCCGATTTGTAGGTGTCGAAGCCGATGAACGACACTTCGAGCATGGCTTCGGCCGTAAGCGCCGGGAGGGTGAGCGTGAAGCTGCCGTTCATGTCGGTCGATATGCCCCGGGTCTGCCCGGCATCGGTCACGAGGACCGTGGCGCCGATCACGGGCGCGCCCTTCTCGTCCTTGACGACGCCCTTCACCGTCTGGCGCTGGGGCGCGGCGTCCTTGACGAGGATGATCCTCCGGTTCTCGAAACGGCACGAACAGTCGGGCAGCATCTGCCGCACCACCTCGGACACGGGCTTGCGCACGGCCGCGACGGACACGATCCGCTTGAGGTCGAAGTCGCCGTTATTGTAGAAAAACGTGTAATTGGTCAGTCGCTCTATCTCTTTCAAAACCTGTTCGACAGAGACGTTTTCCTTGGCAATGCTAACCGTGGGGGGGGGAGTTTGCGCCCGTCCTCCCGTGGTCAGAAAAAGCAATAGCAGGGCTGCACCAAGGATTTTAGCTTGGATAAGTTTACGCATGGGTTTGTAATTTAGGTAATGGTCGAAACGGCCGGAACGGATTCTGCGTTCCGGAAGTGAAAGCGGGAAAGTCCGGGTCCTTTTTACATAGGCGCGTAATTTTTAGGAATTTTTCGGTTGTTTGGGAATGATCGTTATGCGCCGCCCTGCGCAGACGTAGTCCATCTCCACGACGAGCGACATGGCTTTCAGAATCTCCTCGATACTTTCGTTGCGGATCAGCTTGAACGACATGCGCACCTGCCGGGTCCACGCCTCGGGAGCGTCGATCTCGACGGCGTACCAGCGTTCGAGGTTGGTGAGAATGTCGGCCAGCGAGGTGTCGTCGAACGACAACGAGCCGCCCATCCACTGCGAGTAGTTGCGCGTCGAGACCCGCGAGCGCGAGGCGCGCCCCTCCTTCCTGTCGAACACCAGCCTGTCGCCGGGTTTCAGCGTCACGGGCGCCGGCAGACGGCCGCCGTAGGCGCGGATGCTGCCGTTGCAGAGAATGGCCTCCGTGGTCGCGAACTCGGCGTAGTTGATCACGTCGAACTCCGTGCCGAGCACCTCGATGTTCATATCCTCCATCTGCAGGATGAACGGACGGTCGGCATCGTGCCGGACCTTGAAGAAGCCTTCGCCGTCGAGTTCCACCACCCTGCGGCGCCCCGTCAGGTCGCCGTAGTACCGGAGCACGCTCCCGGCGTTGAGCCAGATATGCGTACCGTCGGGCAGTACGTACTCGCCCTTGTCGTGGGCCGAGGTGACGATGTTGGTTTCGATCTTCGTGCGCAGGTAATCCTTCACCACGACGTAGTTCGTTCCGGCGGCCAGCAGCACGACGGCGGCCGCGGCTGCGACGTTGCGCCAGATGCGGCGGACGCGGAACCGCTCGCCGCGGCGCATCGCCTCGTGGAGCCGTTCGAGTTTGCGTTCACGGCCTCCCGGCTCTTCGGCCCGGAGTCCGTTCCAGTAGTTTTCCAGCGCCCGCTCCTTTTCATCGCGCGAGGCGGGGTCGCGCAGCCACTCCGCGAAGCGCTGCTGCACCTCCCCGGGCATGTCGCTGCCGAGGAAGGTTTCGATAATGGTTTTTATTCGATTTACAGACATAACGATCTTTCCCGTTTCACCAATAAGACGGTTCACGCGGCCGTTACGCACGCCCGAAAGGTGAAAAAAGTTTTTAGAAGAAAAACAGGATCAGCGTGACGAGTTTGCGCAGTTCGGACAAGGCCCTCGAAATCTGATTTTCGACGGTGCGCGTGGAGATGCCAAGACGCCGGGCGATTTCGTCGTTGGCGATGCCCTCCTCACGGCTCATGCGGAAGATGCGCTGCCGCTGCCCGGGCATCTTCTCCACCGCCAGCTGAATCAGCAGCAGCAGGTCGCGGTTGTCCACGTCCGGAAGTTCGTATTCGGGCAGCAGATTGGTCTGCCGGGCGAAGTTGGTCCGCACCGCGCGGCTGTCGAAACGGTCGTATACGGCATTGCGGGCCATGCGGAACAGGTAGGAGCCGAAGGCCGTGACGCCGGCCATCGTGCTGCGGTTCTGCCAGATTTTCAGGAACAGGTCGTGGGTGATGTCCTCGGCCTCTGCCCGGTTCTTGAGCATGCGGCACAGAAACTCCTCGGTCTTCGCCGCATACCTCATGTAGAGGGCGTCGAACGACGCGCGGTCGCCGCGGGCAAGTTTTTCGAGCAGTGTTCTTTCGTCTTCCATGGGAAATAGCCGGTATGAACGGGGACGGGGTAAAAGTAGTAATTTTTTACTACTTCGTCGCGGCCCGTGCAAAATTTAGTCGTTTTTTCATTTCTGCGGCGGGCGGAAGCGGCGTTTCGGATTCCAGACGCCGGAGGCCTTTCGTTTCGATAATCGAAACGCCGCCTCCCGGAATAACCGATTATCGAAACCGGAGCGGCGATAATCCGTTCGATACACGAAATTAGAACATCGCATTTCGGATTGTTTCGATTTCCGTCTTGGTTCGTCCGCCGAAATGGCGTACGTTTGTATCAGTTCCGAAAGGGGCTATGAAGAATTCAGTTTGCATGTAGTGACGCCCACAGAAGTTGGAAGGATTGCTTGACAGTGACGCAACTATGTTCCGCACATCCGGAGGCTTCGAGGGGAGGGTTGTGAAACCCTCCCCTTTCTTTTTGTGCCCGCCGGAGAGACTCCGCATCGGGAACGGGGCGTCAGCCCAGCTGGGCGACGATCTCGCGCTGACGCTTGAAATAGTGGATGCGCCGCAGCTCTCCGCTGCCGGATATGAGCGTCGAAAACCGGCTCTGGGTCTTGATCCATTTCTTCACGTATTCGTACATCAGCGGATCGGGCGTCCGCAGTCCGTTCAGCGAGAACATTCCGATGTTCACGGCCTGGTGTCTGCTGGTCGTGACATAGCTGTACGACGACTCGAGGTCGATGTCCGAAAGATAGAGGAAGATCCTGTTGCCGTTCTCGAACTCCCCCTTGACCGCCACCGTCTCCATCTCGTCGAGCATGGCGAAGAGTTCGTCCCGGAGCACGCGAACGCTCTCCTGCGAAATCAGGTGCATCTCCCGGTAGGCGCGCAGGGCGTTGAGCCAGTGCTTGAAATTGCTGTCGTCGAAGATCAGGTAGGTCGTCGCGACCGACTGCACCCACCGGACATACTCCCGGCAGTTGCGCTGCAATTCCGCGGGGAGCTTCAGCTCCTCGAAGGTCCTCACGGCGGGGTTGCCCACTTCGTGCTGGTAAAGCCATTTGAAGAGCTTGAACCGGTTCAGGTTGTCGTATTTGCCGTAGAACTCCGCCGGCAGCGAATTGGTCGCCGTGGCAAATTCGGTCGTGGGGTCTGACGCCACCTCGCGCATAAAGGCGATGTCGCGTTCCAGAATCTCGTTATAGGTTTCGAGCAGCGCGGTGAACTCCTTGAACTTGAGCTGGAATGACAACTTGTCCGTAGCCGCCAGCCCCACCACCCGGTCGAGCGAGAAGTGCATCCGCGCGCACAGCGCGCTGGCTTCGCCGAAGGTGAACGGCACCTCGCCGCGCAGCCTCCTGTAAGCGGCCTCGCGGCCTATGTTCAGCATGTCCATCAGCAGCGAAGCCGGATTCGAATGCTGCGGCGTATGCGCATGGATCGCCTCGATCAATGCGGCATTCGATTTTTCAAGCATAGATATAGTCAACAAAAAATTCTCTTCCCAAGTCGCAAAGATACGAAAAAACCGGACGGTTGCAAAACTGAATCGCGCCCGGCGGGGGGGGGCGGACAGACGCGTCGGCGCCCGCGGCGCCGAAGATCCGAATGCCCGACCCGGAACCGCAGCCTGCCGTTCCGGTCCCCGGGATACGAAAAGAGGAGGGCCTGTGCAGGCCCTCCTCCGGAATCGGTGAACGGATCGCTTATTTTCCCAGACCCATCTTTTCGATGAGGGCGCGGGTTTCGGGCTTGTGGCCGCGGAAACGCACGTAGAGTTCCATCGGGTGCTCCGTGCCGCCCTTCGAGAGGACGTTCTCGCGGAACGACGAAGCCGCCTCGCGGTTGAAGATGCCCTTCTCCTTGAAGAGCGAGAAAGCGTCGGCCTCGAGCACCTCGGCCCACTTGTAACCGTAGTATCCGGCGGCGTAACCGCCCGAGAAGATGTGGCCGAAGGCCGGAGCCATCGCCGTTCCGGAAACGACGGGCAGCACCTGCGTCGGGGCCATCGAGACGGCTTCGAACTGCTCCACGTCGCCCTCGAACGGCTCGGTGAGCGTATGCCATGCCATGTCGGTCATGCCGAACGACAGCTGGCGCACGTTGGCGTAAGCCGCCAGATAGTTCTGCGCGGCGACGATGCGGTCGACGATCTCGGCGGGCATCGGCTCGCCGGTCTCGTAGTGCACGGCCCACAGGTCGAGGAACTCCTTCTCGGTCGCCCAGTTCTCCATCAGCTGCGAGGGCAGTTCCACGAAGTCGCGGTAGACGTTCGTGCCGGTCTGCGACTCGTACTTGCCCTCGCCCAGCATGCCGTGCAGGGCGTGTCCGAATTCGTGGAGGAAGGTCTCCAGCTCGTCGAACGTCAGCAGCGACGGAGCCGTTTCGGAGGGCTTGGTGAAGTTCATCACCAGCGACACCAGCGGACGGATCTCCTTGCCGTCCTCGATCTTCGTGCCGCGGAACTCGGTCATCCACGCCCCCGAACGCTTCGACTCGCGGGGGAAGAAGTCGAGGTAGAGGACCGCCATGAAGCGTCCGTCGGCGTCCGTCACGTCGTAGGCCGTCACGTCGGGATGGTACACCTCGATCTTGTCGTCGGGCGTGAAATTCAGCCCGTAGAGCTTGTTGGCCAGCATGAAGACGCCCTTCTTCACGTTTTCGAGTTTCAGGTAGGGTTTCACCAGCTCGTCGTTCAGGGCATATTTCTCATCCTTGTATTTCTCGGTGTAATAGGACCAGTCCCAGGGCATCAGCTGTCCCTTGAAACCGAGCGTAGCGGCGTAGTCGCTCACCGTGCGGTAGTCGGCGTCGGCATAGGACTTGGTCGCGGCCAGCAGTTCCGCGAGGAAGTCGTTGACCGTTTTCGTATTCTCGGCCATGCGGCGTTCGAGCACGTAATCGGCATAGCACTTGTAGCCCAGCAGGTTGGCGATCTTCAGACGCGTATTGGCGATTTTCTTCACGATCTCCGTGTTGTCGAACTCGCCGCCCAGCGCCCTCGAATTGCTGGCTTTCCAGAGTTTCTCCTTCAGTTCGCGGTTCGAGGAATAGGTCATAAACGGCAGGTAGCTGGGATGTTGCAGCGTCACGGTCCAGCCCTTCTCGCCGCGGGCCTTGGCCTCGGCGGCCATGCCTTCGCGGACGAATGCGGGCAGCTCGGCCACCACCTTCGGATCGGTGATGTTGAGCGTGAATGCGTTGGTCGCGGCCAGCGCGTTCTGCCCGAACCGGAGCGTCAGCCCCGAGAGTTCGGAGGTGTACTTGCGGTAAAGCTCCTTGTCGGCGTCGGAAAGGGCCGCGCCGCTGCGAGCGAAACTCTGATAGGTGTCCTCGAGCAGTTTCCTGTCCTCTTTGCGAAGACGTCCCGGATGCTCGTAAACCTGTTTCACCCGGGCGAACAGCTCGGGATTGAGCGAGATGTCGTTCGACAGTTCGGTCAGCTTGGGCTGCACGCGCTGTGCGATCTGCTGCATTTCGTCCGACGTGTCGGCTTCGAGCAGGTTGAAGAAAAGCCCCGCGATGCGATTGAGCAGCTCGCCCTGACGCTCCAGCGCCACGATCGTATTGCCAAAGGTGGGTTTCTTGGGGTTGTTCACGATCGCGTCGATCTCGGCGCGCGAGCAGGCGATCGCGGCATCGAACGCCGGTTCGTAGTCCGCGAGTTTTATCTCGGAGAACGGCGGGGTCTCATGGGGCGTATCCCATGCGGCCAGCAGGGGATTCGACAGATCGAGTTCGGGCAGCTGCGCTTTGGGGATCGAATTGTCGGCGCAGCCTGCCGCCATAGCGGAAACGGCCATAATAAACAGTACTTTTTTCATTATCATATCAAATTAGCGGTTTCTTTTCCGATGGGTTCGAGTTTCAGTTTTCCCGGGCGGCGGATGCCGTTTCGGCGGCGGGAGCGGCGTCCTCGCCGGACGGTTCGGGTTCATTCAGAAGCCCCCGGCCGCGAAGCATCGCCCGCTTGTCGGGGTCCTTGCCGCGGAAGTCGCGGTACATGGTCATGCCGTCCTCCGAGCCGCCGCGGGCGAGGATCTTGCGGCGGAAATCGCCGGCGATCTTCTTGTTAAAGAGGTCGCCGCTCTCGCGGAAGGCCTCGAAGGCGTCCTTGTCGAGCACCTCGGCCCACGTATAGAAATAGTAGCCCGCAGAGTAGCCGCCGTCGAAGATGTGCGAGAAATAGGGGTAACGGTAGCGCGGCTCGATCTGCGGGATCAGCCCGCGTTTTTCGGTCAGGGCCTTGCGCTCGAAGGCCATCGGGTCGAACGGCTCGTATTCGGTGATCGAGTGGATGTCCATGTCCGAAAGCGACGCGGCGATCAGCTCGGTGGCCATGAAACCCTGGTTGAAAAGTTCGCTGCGGCGCAGTTTGTCGACGAGGTATTTCGGAATCACCTCGTTCGAACGGTAATGCACGGCATACTGCTTGAGCACCTCGGGATCGAACGCCCAGTTCTCCATCAGCTGCGAGGGCAGCTCCACGA
This sequence comes from Alistipes sp. AF14-19, assembly GCF_003461645.1. NCBI lineage: Bacteria > Pseudomonadati > Bacteroidota > Bacteroidia > Bacteroidales > Rikenellaceae > Alistipes > Alistipes sp. AF14-19. The sequence goes on from NZ_QTXM01000001.1 coordinate 93,177, forward strand.
AATCGCCCTCGACCTCCGCGAGTCCGCGGTACTTCACGTCGTGGAACAGGAAGTGGAGCGCATGCCCGAACTCGTGGAACAGCGTCTCGGTCTCGTCGAGGGTCAGCAGCGCGGGATTGCCCCCCGCCGGGCGCGTGAAGTTGCAGACGACCGACACCACGGGCGCCACGCGCTTCCCGTCCTCGTAGGTCTGCTCCACGTAGTTGCCGCACCACGCGCCCTGGCTCTTTCCGTCGCGCGGGAAGTAATCGAAATAGAGCACGCCCAGATGCGACTGGTCGACGTCGAGCACCTCGTAAGCGACCGCCTCGGGGTGGTACAGCGGCACGACGATCGGGCGGAACGTGATGCCGTAGAGCCGGTTGGCGAGGAAGAAGATGCCTCCCTGCACGTTCTCCAGCGAGAAATAGGGCCGCAGCATCTCCTCGTCGAGGGCATATTTCTGCTTGCGGACCTTCTCGGCGTAATACCACCAGTCCCACGACGCGAACTCTCCCTCGGGGAAATCCTTCCGGAACAGCTCCTCCATCTCGGCCAGCTCGCCCTTGGCGCTTTCGAGCGCCGGGGTCCAGATCTCCTCCAGCAGGCCGTACACGGCGTCGGTCGTTCCGGCCATCTCGTCGTCCACGACGTAGGCGGCATACGAGGGATAGCCCAGCAGGTGGGCCTTCTCCGTGCGCAAGCGGATGAAATCGTTGATCAGCTGTTTGTTGTCATACTCGTCGCCGTTGTTGCAGCGGTTGAGGTAGGCCTTGTAGATCTGCTCGCGCAGTTCGCGTTTCGACGAGTAGGTCAGAAACGGGATCAGGCTGGGCTTGTGCAGCGTAAAGACGTATTTGCCCTTCCGGCCCATCGCCTCGGCCTTTTCGCGGGCCAGATCGCGGGCCGTGGCCGGAATGCCGTCCAGATCGGACGAGGCGAGTTCCAGCGCATAGTTGTTGTTCTCGGCGAGGAGGTTCTGCCCGAACTTCACGGCCGTGAGCGACAGCTCCTCGTTGATCGCCTTCAGACGCGCCTTCCGCTCGGCGTCGAGCAGCGCTCCGGCGCGCACGAAACTGCGGTAGGTCTTCTCCAGCAGACGGCTCTGCTCGGCGTCGAGTCCCAGCGCGGCGCGACGGTCGTAGACGGCTTTGATCCGTTCGAAAAGTTTCCCGTTGAGACGGATCTTGTCGGCGTGCGCCGCCATCCGGGGCATAATCTGCTCCTCCAGCGCCTGCATTTCGGAGGTGTTCTCCGCGGCGCAGAGCATCCCGAAGATCAGCTCGACCTGCGAAAGCATCTTTCCCGAAGCGTCGTAGGCGAGGATGACGTTCTCGAACGTCGGCGCGTCGTTGTTCGACGTGATGGCGTCGATCTCGGCCTCGTGCAGCGACATGCCGCGTTCGATCGCAGGCAGGAAGTGCTCCGGTTCGATCTTGTCGAAGGGCGGCACGCCGTATGGGGTCTCCCATTCGGCGAAAAAAGGATTTTCGCCCACGGTTTTCCCGGACTTGCAGGATATGAATGTCATAGCCAGAAAAAGTGTTAATAAAGCGGTGATACGTTTCATCGATCGTGTTATTTTAGTAACTTTGTCGCGCATTATTCGACAAAGTTAGGGAAAAATCTGTAAATAGAATAAATAATAGGTCTCCAATCATGCAACTTTTCTACGCGCCGGACATCGTCCCCCCGCTTCATACGCTGAACGAGGAGGAGTCGAAACACTGCATCCGCGTACTGCGGCTCCAGTGCGGCGGGCGCATCCATATAACTGACGGACGGGGCAATTTATTTTGCTGCGAAATCACCGACGACAATCCCCGGCGCTGCACCGTGCGGGTCGTCAGCGCCGAAACCGGATTCGAAAAACTGCCTTACGCGCTGACGATGGCCGTCGCGCCGACCAAGAATTCGGAGCGTTTCGAGTGGTTTTTGGAAAAAGCCACCGAGGTGGGCGTCACGGCCGTCGTGCCGCTGGAAACGGAACACAGCGAACGCCGGGTCTTCAAGCCCGAGCGGGGCGAGAAGGTCGTCACCGCGGCGCTGAAACAGTCGCTCAAGGCCTACCGCCCCGTGCTGCATCCGCTCACCCCCTTCCGCGAAGCGGTGCTGTCGGCCCCCGAGGGGCGGAAGTTCATCGCCCACTGCGCCCCGGCGCAGTCGCCCGCCGGGAAGGCCTACCTGGCCCGCGCGCTCCGTCCGGGCGAGACGGCCACGGTCTTCATCGGTCCCGAAGGCGACTTCTCGCCCGGCGAAATCGCCTTCGCGCTGGCCAACGGTTTCGAAGAGATCACCCTCGGACGACAGCGTCTGCGCACCGAGACCGCGGCCCTCGCGGCGGTGGTCATGGCATCGGTGGTCAACGGTTAAGAATACGATAAATTTCTGAAATATGCTTTTTCTCTACCTGCTAATCGCCCTGACGGCGGTGGCGGCGGCCATTTTCGCCACGCCGCTGCGGCGCAAGGTCTGGACTGCGCTGGCCCTCACGGCCGCCGGCGCCCTGTGGTGCTCGGCGCGCGCCGTCGGCGTGCTGGCCGGAGCGGACAGCGGCCCCGTGTGGTCGGTCCCCGGTACGCTTTTCGGCGGCGACACCGGCTCGATGGACGGGCTTTCGGCGCTGTTCGTCGTGATCATCTCGGTCGGCGCCGTCGCCGCCGTGCTCTACTCGCGGGGCTATCTGGCCCACTGCCTTGCCGAGAAATCCCCGGCCCACATCTCGCTGCACTACACGGCGCTGGTGGCGATGTTCTACGCCATGCTGGGCGTGGTCCTTTCGGACGGCGGCTTCTCGTTCCTCTTTTTCTGGGAACTGATGACCGTGGCGTCGTTCCTGCTGATCCTCTTCGACGCCCAGCGGCGCGAAGTCCGGCGCGCGGCGCTCTCCTACCTGATTATGATGCACATCGGCTTCGTGCTGCTCGTCATCGGCTTCGTACGGCTCGACGCGGCCTGCGGCGCCGCCACGTTCGGCGCGCTGGGCGACTACTTCCGCACGCAGCCGGGACTGCCGCTGCTGCTGGTGTTCCTGGCGGGCTTCGGCATGAAGGCGGGACTTTTCCCGATGCACGTCTGGCTTCCGGAGGCGCACCCCGCAGCCCCGTCGCACGTCTCGGCCCTGATGTCGGGCGTGATGATCAAGACGGGCGTCTACGGCATCCTGCGCGTGACGGCCGCGCTGGGCGAACAGCCTCTCCTGCACACCGCCGGAGTGATCCTGCTCGCGGCGGGCGTCGTCACGGGCCTGTGGGGCGTGATCCTCGCAGCCATGCAGAACGACGTGAAACGCCTGCTGGCCTACTCCTCGATCGAAAACGTCGGCGTCATCCTCATCGGACTCGGCGTCGCCGCGCTGGGCAAATCCTCGGGCAACCAGCTCGTCGCGCTGTGCGGCGTCACGGGCGCCCTGCTGCACACGCTCAACCACTCGCTGTTCAAGAGCCTGCTCTTTTTCGGCGCGGGCAACATCCTCTCGCAGACCCATACCACGTCGCTCGACGCGCTGGGCGGGCTTGCGAAGCACATGCCGCTCACGGCGATCCTCTTCCTCACGGGCACGGCGGCCATCTGCGCCCTGCCGCCCCTCAACGGCTTCGTCTCCGAACTGCTGATCTACCTCGGGATGCTCGACGGCATCGCTTCGGGCAGCAACGTGCTGGCGTCCGCCGCCGGACTGGCCGCGCTGGCGCTGATCGGCGGACTCGTCGTCCTGGCCTTCACCAAACTCTACGGCACGGTCTTCCTCGGCTCGCCCCGCACCCACGAGGTCGCCGAGTCGTCCGAGGCCGACACCTTCCGCATCGCGGCGATGGCCCTGCCGCTCGCAGGCATCCTTTTCGTAGGGCTGTTCCCCCGGGCGGCCGTCTCGGCCGCGACCCGTGCCGCGGGCTTCTTCCTCCGCACCCCGGCCGACGCCGCCGACTGGCTGCTCTCGCCGCCGCTCGCCGCCGCGGGACGCACGGCTTGGATTCTGATCGCCGTGGTGTGCCTGCTGCTGTGGCTCCGCCGCCGGACGCTGCGCACGCGCACCGTCGCCAAGGGTCCCACATGGGGCTGCGGCTTCACGGCGCCGAACGTCCGGATGCAGTACACGGGCGAATCCTTCTCCGAAGGGCTTCAATCCATCGCCACGTCGCTGACCCAGAACAGCGGCCAGGGCTCCCCCGTGGGCAAAGGCGAAATCTTCCCCGCGGCCCACTCGTTCGACATCGGCCACCGCGACCGCATCGGCCGGCTGTTCGCCGCCTGGTGGGTCGAACTGCTGCGCGTGATCAACCAGCGCGTGATGCGCCTGCGCACGGGCAAGATCAACCATTACATCCTTTTCGCACTGGCTTTCCTGGGGCTGGTGTTCCTGTTGTCGGTATTTAACGCGATTTAAGATGGCAGCACTCAACACACTCCTTTTTCTGTTGGCGGCCCTGGCGATTCCGGGACTGATCAACCGCACCCGCGCGCTGCTCGCGGGCCGCAAGGGCATCCGCTTCGCCCAGCACCTTTACGACGTGCGCCTGCTGCTGCGCAAGGGCGCCGTCTACTCCCCCACGACGACCGCCGTGTTCCGCGCGGCCCCGTCCGTCACGCTCGGCACGGCCCTCGTCGCCGCGCTGTTCGTCCCCGTAGGCGACCTGCCGTCCGCGCTGTCGTTCGAAGGCGACCTGATCGCCTTCGCCTACCTCCTGGCTCTGGGCCGCGTGGCCCTCATCCTCGCGGCGATGGACACCGGAAGCTCGTTCGAGGGCATGGGCGCCAGCCGCGAAGCCCTGTACGGCGCGCTGGTCGAACCGGCGCTGATGCTCGTCTTCGGCACGCTGGCCCTGCTGTCGGGCTACACCTCTTTCGACGCGATCTTCTCGGGCGACGCCGTGAACGGCATGCAGCTGGTCGTGGTGCTGCTGCTGGCGGCCTACGTGCTCGTGAAGATCGTCTTCACCGAGGCCGGGCGCGTCCCGGTCGACGACCCCCGCACGCACCTCGAACTGACGATGATCCACGAAGTGATGTGCCTCGACTACTGCGGCGTCGACCTGGCCTATATCAAGATGGTCGGATGGCTCAAGACCGCCGCGCTGTCGGTGCTCGCCGCCGACGCCGTCGCCGCGACCTGCTGCCCCCGCTGGTGGGCGGCGGCCCCGCTCGCGGTGCTCGTCACGGGGCTTTCGGTGGGCATCGTCGAATCGACCCAGGCCCGCAACAAACTCGCCCGCAACACCACCTTCATCCTCACCGTCGCGGCGCTGGCCGTCCTCGTGTTCTTCACGGGCTACCTGCTGCAACTTAACATCGGTCTGCAATGATACTTCCGCTGATCATCCTCTACGTCGTGACGCTCGTCTATCTGGCGATCACCGAGCGTTTCCGCAATTTCGCCTCGCTGATCGGCCTTCAGGGGTGGCTGCTGTTCGCCGTCGCCCTGGTGCGGCTGCACGCCATCAACCCCGCCGAACTGGCCTTCATCTGCCTCGAAACCCTGCTTTTCAAGGGCATCCTCGTCCCGGGACTGCTTTTCGCCGTCATCCGCCGCACGAAGATCAACCGCGTCTCGCGCTCCGGCTCCACGCAGTCCGGCTCGCTGCTGCTGTCGCTCGTGGCGCTGGCCGTGAGCGCCTCGGTCACCTATTACATCGCCGACACGACCATCGACCTGGTGTTCTTCGGCGTGGCCTTCTACTCGCTGCTGAGCGGACTGATCCTGATCGTCATGCGCCGCCGGATCTTCTCCCACATGGTCGGCTTTCTGGTCATCGAAAACGGCGTGTTCCTCTTTTCGACGGCTATCGGCGTCGAGATGCCGCTGCTGATCAACTTCGCCATCCTGCTCGACATCCTCATCTCGGTGCTGATGCTGGGCATCTTCTTCACCAAAATCGACGGCAAGCTCCATGCCGACGACGCCGATTCACTCACCAACGTAAAGGACTGACGCCATGATCTGCTACCTCATTTTCAGCGTCCTCATCGCGGCAGCGGCCTTCACGGTCCGCCGCCGGAGCCTGCTGCGCCTCACGGGCGCGGCCTTCTACGCCGTGCAGGCGGCCTTCGCCGTTCGGATCGTCGCCGGAGGGCTTTACGGCGAGACCTCGGCCGTGTGGTTCGCCTTCGACGCCGCGGGCACGCTCTTCTACTGCCTGCTCTGCATCGTCTCCGCCTTCGCCTTTTTCCACTCGAAGGCCAGCCTCCACGACTGCGACCTGCGCCAGACCCGCACCTACGCGGGCCTGCTGATGCTCCTGACCACAGCCATCGCGGGAGCCTATTTCGCCTCGAACCTCGCCGTGACGTGGATCTTCCTCGAAGCCACCACGCTCTGCTCGGCGGGCATCGTCTACCACCGCCGCACGGCGCAGGCGCTGGAAGCGGCGTGGAAATACGTCTTCGTCTGCTCGACGGGCATCGCCATGGCCTACCTGGGCATCCTGCTGCTGGCCGCCGCCACCGACTGCGAGTCGCTCGACTACGCCACCGTCGCCGCCGCGGCCCCGGGCGGCAGCGCCCTCTACCTGAAGACGGCCTTTCTGCTGATCCTCTGCGGTTACAGCTGCAAGGCCGAGCTGTTCCCGCTCTACACCGTGGGCGTCGACGCCAACTTCGCCGCCCCGGCCCCGGCCTCGGCGCTGATCTCCACGGGACTGGTCAACGCCGGGTTCCTGGCGTTGCTGCGGGTCTACAAACTGCTCGCCGCGACCGAAGTCTTCCCATGGGTGAAATCCGTGCTGCTGCTCGTCGGCGTGCTGTCGCTGGTGGTCGGCGCGCTGTTCCTGCGCCGCACCAACAACTACAAACGCTTCCTCTCCTACTCCACGGTCGAGAACATGGGCATCGCGGCCATCGGGCTGGGCATCGGGGGCATCGGGGTCTGGGCCGCCGTGTTCCACGTCGTCTGCCATACGCTCATCAAGAGCAGCCTGTTCCTCCAGATCGCCGTCGTGCGGCAGGTCTACGGCAACTACCGCATCAACCGCATCGGCGACTACATCCACATCAACCGCGTGGGGGCCGTGGGACTGCTCACGGGGATGGTTGTGCTGGTGGCCTTCCCGCCCTCGCCGCTGTTCCTCTCCGAGCTGATGATCCTCAAGCAAACCATCGCCGACGGCCGCTGGTGGCTCGTCACGGGCATCATGTTGCTGCTGTGCCTGGTCATCTACTTCTTCTGCTCGCGCCTGCTGCGCCTCTGCTACCAGCCCCGGCAGGACGAACTGCACCCCTCGGCGACCGACCGCGCACTGTCGTGGTCGGCGCTGTCGCTGCTCGCCGCCGCCATCGGGCTGGGGCTTTGGCAGCCCGCATTTTTCCGGGAACTGATCGACCGAATCGCATCGCTATGAATTACTACGTAACCGACAATACCGGCGCCTCCGTCGCGCTGAACGACATCCCCGAAGTCTCCTACGCCGCCTTCTACGAGGACCTTCGCGTAAAACTCTCCGACGCAGGCTACCATGCGGCCCACTATTTCGCCCTCCCGTCGGGCGACCGCATGCGTTTCTTCCTGCTGCTGCTCGACGACGCCGAGCGCCGCGTGCTGATCACTTCGCACGCCACGGACTACTACGACGAGACGGCGCTCCCCTCGCTCACAGCCCTGCACCCGCAGATGCACCCCTTCGAGCGCGACATCTCGGAACGCTACGGCATCCGTTTCGACGGCATGCCGTGGCCCAAGCCGCTGCGGTTCCCCGCCGGGCGTTACGACCGCCGCAGTTCGATCGAGAACTACCCCTTCTACACGATGGAGGGACGCTCGCTGCACGAGGTCAACGTCGGGCCGATCCACGCAGGCGTCATCGAACCGGGGGCCTTCCGCTTCATCTGCAACGGCGAGCAGGTCCTGCACCTCGAAATCGCGCTGGGCTACCAGCACCGGGACGTCGAGACGGCCTTCGAAACGACCGCGAACCGCCTGCGGCAGATGTGCCTTGCGGAGTCCGTCGCCGGAGACAGCGCCGTGGCGCACGCCACGGCCTTCGCCCGGGCCGTCGAGAAACTCGCCCGCCGCGAAATCCCGGCCGCGCTGGAGTGCGAACGCGCCGCGGCCCTCGAACTCGAACGCATGGCGATGCAGATCGCCGACACGGGCGCTCTCTGCATGGACGTGGGCTACCAGCTGGGGCAGGTGGCTTCGGAGGCCCTGCGCACCATGACTATCAACACCACGCAGGCGTGGTGCGGCAACCGCTTCGGCAAGGGGCTGATCCGGCCCCTCGGCACCGACCACCCGCTGACGGCCGAAAAGGCGGCGATGATCCGTGCGAACGTGCGCGAAATCGCCCGCCGCTACGACCAGGTGCGCCGCGACATCAAGTCGTCGCCCTCGCTGCTGGCCCGCTTCGAACAGTGCGGCATCGTCCCGCGCGACGAGATGCAGCGCATCGGCGGCGTGGGTCAGGCGGCCCGCGCGAGCGGTCTGGCCCGCGACATCCGCACGTCGCACCCCTGGGGCGTCTTCGCCGGGGCGTTGCGCCACGAAAGCATCGTCAAAACGCATGGCGACGTGATGGCCCGGCTGATGGTGCGCTGCCGCGAGGTGCTGCAATCGGCCGAATACATCGACCGCCTGCTCGACCTTCACGGACAGGAATGCGGGAACGCCGGACACCCGTGCCCGGACTATGCGGCGCCGCTGGCCCCCTCGTCGCTCGCGTTCGGACTGGTTGAGGGATGGCGCGGCGAGACCTGCCACGTTCTCCTGACCGACGCCGAGGGCCGCATCGCCGCCGCCCGCATCAAGGACCCGAGCCTCCACAACTGGCTGGCGCTGGCGCTCGCCGTGCGCGGCGAAGGGATCTCCGACTTCCCGATCTGCAACAAGAGTTTCAACCTCTCGTACTGCGGCCATGATCTGTAATCGCACCGTTTGGCAACCCTCATACACTCCGTTCGCTGCGTACCGCCGCGTTTACAAACCGGACCCAACTCCACCCCGCCCCGGCGGGGACTTAATGCCCGGAAAAGAATTGGCCGTCACGAGGCTTTTCGTTAATTTTGTTCAATTATTTATTCAAAAATGATCCTCCCAAAAATACGCGTACTGCACAGCCACGGACGGCAGGCGATCCCCGACCTCGACGCCGTGGAGCTGACCCCCGAATTCCGGGGCCGTCCCTGCCTGACCGAGACCCGGGACGCCGACGACGCCGAGCACGCCGCGGCCGTCTGCCCCACGGGAGCCTTCACGGCCGCGCCCCTTGCGCTCGACCTGGGCCGCTGCCTCTTCTGCGGCGAATGCGCGCGCATCGCGCCCCGCAACGTCCGTTTCACCAACGACTACCGCATCGGCTCGCCCACGCGCGAAGGACTTGTCGTCCGTCCGGGCGACCCCCGCATAGCGTTCGACGCCGGAAAGGTGCGTCCCGAAATCCGCCGCTGCTTCTCCCGCGCATTGCAGCTGCGCGAAGTCTCGGCCGGGGGCGACGCGTCGGTCGAAATGGAGCTGGGGGCCACGGGCAACGTCAATTTCGACCTCGGCCGCTTCGGCATCGGCTTCACGGCCTCGCCGCGCCATGCCGACGGCGTGGTGGTCTCCGGCCCCGTCACGGCCAACATGGCCGAGGCGCTGGAAATCTGCTACGACGCCGTCGCGGAACCCAAAATCCTCGTCGCCTGCGGTTCGGAGGCCTGCTCGGGCGGACTTTTCGCCGACAGCCGCGCCGTCGACCGCACGTTCTTCGACACCCACACCCCGGACCTCTGGCTGCCCGGCGCACCGACCCACCCGATGACCTACATCGACGGGATGATGAACCTGCTGGGCCGCAAAACCCGCCAATGACGATGCAACGGCTGACAACCATATTCGTCTCGTTCCTGAAAATCGGGATGTTCACCTTCGGAGGCGGCTACGCCATGCTGCCTCTGATCGAACGCGAGCTGATCACCAAACGCAAGTGGATCGAGCAGAAGGAGTTTTTGGACCTGCTGACCCTCGCGCAGTCGGTCCCCGGCCCGATCGCCGTCAACACCGCGGTATTCGTAGGCTACAAGGTCCGCGGACTGCGCGGCGCGGCGGCGGCCCTGCTGGGCACGGTGACGCCGTCGTTCGTCATCATCCTCGTGATCGCCATCTTCTTCGCCGGCATCCGCCAGAACCCCGTCGTCGACGCGGCCTTCAAGGGCATGCGCCCGGCGGTCGTGGCGCTGATCATCGGCCCGGTGCTCACGCTCTCCCGCGGCATGCACTGGACGATGCTGGTCGTCATCGCCGCCTCGGCCCTGGCCATCTGGTGGCTCGACTGGTCGCCGATCTGGATACTCGCCGCGGCCGCCGCGCTGGGCATCGCCTGGGAGTTGACAATGGCAAAAAAGGTGAAAGGTGAAAGGTGAAAAGTGAGTTTTGCGGTTGAGCGAGGGCAGAGACCGCCTGCGGGACATGCCGACTCCCAATTTTTAATTCTTAATTCTTAATTAGCGCAGCTATGATCCTCTGGCAACTCTTCATATCCTACCTCAAGATCGGATTCTTCGGATTCGGCGGCGGCTACGCCATGCTGTCGCTGATCCAGAACGAAGTGGTCGTGCAGCACCAGTGGATGACCGCCGCCGAATTCGCCGACATCGTCGCCGTGTCGCAGATCACGCCCGGTCCCATCGCCATCAACTCGGCGACCTACGTGGGTTACAGCGTCGGCGTCCAGACCGGACACACCTGGTGCGGCATCCTGGGTTCGGCAATCGCCACTTTCGCCGTCTGCATGCCGTCGCTGACGCTGATGATCCTCGTGGCGCGTTTTTTTATGAAACTCAAAGGGAACCGGCTGGTCGAAGGGGCCATGCGGGGCATGCGGCCCGTGGTGATCGGCATGATCGCCGCCGCGGCTCTGCTGCTGATTTTCCCCCACGGCGACAACCCCGACGACCGGAACTTCATCGACGCCTGGAGCTGGGCGCTCTTCGGCGGTGTTTTCGTGGGTTCGTGGCGCAAGGTCAACCCCATCCTGCTGATCGTCCTCTCGGCCGGGGCGGGAATCTTGATTTATTACGTATTCTAATCCGACACACCATGAAGAAATCCTTAAAAAACCGGTTTAAAAAGTGGAATATCGGCGACTATGTCCGCCAATTCTCGATCGTTACGGGCGGCGTGCTGCTGACGCTGTGGCTGACGGCCAAAATCGCCGACTCGGCAAAACAGAGGGAGGTGCGGCAGGCCATGCAGCTCGTTGCGCTCGAACTGCGCGACAACCTGCAAGTTATACAGGATTACAAATGGATGTACAACGACGAGAAACGGGTCGCATACCGCCTGAAGGAGCATGATTTCTCGCTCGACGGCCTTCCCGCCGATACGGTAGCTTACTATACCCGGCGGATCACCGGCAGCATGGGAAAACCCTACCGCTTCCTGACCGACACGCTGGAGATGTTCAAGACGACGGGCATCGCGTCCGACATCGCCGACAAACAGGTCGTCATCGACCTTCTGCGCTGCTACAACGAACTCGGGGCATTCGACAACTCGATGAATATCTACTACGACCAGCGCATGAAAGCCATCCTGCCCGAACAGATGGGGGAAACCTTGTGGTCTGCGGATACGAATATCGACAAGGCATTCGGCAAAATGCTCGCCAGCAAAAAGGTGCGGAACTGGCTCGGTATGATTCCGAGGGCTTTCGACTCACGCTACTTCGAGACGAATGAAGAAAAGCTCGAAACAATGATTGCCGAGCTGGAAAAACGCTACCAGTAGATCAAGTGTCCGCGGATCGGTCAAAAGCCCCGCGATCAGTCCTACCGGCGGTGTAAAGATCACGCCGACGAGGAGTGCTCAATCGCCGTAGTCGTCCCGGTGGGCATACCCGACCGGTTCTTCCACTTCGGTGGAAGAACCTTCTTTGAGGAATATCCCGGAATCGAAGCGCCGGGCGGCCTGATGCAGGGGTATGGACATCTCCGTTCCGGTTTTCACAGGGCCAGCAGCATGGCCCCGCCCGTCAGCGCCAGCAGCAGGAACGCGGCGAAGAACAACAGCCCCAGAATGGCGACGACGGTTCCGACACAACCCCATCGCTGCCCTCCGCCGGGCAGCGGATCGGTCAGCAGGGCGACGATCAGCCCGACGAGCGGCGTGAAGATCAGGCTTATCAGAAACGCCCAGCCGAAGCCGATACGGCGGTGGCTGCCGATGATGCCCACCAGCACGGCGAGGAAACAGCCGCTCAAAATTCCGAATATCACTGCAAGAATACTCATATCACGTGTTTTAAGGTTGATAGAATCCGTCTAAACTCACGGGCGCAGAACCGAAAGGAAAAAGGAACGAAGCCTCCGGGAGCTCCTAAAACCGGCGGGCCTCCGCAGGCCGGAGCTGCGGCCTGCCAACTTGCCCCGGCAAGTTGAAACCGATTTCTTATGCCCTTTTCGGCCGCTGCAATTTCGCAGTCTGCAACTGCCGTTCTGCGCTCGTATTCATAGAACCGGCGTCTTACGCCTGCGCCGCGGAACGCGACACGGGATTCCGACTTGAGGACGGCTGCCAAAAACACAGCGCATCCCCCGCGCCCCCCCGCAAACCCTACCGCGTAAACCGGTAATAGGTTCCCAACGGCAGCTGCTTGCCGGCCCGGTCGGTGAAACACAGCTCGCCCCACTGCTCCTCGCGCGGCGCGCCGAACGCCTGCCTCACAGCCGTGCGTGCCAGCGTCGACGAGAGGCCCATCGAGTAGAGGTTCAGCACCAGAAACGCCCCCCGGGGTTCGAGCAGCTGCGCGCAGCACTCCAGCATCTCGCCGATGTTGTCCTCCAGAATCCACCGCTCGCCGCCGGCCCCGCGCCCGTAAGCCGGGGGATCGAGGATGATCCCGCGGTAAAGGCTCCCGCGGCGCACTTCGCGCCGGACGAATTTCAGCGCATCCTCGACGATCCACCGCACGCCCTCCAGGCCGCTCAACTCCATGTTCTCGCGCGACCAGGTCACCACCTGCCTGACCGAATCGACGTGCGTCACCTCGGCCCCGGCGGCCCGCGCCGCGAGCGTCGCCCCGCCCGTATAGGCGAAGAGGTTCAGCACCTTGGGGGCGCCACCTCGCGCAACGCCCGAACCGACAGCCGCAACACGCTCGCCATCAGTAGGTCCGTCTCCGGCCAAAGCCCGGCAGTTGTCGTAGATGAAATTCCAGTTGGCGGCCTGCTCGGGGAAGATGCCCACATGCTTGAACGACGTAAGCCCCAGCCGCATGCGCAGCCGCATCCGCTTATAGGCATACTCCACCACCCAGCGGTCGGGCATTCCGGGCGCGAGACGCCATTCGCCCCGCTCGTCGCTGCGCGCATCGCGCCGAAACGAAGCGTCGGCCATGCGCCGCCACTCCTCTTCGGCGAGCGAGCGCCTCCAGATGGCCTGCGGCTCGGGACGGCGCGTCACATAACGCCCGAAGCGTTCCAGTTTCTCGAAATCCCCCGTGTCGAGGAGTTCATAATCCCCGAAATCGGGCGTCAGCTGTTCCTGCATACATTATTTTATAAATAGTTACACACCTTCCGGCTCCCGCTTTTCAAGCGGATCGACCAGCGACATTTCGCAGGCCTCGCAGTCGAACGCCAGCCGGTAACGGTAGGCGCCGTGTTCCAGAAACAGGTCGCCGCGCAGCCGCGGATGCTCCCGAAGGCATTCGCCGATCTCGCGGCGGATACAGTAGGCCGAACGCAAGACCACATGCCCGGCGGTCGTCGACGCGAGGTCCAGCCCCCGTTCGATCTGCCGCACCCCGTGGTCGCGGTAGAACGCCTCGGCCAGCCGGTTGGTGACGTTCTCCTCGGCCGCAAGCCGTTCCGACGGGTATTTCGCGGCGGGATTCTCGGGCAGAATGCGGTGTTCCGGCCGCCGTTCGCGGCGCGCTCCGGCAAGTGCCGCCAACGCTTCGCGGCGCAGTTCCGCAGCCAGCGACGCCGGCACGAACCACTCCGCGCCCCGCACTTCGGCTTCGCGGACCGCGAAGATCGTGTCGCCCGACTTCATCGCCTGCGCACGCAGTGCGGCGGCATTGGCGTCGGGATTCTTCGCCGGGTCGAGCCGCACGGCCCGCACGGCCGAGGCCGCAACGCCCTCGCAATCCGTATAAGTAAGTTTCAGCCCTTCGGCCGTCGCCTCCGCCGCGGCCTTCGCCGGAATCACCCGCCGCGTGCGGCTGCGCTCCACGGCCAGCGTGAAACGGCGGTCGAAATTGCGGCGGACCTCCGCCCCGGGCGTGATCCCCTCCATGCGATTGGGCGTGATGCGGCGACCCTCCACGGCGTTGACGTTGGTCCCGGTCACGCCGCGCGGCGTCAGGAAACAGATGCCGTCGCCCGGCGCAAGATCGTGCGCACCGTCGAGCGTGAACGTGCCGCCCGAAACGCCCGCCACGCGGCCCACCCGTTCGCCGACCGCCTTCGGGGTGTCGAACGACGCCACTCCGGCGCGCTTTCCGTCCAGAAAATAGTCGGACTCCCCGCGTGTAAAACTCTTCGACGGATCGGGCGTGAAATCCGGGACGCTCTCGCCGACGGACGACCGCACCAGCCCCGGCCGCAGGGCCAGCGCCTCGTCCACCGCCCGGCGGTAGTGGGCCACAACGTTCCGGATATAAGCGAGATCCTTGAGCCGACCTTCTATCTTGAATGAAGTGACGCCCGCATCCAGCAGATCGCCAATGCGTTGCGAAAGATTCATGTCGCGCACCGACAGCAGATGCTTCCCGGCAATCCAGGTCCGGCCCTTTCCGTCGGTGAGGTCCCACGTCAGGCGGCAGGGCTGGCTGCACGCCCCGCGATTGCCGCTGCGCGCGGACATCGACCGCGAGAGGAAACAGCGGCCGCTGTACCCCACGCAGACCGCCCCGTGGACGAAGCATTCGACCTCGGCCGCGGTGGCGGCGCAGATGGCCCGGATCTCCTCCAGCGTGAGGTTGCGTTCGAGAATCACCCGCGCAAACCCCGCCTCGCCCAAGAACCGCGCCCCCTCGGGCGTGCGGTTCGAAACCTGCGTCGAGGCGTGCAGCTCCACCGGAAGGTCCATCCGCCGCAGAGCCATGTCCTGCACGATCAGCGCATCGACGCCCGCGTCGATCAGGCTGCGGGCCTGCCGTTCGGCGGCCTCCAGTTCATCGTCCCACACGAGCGTGTTAAGCGTGGCGTGGACCCGCACTCCGAAGCGGTGGGCATACTCCACGACCCGGGCGATCTCCTCCGCGGAGTTCCCCGCGGCCTGCCGCGCGCCGAACCGCGCGCCGCCGATATAGACCGCATCGGCGCCGTAGTCCACGGCGGCCGCGGCCGCAGCGTAATCTTTGGCAGGAGCTAACAGTTCGACGAGTTTCATTTTTTTCTTTTTGCAAAAGTAACAAAAAGCGGTCAATATCGGGACGCCGCGGACGGAAAATCGAGGGAACCGCCGCCGGGACGGACATTATCAATTATCATTCAACGGCTTACGCCCCAAATGGTCAATATATAACAAACTCACATTTTTTTACCGGACCGGAAATATCCCTGCGATGACAATATCCGACAAACAAAACAATTGCAGCCGCAAAACGGCTGTCATTCTTCAAAATCATTAAAACTCAACCTTATACACACGCATAACACCGAAAAACAAACAATAAGAAAAGACTTTTACGACAATATTTTCAGGATTTCCAGAAAGCATTCGGGCAAATTTTCGTATATTGTGCCGCAAATAAACAAGTCCAAAAATTTCACACGATGCAATTTTCAGCAAATACGGTTCTCCGGAAACGGGATACCGTACCCATTCATTTTTTATTCCTAATCCAATTTTTATGAGAAGATGCTTTACGCTATTGACGGTTCTCGTCCTCTGCGCCTCAAGCGGCTGCGACGACAAGAACAAAGAGGAGGTCGCGGATGTGATCGTCCTCTCGCGAAGTAGTGTCGCGTTCGCCCAGAAAGGCGGAACGACCACCGTCGCGGTAGCCACGCCCTCCGACTGGAAGGTGAGCTGTCCGGACGATTGGGTGACGCTGGCCTCCGAAGAGGGCCTGCTGACCATCTCCGCGGCAAGCAATACGACCGACAATGTCCGCAACTCGAAAATCACCGTGGAAACGGCCGGCGACAAACAGGAAATCGCCGTTCACCAGGCATTCTCGTGGGAAACGGTCCTGCTGTCCACCACCGCTTCGGAGGAAATTTCGCTGGATTCCGAAGGTGAGAGCGTCCTCTTCACCGTGGTCTCCAACGGCCAGTGGAGCGTCACGAGCGACGCCGACTGGGTTTCGGTCGAAAGCGACCCGGTCAGCGGAACGGTACGCGTCGGCGCCCCGCGCAATCCCGACGCCCACCGCAATGCGACGCTCACCGTCCGGGCGACCAAAGGCTCCGCTACGGAATCCTGCAAAGTGACCGTTTCGCAAATCTCACGCGAGGAAAACCCCTACTACCAAATGCTGGGATATTACGGACTTCATGCGGAAAACTGGTATTACGGCCGTGAACCGATCGGCGTGAGCGGCACGGGTACGTTCTGCACCGTCGAAGAGAAAGAGTACCGCAAGAGTTTCTACATCAAGAACCTGTTCCTGACGGGCACGGTCGTGGAAGCCACCTACGACAAAAACACCCAAACCATGTCGATCGAACTGGGCAGGCTCTGCTACACCCGCGAGATCTCCCCGACGGTCTCCCGCTTCCACTACCTGTACTCGATCAACATGCAGGGCGGAGGTTTCCACAACGGCATGCTGACCGGCAGGCTGGGAGAGGGCTACAACGACGACGCGGACGAAACCCGCAAGGCGATCCTCCTGAACGGTTTCGAATCGCCGTACACCACGCTGGGCATCATCGGATACCAGGAGCAGCAGTGGCTGTCGTTCGGCGACCTCTACTACGCCACCGGCACGATGTATCTCGTAGACTGGGACATTCCGGCCGACACCGGCACGGCCCCGACCTCCGTCACCCGGGCCGCCGACGGCATCGCACCCTCGGGCAGCACCTTTCCCGTATCGAAACATTAAACCGCAGCACACATGAAAAAATTATATGCACTGACAGCTTTACTGCTCGGCATGATGGGGTGCTCCGAAGAGACGATCACCTACACCAACCCCGTCCCGGGCGACGAACCGTCCGGCATTGCGGCCGAACTGGGCATCTCGTCGAAAAACACATGGTTCGCCGCTGAAGACGAACGCAACGCCTCGATCGGCTTCAAGAGCCTGGGCGGAGAGGTCGTCGTGGACATCCAGACCAACACGACGTGGAAATACGACGCCGTCAACGCCGGCTGGCTGACCATCGAGAAAGACGACGTCGCCGACCAGCTCGTCCTGAACTGCGAGGGCAACAAGGTCGAGGAGCAGCAGCAGGCTACGATCACCATTACCGCCGGCGACAAGACCGCGACCATCTCCGCCACGCAGAACGCGTACGGCACGCTCGAAATCGCCGCATCGAAAAACAACTTCCAGATTCCCGCCGTCGGCGAACTGACCGCCGAATTCGAAGTGCAGTCGACCGACGAAGACTGGATCTTCGAAACCAAAGACTGCCCGTGGCTGCTTCTCGAACAGCAGGGCGACAAAGTCACGATGACGCTCGACCCCAACGAGGAGATCGAGGACCGCGAAACGACCTTCGTGCTGATTGCCGGCGAGGGGGGGGGTAATCCCGTCTCTGAAACGATCCGCGTCACGCAGGACCGCGCCGTCTACGTCAACGTTTCGCTAAAAACCATTCCCCTCTCGCCCACTCCCACCGAATCCGACAAAAAAGAGTTGGGAATCAGATCCAACTACGACTGGGAGTACACGCTTTCCGAAAATTCCGACTGGCTCTCCGCCACGAAAACCGAGCAGGGACTTACAATCACCGCAGAGACCAATTCGAGCGGATCGTCCCGCACCGCAACCATCACCGTATCGGCCGGCGACGGCAAACAGAACCAGACCGAACAGGTCGTCACCGTCTCCCAGACCGGCCTGGACCTCGACGCCTTCATCCTCGGAATCGACATCACCTCGTCGAGCCTGAAGACCTATCTGCCGTTCGACAAGGCCATCGACGCCACCATCGACTGGGGCGACGGCAGCATCGAGGAGAACGTCACCTCCGCCTACCCCTCGCACACCTACACCGACCCGGGCTACTACATCGTCTCGGTCAAGGGCAGCGTGACGTCGCTCAACTCCTACGACATCCCCGACTACGGACTGGGCAACCAGTTCAAGGAGGTTTACAACTGGGGCCGCACGGGGCTGACCTCGATGGCGCGCGCATTCCAGAACTGCCGCGAGCTGAAACGGATTCCCTCCGACAACACCGAAGCCTTCGCCAAGGTCACCACCTTCCACTATGCATTTGCCGACTGCCGCGTCCTCGAAGCCGTTCCCGACGGGCTGTTCGACCATGCAACCGAGGCGGAAACCTTCGCCTACTGCTTCCAGAACTGCAACATGGTCACCGAAGTGCCCGCCGACCTGCTTTACAACTGCACGAAGATCACCTCGGTAGGTTCGCTCTTCTCCGGCACGGCGATCACCCAGATCGACGAGGATTTCTTCTCTCGCAACACGGAGCTGACCGACTGTTCGATCATCTTCTCGAACGGCAAACTGAAGACGGTTCCCGAAAAACTCTTCGCCAACAACAAGAAGGTGACGACCTTCAACTCGCTGTTCGCCAACACCGAGTCGTTCGAATTCGTCCCGGCCGGCCTGTTCGCCAACAACCCCGAGGTCGACTCGTTCCGCATGCTCTTCTCGGGAACAAGCCTGAAATCCGTCCCGGCCGGCTTGTTCGCCAACAACCACAAGGTCACCAATTTCCAGAGCGCATTCAGCAAAACGGCCATCCAGAGCGTTCCCGCCGACCTGTTCGCAGGCTGCGACAAGGTGACGACCTTTATGAGCTGTTTCACCGGATGCAGCGAACTGCAAAGCGTCCCGGCCGAGCTGTTCAAAAGCAGCGGAGCCTTCACGACCGTGACGAAGACCGCCTTCAACAACATCTTCAAGGACTGCACCTCGCTGACCGAAGTGCCCGCAGGGCTGTTCGACGGCTTTACCCTGGTCACCGCCTTCAACGACGCCTTCAACGGCTGCGCGTCGCTCACGACGCTCCCCGCAGGGCTGTTCGCCACCAATACGGCGGTCACCTCGTTCACCAATGTCTTCAAAGGCTGCACCTCGCTCAAAAGCATCCCCGAAGGCGTCCTCGGCGGACTTTCCAAAGTCACCTCGTTCTCGGGCCTGTTCGCAGGCTGTACGGGGCTTGAAGAGATCGGCGCCAACATCATCTCCGGCTGCGCCGCCTGCAAGAATATCTCCTCGATGTTCAAGGACTGCGACAACCTGAAAACCGTTTCCGCGGAGGCTTTCGCCGGCGCACCCGCGATCACCAGCATCGGCAGCCTGTTCGAAAACTGCACGCTGCTCGAAAGCGTTCCGGAGGATATTTTCGCCGGGATGCCGAATCTGGCGATCGCCACCAGCGTATTCGCGGCGTCGGGACTGAAAACGGCTCCCGCCGGTCTGTTCAGCCGCAATCCCTCCGTCACGACCTTCGGCAAGGTGTTCCAGAACTGCGCCGCACTGACGACGCTGCCCGACGGACTGTTCGCCGGCAACCCGAAAGTGACGACCTATTCCAACGCCCTGGAGAACTGCACGGCCCTCGAATCGGTCGGCCTCCTCTTCGGGAAGAGCACGGCCTCGGCCAAATGCGACCGCCTCTTCGCAGGGGCCACGGCGCTGAAGAGCGTGCCCGCCGGAATCTTCGACGGACTGACCGGGGCGACGGCCTTCAACAACACATTCTCCGAATGCTCCGCCCTGGAGACGATTCCGGCAGGGCTCTTCGCCAAGAACGTCAACGCGACCACCGTGGCCCAGTGCTTCCTGAACTGCACCCGCCTCACGACGGTTCCCTCGCGCCTGTTCGAAGCCAACACCAAGACGAAGACCCTGACGGAGATGTTCTCCGGCTGCTCGGGAATCGAAAGCATCGCGCCGGACGCCTTCACGGGACTGAACGGCACGTCGCTCAATTTCCAGAAGGCATTCCTCAACTGTACCTCACTCCGGGAGATCCCCGACGGGCTGCTGAAAACCACGCAGATTTCAACCTACACCAGCCTGTTCGCCGACTGCACGGGACTGGTCCGCGTCGGGTCGGAGGTGTTCAACTGCGCTTCGGCCACCATGTTCAATTCGGTCTTCGACGGTTGTACGTCGCTCGAAGAGGTCGGCAAGAACATGCTGGTCAGCCCCGTCAAACTGACCAGCGTCGCGAATCTCTTCCGCGATTGCGGGATGCTCAGGAGCGTTCCGGTGAGCCTGTTCGACGAAGCCGTGAAGCTCAAGACACTGACTTCGACCTTCCAGGGCTGCGCGTCGCTCGAAGGCGAATCGCCCTACACGGTCGTCGACGGCGTGAAATACCACCTGTACGACCGCACGGCGGAGAATGCCGCCGCCTCGGGACTCACCGCAATCACCGCCGCCAAGAGCAGTTTCGCGGGATGTACGAAACTCTCGGACTACGACAAGATCCCCACCACATGGAAGGAATAGACGAACACAAAACGATCCCGAACATGAAAAATATGATAATATGCAGCATCGCAGTGCTGTCGGCCGCACTGCTGGCAGCCTGCACCGAAACCACCCGGATATGGCCGGAGGAGGGCGAAAGCAAGGCCTACGTGGAGGTGTCGAGCCAAAAAGTGATCTTCGACGCCGACGGAGGCAACGCCGTGATCACCGTGGCGACGAACGCCGACGGCTGGGACTACGCCGCCGAAGGCGACTGGTTCACCGTCGCCCGGCAGGACGGCAACGCCCTGCTGGTCGAGACCCTGATCAACGCCGGAGCCGAAACCCTGACGGGCAAACTCACGGTCAGCGCCGAGAAGAACGGGGAGACCGTTTCGCAGGAGGTCGCACTCGTACAGCGCGCCGAACGGAGCGTCAACCTGAGCGCCGAAGGCACGGCCAACTGCTACATCGCCCGGACCGGCGGCGTCTACAAATTCGACGCATCGGTCAAGGGCAACGGCGGCGGCGACGGAGTCAGCGACTACATCGCCAACTACGGACTCGCCATCGAGGACGGCGCCTTCGCCGAACTGCTCTGGGAATCGCGCCACGACGGCGACAAGACCATGTCGCGCGAAATCATCGACGGCGCGCCGATCTACCGGGGCGGCTACGTGACCTTCTCGACGGGGCGTTCGGAGGGCAACGCCGTGATCGCCGTGAAGGACATCAAAGGCAACATCGTCTGGAGCTGGCACATCTGGGTCTGCAACGACGAAATCACGGCGCACGACCACATCGACTCGGAAGGCAAAGTCGCCGCCGTGATCATGGACCGCAACCTCGGAGCGCTGAACAACACCCCGATGGACGTGGGCAACCGAGGCATGTTCTACGAATGGGGCCGCAAGGACCCCTTCACGCCTTCGTGCTCGCCCTACCACGCGGATACCGACGGCAACAACGTCCCGGCCTACAACGAACCGAACACCGCGATCGGCGACGGAACGGGAACATGGGTCTACAACGCGCAGGCCGCCGTGCTCGCCACGCCGCCGGCCAACATTCCCAATTCGATCCTGAACCCGATGACCTACCTGCAATCGCCGTACAACGGCCACGCCGACTGGTACTGCACGGGAACAGACCCGAAGGCCACGCATCCGGGACTGTGGGGTCCCGAAAAGACCATTTTCGACCCCTGCCCTCCGGGCTACAAGGTCCCGGGACCCGATCTCTGGGGCATTCCCGCCGGAAACAACTCGATCACCAACGGCGGCGCAGCGGCGGATTACGACGAAACCGGCGTCAGCGCCAAATGGGACTGGAACGCCTACGAAGACTGCGGGCGCCGCTGGAAAAACACCGGCGACTACTACCCGATGGCCGGCAACATCTACTACACGGACTACATCTCGGTGAGCATCTGCAACTACACGGGCGGCATGGCATTCTACTGGACCGCCCAGGCTACTCCCGACGCGACGAAGTCATCGGCCTACTTCGTGAACTTCAACCCCAACTGGTGCAATTACAGACTCGGCGAGCACGACTGTTCCGCACAGATACGCTGCATCCGGGAATAACACTAAAAACTGATCGTCTATGAAATATCCATTCAAATCGCTTCTCCTGGCGGCAACCGTCCTCGCGGCGGCATCGTGCGCCAAGGACGACACGCAGAGCGGCGGCGAAGAGACCGCGGGTCCCGTCATCGTCAACGCCTCCCCGGCGGCCATCGGCGGCGAGATCATCCTCAAACTGAAGACCGAGGCCTCCGGCATCGTGGAAAAGAGCCGCGCGCAGGGCGTTTCGAAAGGCAGCGGCATCGACGAGATCGACCGCATCCTCAACACGGTGAACACCGTACGTTTCGAACGGCTCTTCCCGGACGGCGGGCGTTTCGAAGAACGCACCCGCAGGGAAGGCCTGCACCTCTGGTATTACGCCAAATACGACCCGTCGGTCCCGACGAGCGAGATGGCCAGCCTGCTCTCTTCGTGCAAGGACATCGAAATCATCGAATACTCGCTGGCCGCCGAAACTTCGGACCACCGCCGCGCGGCATCTCCCGCCGCCGGGGCGCAGAGCGTCACCCGCGCCATCGCAGACGAGGTGCGCAACGTCCCCTTCCCGTTCAACGAGAGCGAACGCTCGCAGCAGATGCAATGGCACTACAACAACACGGGAAACATCTTCGCGCAGACGAGCCAGCTGGGCGCCGACGCCAACGTATACGCCGCCTGGCAGCTCTCGACGGGCAATCCCGACGTGATCGTCGCCGTCGTGGACCAGGGCGTCAAATACGACCACGAAGACCTGGCCGCCAACATGTGGGTCAACGAGGCCGAACTGAACGGCACGCCGGGCGTCGACGACGACGGCAACGGCTATGTGGACGACATTTACGGCTACAACTTCACCAAGGAGACCGGCGAACTGGATTTCTCGGCCGAACTGATGCACGGCACGCACGTCGCCGGCACGATCGCCGCCGTGAACAACAACGGCGTGGGCGTCTGCGGCATCGCAGGCGGCTCGGGCAGGGGCGACGGCGTGAAGATCATGTCGTGCGAGATTCTCGGCAAGTCGGAGTCCGGATCGTCGGGCGCCGGACTGGCCGGACAGATCCGCGCCATCAAGTACGCCGCCGACAACGGCGCCGTGATCTGCCAGAACAGCTGGGGATACACCGCCGGAACCATCTCCGTGACCGACTGGACACGCGGTTCCTACTCGGCGCTCTCGCGTGCCATGGAGTACTTCAACAAATATGCGGGACTGGACGAAAACGGCAACCAGACAGGCCCGATGGCCGGCGGCATCGTCCTCTTCGCCGCGGGCAACGACGCTTCGAGCGAGGTCTGCTATCCCGCCGCCGACGCCAACGCGATCAGCGTGGGCGCAACCGCGTTCACGGGCGCCCCGGCCTACTACACCAACTACGGCACATGGGTCCGGATCTCGGCCCCGGGCGGCGACCAGATGCTGAGCAACGCCTACGGCGGCGTTTACAGCACGAGCGTGGCCGCCGACGGCTCTTCGGGCTACGAAGGCAGCCAGGGGACCTCGATGGCCTGCCCCCACGTGTCGGGAGCCTGCGCGCTGGCCGTCAGCTATTACTACGGCGCTGAAAAACGCAAGGGCCTTACGGGCGAAATGCTCCGGCAGGCGCTGTTGAGCAGCACCCAGTCCGTCGACCGCTACTGCACCGGCAAATACCAGCAGTATCTGGGCAACATGGGCATCGGCAGCCTCGACACCTACAAGCTGCTGCGGAACATCGCCAAGATCGACGGCATCCCGGCGCAGCGGGTCGGCGTGGGCGACACCGTCAGCATCGACCTGAGCAACCACTTCACCGCCACCAATGTCCTGGGGTACACCGTTTCCGTTCCCGACCTCGTGAAGATCGAACTTCGGGGCGGAGTGATGAAGCTCACCGGCCTCAAGAAAGGCCGGACGACGATCATCGTCTCGGACGGCGCGGCCATTCGCAAACCGATCGAGGTAACCGTCGAATGACACATTCACTAACGCAAAAGAGAATCAAACCTATGAAAACCTTTTATAAATACGCGGCATTCGCGGCGGCGGCCCTCGCGGGACTGTGCGCCTGCTCGTCGGACGACGACGCGGCGGAGACCGGCTCCGGCCTGCAACCCGTCGCACAGCCGCAGATCATCGTCAGCGACCTGACGACCACCGGATTCACCCTCCGCTGGGAAGCCGTCGACGACGCAGGGTCCTACGTCTACACGTTCGACGGCGGGAGCGAAACCTCGACAACCGGCTGCCGGCTGGAATTCAACAGTCTGGAACGGCAGAAAGAGTATGTCGTGGCGGTCAAGGCCTGCCCCCGGGACCCGGCCGAATACACCGAATCCCCCTTCACCTACATCCACGTGCTGACCGACGATCTGGAGCAGCTTCCCCAGCCGAAGATCACGCTCGGCAGCGCCTATGCGTCGAAAACCGTCATCTCCTGGACCGAAGTGCCCGAAGCGGAACTCTATGAGTTCTCGGTCGACGGCGGGGAGGTGTCGACCACCCGAAACCGTACGGTCATCCTGTCGAAACTCGACAAGGGCCGCACCTACTCCTTCTCGGTGCGCGCCATGACGTCCGACGCCACGCGCTTCACCAACTCGGAAGCCGCACAGCTCTCGTTCGTCACCTCGGACGCCGACGTTCCGCCGCTGGTCATCGCCCCGACGACGATCATCTCCGACGCCGTGGCGTTCGACATCTACGCCTCCAGCGACGAAACCTACTATTATGAGATTCTCCCGGCCACGACCTTCGCCAAGTATTCGCCCGAAGAGCTGATGACCGCCTTCCAGACCTATATCGTCGAATACGCCAAAAAGCAGGGCATCAGCCTCCAGCTGGCCATGGCCTCGATGCTCAAGTCGGGAACCCAGAGCCTCCAGATGACGGGACTCACCCCCGAGTTGAGCTACGTGATCTTCGCCTTCGGCATGGACCTGCGGGGCAACATCACCTCGAACCTCTCCTCCACGCAGTTCAAGACCACGGCCGACGGCTACTCCGCCGGTCCGAACTACGGCGGCAGCGACTGGTTCACGCAGCGGTTCTACATCACCAACGCCTACCTCGCCCTGACGGGTTACGGCTGGACCAACTCCGTGTGGACCCACTGGAAGGGAGACGACGTGACGGACGTCCGTTACCGTACGCTGACGACCAAGCTCTTCAATCAGGTCTTCTCCGATCCCTACGACCAACAGGCCATCGCCGCATTCCTGAAAGACCCCAATTACGGAGTCCAGTTCAACCCCGAGCTGCTCTCGGCGACGGTAAACAGCGCCGACGGTTACAACGGACTTACGGAAGGAGTCAGCGCCGGCACGTCCTACACGCTGCTCACGCTGGCCACCTCGTCGAGCGGCGCCGAAACGGTCTGCGTCAACTCCGTCACCACGAAGACCAGCACGGCCGCAGCCGCGTGGTTCGCAGCCGCAGCCTCGACCAACGCCAACTACGGCCCGACGCACAACACCGTGGCCGGCGTCATGAAGGGCATCGACATCGCAACGGTGCGTTACGCGATTTTCAAACAGAGCGCCCTGGCGAACGTCAGCACGGACAACTATCCGGCCGTGATCGAAGAGTTCGGACACGACCTCAAGGAGGAGTACCTCCCCTACATCAACGGAAACGGCTTTGCCATCCTCTTCACCGGGGAGAGCGGCGTAACGCCCGAAACCACGTACGTCTTCATGGCGACGGCGACCAACACGGTCGGCGACAAAGTCACCAAATGGGGTTCGGCGACCACCAGCGCGGCTCCGGACGCCGCCCGGGCGAAGGCGCAGGCCGCAACCCGAACGGACGAACCGCTCCGGTCGCCCGCCGGGAAACCCATCGCCAACCCCGAGAAGTTCATCTACCCGATGGAGAGCGTCCAGCTGCCCGCCGGAGCGAAACCCGAAGGCGACCTCTGGACCATCATTCACAACACGCACAACATCAAATAAGAGTACATCTATGAACAAGATAGCAGCAATTCTCTGGTGCATCCTGTCGCTGGCATGGACGACGGCCTCCTGGGCGCAGAACGTCGCCGTCAGCGGCAAAGTCACCGGAGCCAACGGCGAAGCCATCATCGGCGCGAACGTTCTCGTGGAGGGCACTACGCAGGGCATCACGACGAACGTCGACGGAGACTACACCCTGACGAACGTCCCGGCCAACGCCACGCTCGTCGTCTCCTACCTGGGCTACAAGACCGAGAAAATCCCTGTCGGCAACAAGACCCGCATCGACGTCACGCTCCGGGAGGACACCGCCGAGATCGAAGGCGTGATGGTCGTGGCCTACGGTACGGCCAAGAAGGAGTCGTTCACCGGTTCGGCCGCCGTCGTCAAGGGCGGCGAACTCCAGAAGCGCGTCGTGGGCAACGTCACCAAATCGTTCGAAGGAACCGTAGCCGGCGTGCAGGTCGCCTCCGGCGGCGGCCAGCCGGGCGAAGCGGCATCGGTCATCATCCGCGGCATCGGGTCGGTGAACGCCTCGGCGACACCGCTATACGTGGTCGACGGCATCCCCTTCGACGGGTCGCTCAGCGCGATCAACCCCGCGGACATCGAGACGATGACCGTGCTCAAGGACGCATCGGCAGGTGCGCTCTACGGCGCCCGCGGAGCCAACGGCGTCATCGTCATCACGACCAAGAAGGGCAAGAAGGACAAAATCCGCATTTCGTACAAGGGCAACGTCGGAATCGCCTCGCGCGCCATCCCCCGCTACGACCTGGTCGACATGAAAGATTACGTCGAGATGAGCTACGAAGCGCTGCGCAACAGCGCCCAATACGGCACGGGCATGGATTTCGAGGGCGCGAGCCGCTACGCCGCCGCCAACCTCGGCCAGCAGATCGGCGGACTGAAGAATCCCGAATACTACAACCCGTACAAGAATTACACGTGGGAGACGCTGATCGACCAGTCGACGGGCAAGATCCGTTCGGATGCCAAAGCTGCATGGAACGAGAACTGGCTGGACGAAATCAGCGACAATTCGGCCATACGCACCGAACACATCGTCTCGGTGAACGGCGGTTCGGAACGCGCCAACTACGTCGCATCGCTGGGATACTACATGGAAGACGGCATTCTCCAGAACACCGACTTCTCCCGCTACACGGGCCGCGTGGGCGCCGATTCGCAGGCCAAGAGCTGGCTCAAGATCGGCATGAACGCCAACTTCGCCCACAGCGAATCGAGCTACCAGAGTTTCGAGGACGCAAGCACGTCGAACGTCTGGTACACGGCGCAGTTCATGGCCCCGGTCTATCCCGTCTACCTGAAGGACATGGCCGGCAACAACGTGCGCGACGCCGACGGGCGGCTGCAATACGAATACGGATCGGAGGATGACAACGGCTACGCCAACCGCCCCTCGGCCCAGGGCTTCAACTCGAAGGCCGAACTTTACAACAACAAGGCCTACTACACCCGCAACTCGCTTTCGGCGCGCAGCTACATCACCTTCGGGACGGTCAGGGAGGAGGCCCGGCTCTACGGACTGAAACTCACGATGAACTTCGGTACGGACTACACCGACTACCAGCGCACGCTGGTCTACGACAAGGAGCACGGCAACGCGGCCCAGCAGGGCGGACGCCTCAGCAAGACCAACACCCGCACGCTGAGCTACACGTTCAACCAGCTGCTGACCTACGACCGCACGTTCGGCGACCACTCCCTCAACCTGCTGGCCGGCCATGAGTACTACCGCTACAAGTACAACTACGCCCTCGGCGAAAAAACCGGCATCGTCGGCGGGATCGACGAGTTGGGACCCGCCGTGACGACCACCGACAACAACAGCTATTCGCACAACTACGGCGTGGAGTCCTACCTCGCGCGCATCAACTACGGCTTCAAGAGCCGTTACTACATCGACGCCAGCTGGCGAACGGACGGTTCGTCGCGCTTCCATCCCAGCGACCGCTGGGGCCATTTCTGGTCGGTGGGCGCCTCGTGGCGCATCTCCGAAGAGCAGTTCATGGAGAACACCCGCCAGTGGCTCGACAACCTCACGCTGAAGGTTTCATACGGCGTACAGGGCAACGACAACCTGGGAACCTATTACGCATGGCAGGGTCTCTACGACTACACGTGGCCCAACGCCACCGATGCGGGCGCCTTCGTCGACAAGCTCGAAAACAGGAAGGTGACCTGGGAGAAGAACGGCAACCTCAACGCCGGCATCGAAGCCACGATGTTCGGCGGCCGACTGGGCGTTTCGGTCGAGTACTACAACCGCAAAACGCGCGACATGCTGCTCAACAGTCCACTGCCGATCTCGACCGGATTCACGGGCTTCAACGACAACGTCGGCTCGCTGCGCAACCAGGGGCTCGAGGTCTCGCTGCGCGGAACGATCCTCGACAAGCGCGACTTCCGCTGGGACGCGACGCTGATGGGTTCGTTCAACCGCAACAAGGTGCTCTCGCTCACGGGCGGCCAGGATGTCATCACGTCGGGCATCCGCGTCATCGAGGTGGGGCGGCCGATCTACACCTTCTACCTGCCGAAAACGGCCGGCGTGGACCCCGCCACGGGCAAGCAGCTCTACTACGCCTACTGGACCCAGACGGTCAACGACGAGGGGACGCTGGTGAACACGCGCTGCGACGAGTACATCACCGACAACGTGGCGATGGCCACCTTGAGCAAATACTACCACGAAAGCCGCGAGCCGAAACTCTTCGGCAGCATCGGTTCGACGTTCACGATCCTGAAGAACATCGACGTCTCGTTCCTGACGACCTATTCGATCGGCGGATGGGTTTACGACGGACTCTACAACGGCTCGATGTACGTGCAGTACGCCGGCAACAACTGGCACAAAAACGCCAAACGCCGCTGGCAGAAGCCGGGCGACAAGACCGACGTGCCGATGCTCGAAGTGGGCGGCTCGTACGCCACGACCAGCAACTCGCTGATCGACGCCTCGTACTTCGCCATCAAGAACATCACCGTCGGCTACACGCTTCCCAAGCGCTGGCTCAAGAAGATCGACATCGAGTCGCTGCGCATCTACGCCACGCTGGACAACATCGCCATGTTCAACCACATGGACGGCATGGACCCGCAGTATAACTTCACGGGATCGGTGGCTTACAGCTACACCCCGTCGCGCGTGATCGCATTCGGTATCGACCTGAACTTTTAACCACGGGAGAAAACAACTATGAAAAAAGCAATATATCTTATCATCGCACTGATCGGCTTATCAGCCCCCTCGTGCAGCGACTCGATGCTCGATTTCTCCCCGACCGACTCGGGTTCGGGCAAGGAACTGCTCAAATCGGCATCCACGGCCATCACTTCGGTCAACGGCGTCTACCGCTCGATGTGGACGGCCGGATGGTCCACGACCGCAAACACCCACCAGTGCTTCGGCATCGCGGCCTACAACCTGGCGCTCGACTGCATGGCCGACGACCTGATCATGCAGTCGCAGGGCAACGGCTGGTTCTGGGGCGACCACTGCTACAACGTCAAGAGCAACTACACTTCGTCGGCCTTCCGGTCGTACGACGTCTGGTACGCCAACTACAAATGGATCGCCAATGTAAACTACATCATCGACGCCGAGCCGGAAATGGCCGGAACGGAGGCCGACGTGGCCTACGTCGCAGGACAGGCCTACGCCATCCGGGCGCTCTGCTACCTGAACCTGGCGACGTGGTTCTCCCGCGCCCCCTACAACTCCCTGACGGGCGCTTCGCGCTGGAACGAGCCCTGCGTACCGGTTTACACCACCGGCACGTCGATCGACACGGGCGGACAGCCCCGCGAATCGCTGCGCACGGTCTACGGCCGTATCGACCAGGACATCGACCGTGCCATCGAACTGCTCGAAAAGGCCAGGGAAACCACGCTGGCCGAGAATAACAAATCGCACATCAACCTCTACGTGGCCCTGGGCATCAAGTCGCGCGCCTGTCTGGCGGAAGGCGACTGGGACGGGGCATTCAAGGCGGCCAAGCGCGTGATCGACGAAGGCGGCTACGCCGTCGGCACGAAGAGCGACCTGACGAGCGGCATGAACTCGCTCGACAAGCAGAACGTCATGTGGGGCGCAGGCATTCAGGTGGCCGACCAGGCGGGCGGCTACGCCGGGTTCTTCACCCACATGGACAACAAGGAGGGCGCCTATGCCAAATCGGCGCCGAAGCTGATCAGCAAACAGCTCTACAACCGCATCAGCGCGACAGACATCCGCCGCGACTGGTGGGACCCCTCGGACAAGGAGTCGCCCTACGTCAGCAAAAAATTCTCGTTCGCCAACGTGGCCTCCTTCCTGGGCGACTACATCTACATGCGCGTCGAGGAGATGTACTTCACGGCCGCCGAAGCGGCCCTGCGGCTGGACGACCTCAAGAGCGCACGCGAACTGATGAACACCGTCATGGCCGAACGCGACCCGGGTTACAGCGCCAACAACCGCAGCGGCACGCTGCTCGGCGCGACGACCACGACCTGGACCGGATCGTTCCTCGAAAACATCCTCACCCACCGCCGCATCGAACTGTGGGGTGAGTACGGCCGGCTGTTCGACGTCCGCCGCCTGGGCCAGGGCATCGACCGCCGGACCGACGACGGCTTCTCCGAGGAGTGCATTTCGATGATGAACCGCCGGAACGTCAACATCACCAAAGCCGACACTTACGACTGGGTGCTGACCATTCCCAAAGCCGAACTGGATGCCAATCCGAACATCAACGAGGAGGACCAGAATCCCTAACGAGCCTTTGAACCGTTGAAAATCAAGTACACTATGAAAAACATATCGAAATATCTGGGTGCGGGACTGCTGCTCTTCACCGCGGCCTGCAGCCAGACGCAGGAGGGCGACCAATACACCCCCAACAAGGACGATGCGAAGGCCATCCACTTCATCCAGTCGTCCATCCAGAAGGAGTTTCCGCAGGACGCCGTGCAGGGCGTGATCAACGTCGAAATCGCGCGTCCGGGCAACAAAGGCGCCTACAAGGTCTATCTGGCGACCAAGGACGACGACTACGAGCTGTTCTCGGTTCCGGCCGAGGCGACCATTCCCGACGGCAGCCACTCCGTGACGGTTCCCGTCGAGGTCGACCTTTCGAACTTCGTCATGGGTTCGAACTACAAGACCACGCTCTACATCAGCAGCCGGGAGGCGCGTCCGGGCGACAACGCCGCGCAGGTGGCGCAGTACTCCGACAAGGTGACCCTTTCGGCCACCTACGAACTGGAGTGGGAGACGCTCTACCGCACCACCGGAGAGGGCGAAGAGATCCCCCAGCTGGCAACCTACCACTACAACGGGTACTATTCGGGCCGCGATTCGGGCCTGGAGGTCGAGAAAGCCGTGGGAGCCAATATCTTCCGGCTGAAGGACTGGGCCAGCGGCGTGACGTTCAAGTTCGTCCTCCACGACGACAACACCTGCACCGTGCCGGCGCAGTCGATCGGCTACTACAACTCGAACTACAACGAGTACGTCTACGTCGCCGACATGGCCGTTTACACCGGCAACGACTCGGCGTACGCCAGCTATCCCTGCACGTTCGACGGCGAGAGCACCTTCTCGTTCTACCTGATCTACTACGTGTCGTCGGGCTATTTCGCCCAGGGGACCGAGAAACTGGTCTTCGACACCGACATCGACACCACGCCCGTCGTGGAGATCGCTTTCGAGGGCATCGAGACCACGAGCACCGGATTCAAGGCTCCGAAACTCCACTTCTCGCCCAACGAATACACGAAGTACTACAAGGCCGCGGTCGTCGCCGGAGACATCACCGCCGACGCCGAACGGCAGCAAGAGGTGCGCCGGCAGCTGATCGACGACAAACTGGAGGCCGTGACCCCCGTGGTGACGCTCCTCGCGGACGACGCCTCGGTCTGGAACGTTCCCTCGGGCAACTACACCGCCGTGGCGCTGGCCTACGACTCGATCGAGAACCCCTGCAAGCTCTACACGCAGCGGTTCACGAACGACCCGAACGACGAATATGCTCCCCGATCGCTCGAATTCGAGTTCTACGCTCCGGAGAACAACCTCAACTACTCGCCCTACAACACGCTCATCTGGCAGATGCAGACCGCGAATGTGGCGGCGATGAAATATCTCTGCGTCAAAACCGCCGTCGCCGACTACCTGTGCGAAGCGCTCGGCATGACACTGGAGGAGGTGACCGCATCCCGGGGCTACGACGTTCCCGAGGAGATGATCGCGCAGCTCAACTCCCCCGAAGGCCGCGGCACGTCGTTCAGCCCGCTCGACGAAGGCAGCACGTACACACTCGCCCTGCTGATGTACAACTCGTTCGGCGACACGGCTTTCGTTTCGAAGAGCGCGTCGACGTTCGGTTACTTCGCCAAGGATTTCGACCGGACGAAGACCCTGGAGGACTTCATCGGCGCATTCGGCGTCACGGCGACCGTCGACGTCGATTCGCAGTCGTCCGAAAAGACCTTCCGCATGGACATCGCGCGCATCAACGACCGCGACGTGCTCATCAGCGGCATGACCGACATGCGCGACTTCGCACCCCAGCTGAAAGGCTACTACGACAAGGAGCTGCACATGCTGATCGTCGAACCCCAGTACGCGGGGATGTACAACGGCGCCTATGCGACGCTCGGCTTCTCGAACGGACTGTCGATCTTCTGGGGCGACGCCGGAATGGCCGTCGGCTACATCGGCGACACGCTCTACTGGGCTTCAAGCCCCTACTCACCCGAAGAGGTCAACAGCTACATGTTCCTGCTCTTCAGCACGCCGCAGGCGTCGAGTTCGAGCTACCTGCGCCAGTACGCCGGTTCGAAAACCTACTCGTCCCTCAAGATGAAGCCCCTCCAGCAGGCGTCCGCACAGACCGCGGCCCGCGCCGCGGAATCGCGGACCGGAAGCATCGAGACCGGCGGACAGCGCTTCACGACCTACCTGACGGGCGAACGCGTCGCCGTTCCGGCGAAAGCCTCCGGAAACACGGCAGCGAAAGTCCCGGCCGAAGGCAAGCGTCTGCGCACGGACCTCGTGCTCCACACCCGCTGATCCGCAGCCCGCACAACCGAAAACCGGATTTCCGCTTTGGGCGGAAGTCCGGTTTTTTCATAAAATCGCAAAAAACGGCGTCTCGGCGTGACAGTTTGGCGCGAATTTACTAATTTTGCAGGTTGTAAGGCGAAAACACAAAAAACTCACGATATTATGCTTACGATAAAGCAAATCCGCGATGACAAAGAGGCCGCCGCACGCAAGCTGGCCAAGAAGGGCGTGGACGCCGCGCCTGTCATCGAAAAGATCATCAGCTTCGACGACCGGCGCAAAGCCCTCCAGCTGGAACTCGACAACACGCTGGCCGCCCAGAACAAGGCCGCCAAGGAGATCGGCGCACTGATGGGCCAGGGCCGCCGCGAGGAGGCCGAGG
Organism: Alistipes sp. AF14-19; assembly: GCF_003461645.1. NCBI lineage: Bacteria > Pseudomonadati > Bacteroidota > Bacteroidia > Bacteroidales > Rikenellaceae > Alistipes > Alistipes sp. AF14-19. The sequence goes on from NZ_QTXM01000001.1 coordinate 126,597, forward strand.
AGCGCAAACGCTTCGTGGCGGACCTCAAGGAGAAGTCCTCGCGCCTCGAAGCCGAGCTGACCGACGCCCGGCAGGAGTTGCAGTCGGCCATCGTCTCGCTGCCGAACTTCCCCGCCGAGATCGTCCCCGAAGGCAAGACGGCCGAGGACAACCTCGTCGTCAAGCTCGTGGAAAGCTACACCGCGCTTCCGGAAAACCCGCTGCCCCACTGGGAGCTGGCCCGCAAGTACGACATCATCGACTTCGACCTGGGCGTGAAGCTCACCGGCGCGGGATTCCCCGTCTACAAGGGCAAGGGCGCACGGTTGCAGCGCGCGCTGATCAACTATTTCCTCGACTGCAACACGGCGGCCGGCTACCTCGAAGTGGAGCCGCCCGTGATGGTCAACGAGGCTTCGGGCTTCGGCACGGGACAGCTCCCCGACAAGGAGGGGCAGATGTACCACGCCACGGTAGACAACTTCTACCTCGTTCCCACGGCCGAGGTTCCCGTGACGAACATCTACCGCGACGTGATCCTCGAAAAGGAGGATTTTCCGGTGAAGATGACCGCCTACACCCCGTGCTTCCGCCGCGAGGCCGGGTCGTACGGCAAGGACGTGCGCGGACTCAACCGCCTGCACCAGTTCGACAAGGTGGAGATCGTGCAGCTCTCGCTGCCCGAAAAGAGCTACGAAGCATTGGACGGCATGGTGGCCCACGTGGAGAGCATCGTCAAGGCCCTGGGCCTGCCCTACCGCATCCTGCGCCTGTGCGGCGGCGACATGTCGTTCACCTCGGCGCTGACCTACGATTTCGAAGTCTACTCCGAGGCCCAGAAACGCTGGCTCGAAGTGTCGTCGGTATCGAATTTCGAGTCGTTCCAGGCCAACCGCCTCAAACTCCGCTACCGCGACGAGGAGAAGAAAATCCAGCTGGCGCACACCCTCAACGGCTCGTCGCTGGCCCTGCCGCGCATCGTGGCCGCGCTGCTGGAGAACTATCAGACCCCCGAAGGCATCCGCATCCCCGAGGCGCTGATTCCCTACACGGGTTTTGATATTATCAAATAAGTTTTTATATTTGCACACACACATTTAACAATAAACACTCAACACAATGGCTTACAAAATTACCGACTCGTGCGTTGCATGCGGCAGCTGCATCGGCGAGTGCCCCGTAGAGGCTATTTCGGCCGGCGACATCTATGTGATCGACGCCGACAAATGTATCGACTGCGGCACCTGCGCAGGCGTATGCCCGAGCGAGGCGATCGTTTCGGAGTAACACGGAATATCCGAAAGAGAAGCACACCTCGGCAACGGGGTGTGCTTTTTGCGGTTTGAAAAGCCGCTTCCCCCACCCAACAACCAACGAATCATGGGCGATCTCGAAAAAATGAAAGCCGGGCTTTGGCTCCACGCCATCTGTCCTGAAATCGGCGGCGCGCTGCTGCGGACCGAGGAGCTGGTGTTCCGGCTCAACCAGCTGCCCCCGAGCCGCCGGGAGGAGCGGGAGGCGATCATCCGGCAGCTGTTCGGACACGTCGGCAAGTCGGTCTGCATCCACAGCCCGTTCCACTGCGATTTCGGAGCGCAGATTTCGGTCGGCGACCATTTCGTCGGCAATTTCAACCTGACGATCCTCGACGAAGCGCCCGTCACCATCGGCGACCACGTCTTCATCGGGCCGAACGTCGGCATCTACACCGTCAACCACGCCCTGCTGCCCGACCAGCGCAACGCGGGCATCATGCGTTCGCTGCCCATTGCCATCGGCAACAACGTCTGGATCGGAGGCCACACGGTCGTGATGCAGGGCGTGACGATCGGCGACAACACGGTGATCGGGGCCGGGAGCGTCGTCACGCACGACATCCCGGCGGGAGTCGTGGCCGTCGGCTCGCCCTGCCGCGTCCTGCGGGAGATCACCGAGGCGGATCGGGTAACGCCCGTATGAAAAAGAAAAAGCGCTCCGATCCGGGGCGCTTTTACGTCATTGCGAGGAGCGCAGCGACGCGGCAATCCGATTGCTGCGCTGTGGCATTACGGCCCAGATCAAGAATCAGACGAACCCGTCCGATAAGTCCTTCCACAATGAATTTTGAGAGTCTATTAACCCGATTTTCCGTTTCCGGCTCCAACTCTTGATTTGTTTCTCCCGGGCGATTGCATCCCGAACGTCCCGATACTCCTCGGCGTAAATCAACTTATGGACGTTATAGCGGCGCGTAAATGCAGACTGACCGGCGGCATGTTCTTTCATACGCCGGGATAACGAGGTCGTAACGCCGACATACAGCACCGTATGCAGTTTATTGGTCAATATATATACATAGCTGCTCTCCATGGCCGACTCTGCGTTTTTTTCGGATTGCCACGTCGCCTGCAGCTCCTCGCAATGACGTAAAACCCCATCATTCTATTCGTAAAGCAAGTACTGCACCCGCTTTTCGCGGTAGCGTTCCACATCGGGAACCCAGCGGGCGCGGATCGCCTCCTCCGAAGCCCCGGCCACGATCATCCCGCGCACCCATCCCGCACCGACCAGCTTTTCGAACATCGGGGTGAAGAACCTGTCCCCCAGCCCCAGATCGCGGTAGGCGTCGATCATGTAGCGCAGCGAGAATCCCACTTCGCGGGCCTCGGAGAGCGGCATGCCGCGCAGGTCGACGCCGTGGCACAGCCGGCCTTCGAGCGGCGGATGTTTGGCCCCGGCCGTGGGGCGCGGCGTAAAGGAAAAGGCGCGTCCGGTCATATCGGGATGTCCGTAGATTTCGAACGGGCAGTCCGTTCCGCGTCCGAGGCTCACGACCGTGCCCTCGAAGGGGCACAGCGCGGCATAGAGATAGACGGCGCGCGCAGTCGGAAGGTTGGGCGACGGAGCGACGGGCAAGAGGTATTCGGTGGCATGGGTGTAGTTGCGGCACTTCACGACCGTCAGGTCGCACGGCTTCGCCCACCCTTCGCCAACGGCCATGCGGGCGATTTCGCCCATCGTCAGTCCGTGGAGCACGGGGACCGGAATCGCCCCGACGCCCGATTTGTACTTCATGTCGAGAACGGGTCCGTCGACAAGATGCCCGTTGGGATTGGGGCGGTCGAGCACCACGACCAGGCGGCCGAAATCGGCGCAGGCGTCCATCATCCGCAGCATCGAGATATAATAGGTATAGAAGCGCAGACCCACGTCCTGCATGTCGACGACCAGCACGTCGAACGAGCGCATCGCCTCGTCCGAAGGCCGTTTCGCGTTGCCGTCGTAGAGCGAGCGGATGGGAATGCCCGTCCGGGCGTCGACCGAACTTGCGACCCGCTCCCCGGCATCGGCCGTGCCGCGGAATCCGTGCTCGGGCGAGAAGATCGCCGCGACGGCAAACCCTTCACCGTGGAGCAGGTCGACCAGATGCACCCGCCCGGAGGCATCGGCTCCCGGCGCGCCGGGCAGCTCCGCCACGGAGGTCTGGTTGGCCAGCACGGCCACGCGCCGTCCCCGCAGCAGCGGGTAATAGGACGCCGTGTCGGTCATGCCGACGTTCACCTGCGCCGGAGCGGCGAAGGCTGCAAAAATGGTGAATACAAGGATAAAAACAGATCGCTTCATAGAGCAAAGATAATATTTTGCACCGAAAAATGCTATCTTTGCGGAAAAGCGCCTCTGCCATGAACCTTCGTAAAACGGATCGCTCCGAGCTGAACCTTTTCCCGGCCCTGTCTTTTCTGGTTGTCTGTTTCATCGGAGGCTATTTCCTTTGGGCAACGAAAGATGCGCTGCCCTCGGAGGCGGACAATACGGATTTTCGCTACGCTCCATCCCGGGCAAAAGAGTTAGCCCAGGAACTCGACTCAATCTATTCCTGCAAATCGGGACCGGGGATGGAGGAGTTTCCGGAGACATGGCATCGGAAATATACGTCCAACGCATCGGCTCCGGACAACCAGAACGACACGCTGCGTAACGTTTACAATCTCTTTACCACCCTCTTCAATCCCGACCCGACGCTTCGTCCGAGGGGTTTCCGGAGCGATTCGGCCTACCGCTACGTCGTTATCCAATCGCAATTGACGTTCTGTGTCGCAGAGGACGGCATGTTCGATTATTATTACGAAAGCTCCCCTCCTCCCACATTTCCGACCGACGGATTTTACCTTCTCCGCAAAGCGGGAGCCTATTACAGGGTTTTGGACGATTTCCGACCGCAAATCCGGCAAGCGGGGTTAAAACAGCTCTATCTCACCGATGAATACAAGGATGCTCTCGAACTGTTTCTGGAGAAAAACGGATACTGGCCCGACGAAGAGCGGACATCCGCAGAATCGGGCCGGAAGCGGATGCGTTTCCTGCAAAACTACTGGTACGTCATCAACGGGCATTGGGAAGGATGGCATCTCGGAATCCCCGCAATCGGATACATCGTCCTGAACAAATCACTCGACAAGGCCGTTGCCGAGGTAGTGGAAGAGTACAACGGCAGCGGCGTCCTTCTACATAAGACGCATTCGGGCTGGAAAGAAGTGGGCGGACTTTATCATTGGGAGGAATAATCCCTACGCCTGCGCGCCGTATTCCATCAGATAGGCCTTGATGAAGGCGTCCAGGTCGCCGTCCATCACCGACTCCACGGCCGAAGTCTGCACGCCCGTGCGGTGATCCTTCACGCGGCGGTCGTCGAAGACGTACGAGCGGATCTGCGAACCCCACTCGATCTTCTTCTTCGAAGCCTCCAGCGCCTGCTGCGTCGCCATACGCTTGTCCAGCTCGCGCTGGTAGAGTTTCGAGCGGAGGATGCGCATGGCGTTCTCGCGGTTCATCAGCTGCGAGCGCGTCTCCATGTTCTCGATCAGGTACTCGATCGCCTCGCCCGTGTCGGGGTCTTTCGCGTGGTAGCGCAGGCGCACGGCCGTCTCCACCTTGTTGACGTTCTGCCCTCCGGCGCCCGACGAACGGAACGTGTCCCACTCGATGTCGGCGGCATTGACCGTGATCTCGATCGTGTCGTCGACGGCCGGCGATACGAACACCGACGCAAACGTGGTCTGACGCTTGTTGTTGGCGTTGAACGGCGACAGGCGCACCATGCGGTGCACGCCGTTCTCGCTCTTGAGGTAGCCGTAGGCGTATTCCCCCTCGAACTCCAGCGTGCAGGATTTCACCCCGACTTCGTCGCCGGCCTGGAAGTCCAGCACCTTGACCTTATAGCCGTGGGCCTCGCCCCAGCGGGTGTACATGCGCATGAGCATCGACGCCCAGTCGAGCGCCTCCGTGCCGCCCGCCCCGGCGTTGATGTCGAGAATGGCCCCGAGTTTGTCCTCGTCGCGGCGCAGCATGTTGCGCATTTCGAGTTTTTCGATCTTTTCGAGCGTCGCGGCGTAGTGGGCGTCCATCTCCTCCTCGCTGACCACGCCCTCCTTCACGAAGTCGGGCATCAGCTGAAGGTCCTCGGCATCCTTGCGAATGGCGTCGTAATCCTCGACCCATGCCTTGATCCCCGCCACCTTGCGCAGCTGCTCGCGCGCCTTGTCGGGGTTGTCCCAGAAGTTCGGCTCCTGGGTTTTCTCCTCTTCGTTGCGCAGGTCGATGCGCTTCTGGTCGATGTCCAAACAGCGTTCCAGCGCTTCCCGGCGCTGTTCGATCTCCTTGATCTGTTCCGCAAGTACCATAATATGCTCAAAATTTCATGTTCAGTTTCCGTGCGGCGAACTCCAGGATGAAATCCGCCGTGCCCTCGTCGCCCAGCGGCGAGGTGCTGACGCAGAGGTGGTAGGTCGCCGCCTCGCCCCACGTCCGCGAGCTGTAATAGTTGTAATACGAGGCGCGCCGGGCGTCGACGCGCTCCATCATCGCGCGGGCCTCCTCCGCGGTGCATCCCTGCCGGCGGCGGATGCGGCCGATGCGGTCGGCATCGTCGGCCGTGAGGAAGACATTGACGCAGCGCGGATTCTCGCGCAGGATGTAATCGGCACAGCGGCCCACAAAAACCGCCGATTCACGCGCCGCGACGGCGCGGATCACGTCGCTCTGAATCTTGAACAGCGCGTCGTTCGACAGCACGTTCGTCACGCCCCCGTCGTCGCCCACGAACGGCGCCCGCAGGTAGCCGACCACGGTCGAAATCACGCCGCGCGACTCCTTCTCGTCGGCCTTCTCGAAAAACTCGGAGCAGATGCCGCTCTCGCGCGCCGCCAGGTTGATCAGCTCCTTGTCGTAGAGCTTCACGCCCAACCTGCGGGCGATGATCTCCCCGACGGTCCTGCCGCCGCTGCCCAGCTGGCGGCCGATGTTGATGACGAATTGTTCCATAGTCCTATCCCTCTTTGGCGGCGTTTTCCGCACCGATGGCCCGGAATTTCCGCAGTTGGTAAGTCAGCATGAAGAAAGCCACCAGCGAAGCCAGGAAGTCCGACAGCGGCATCGAGCACCACACGCCCCAGCTGCCGTTCCACTCGGTGCAGACGTCGAAAATGTGCGGCAGGAAGATCAGTCCGGGCATCAGAAACAGCAGCTGGCGCGACAGCGACAGGAAGATCGCCTTGCCGGCCATGCCGATGCTCATAAAGAAGTTGGTGGCCACCATCTGGAAACCGATGATCGGGAAGCAGAAGAAGACGATGCGCATGCCTTCGACCGCCAGGCGGATCAGCTCCTCGTCGGAGGTAAACATTCCCACGGCCAGGCGCGGCATGAACTCGCCGAGGAGGAATCCCGCGGTGGTGACGCACGTCGCGCCGATCATCGTCAGCTTCAGCACGCGCATCACGCGGTCGTACTGCTTCGCGCCGAAGTTGTAACCCGCAATGGGCTGCATGCCCTGGTTGACGCCCAGCACGATCATCACGAAGAAGAACGCCAGGCGGTTGACGATGCCGTAGGCGCCGATCATCAGGTCGCCGCCGTACTCCTTCAGCCCCTTGTTGATGAGGATGACGATGAAGCACGCCGCGAGGTTCATCAGGAAGGGCGACATGCCGATGGCCAGCATGTCGCGCACGATCTTCTTCCGCAGGCGGTAGATGCCGCGGCGGAAGTGGAGAAGCTCCTGTTTGTTCGAAAGGATGCGCAGCTGCCACACGAGCGAGATGACCTGCGCCAGCACCGTGGCGATAGCCGCTCCGCGGATGCCCCAGCCGAAACCGAAAATGAACAGCGGGTCGAGGATCGTATTGATGACCACGGTGTTGATCGTGGCGTACATCGACTTGCGGGGATGCCCCGAGGCGCGCAGCACGGAGTTCAGACCCAGATACATGTGCGTGACCACGTTGCCCAGCAGAATGACGGTCATGTATTCGCGGGCATAGCCGATCGTGGCCTCGCTGGCCCCGAAGAAATAGAGGATCGAATCGAGGAACAGAAGCGCCACGAGGCCGAACGCTATGCCGATGATCAGATTGAGCACCAGTACGTTGCCCAACACCCGCTGGGCCGTTTCGTAGTCGCGCTGGCCCAGGCGCATCGAAATCAGCGTCGCGGCGCCCACGCCCACCAGCGAACCGAACGCCGCGGCGAGGTTCATCAGCGGGAAGGTCAGCGCAAGGCCCGAGATGGCCAGCGGCCCGACCCCGTGGCCGATGAAGATGCTGTCGACCATGTTGTAGAGCGACGAGGCCGTCATGGCGATGATCGCCGGCACGGCATATTGCACGAGCAGCTTCCGGATTCGCTCGGTTCCGAGCTCCAAAGCCGCCGATTTTATCTCCGTCATAAGTTATATTCCCTTAAAAATTCCATTACCGGCCCGCACGTACGGCACGCACGCCCGGGGCTGCCTCACAGCACGCTATGCGCCAGCAGTTCGCGGCTGAATCGCGCGGGGTAATAAATATCGCAAATGTAATGCTTGGGGCAAGTGAAGCTCCACCCTTCGGCGCTCCGGTATTCGTAGTCATCCCCCCGGCTGATCCGCTCGGCCGGGTAGCAGCGGCGCTCGATGAGCGGAATGTCGATCTGCGAGAAGAACCGCCGCATCGCCACGTCGATGTACAGCCCCGTTCCTTTCAGCGCGACGCCGAGCCGCAATTCGCTGCCCGCACGCGAGGTCTCCCGTACGACGCACCACTCCAAAGGCATCCGGGCGGGCAGGCCGAACTGCACCCTGAAAAACCGCAAGGTATTGTACCGGTATGTCTCCATGTCTCTGTCCTTATCAGATAAAACGTTACAAATTCCCTGAAAATTCCGTTTTCGCCGCGGCCGGGTACTCCGGCGTGGCGCCCGCGCACGAACAGACGAAAGCCGCGACCTTCGACGCGAACGCCTGGGCCGGCCAGATGTCGTACCCGGCGGCCAGCATCGCGCAAAACGCCGCCGTGAACGAATCGCCCGCACCGACCGTGTCGACAGGGCGGACACGCTCCCCGCGGGGAATCACATAGGCCGAAATCCGGTTCCGGGTGAACACGCGGCTGCCCTCGGCGCCCTCGGTGAGGATGACCATTTCGAGGTTCTCCCGGCGGTCGAGCAACTCCCGGCACAGCCCGCCCGGATCGGCGGCGGGACATCCGGTCAGGCATCCGGCCACGCGCGGAGCCTCCTCGTCGCTGATCTTCAAAATATTGCAGCGAGCCATCGACTCCTCCAGCACCTCCCGCGAGAAGAAATCCTGCCGCAGGTTGACGTCGAACACGCGCAGCGTCGGCCGCTCCCGGCGAATCACCCCGTCGAGAAACCGGACGACGGTAGCGTGCGACGCCGCGCTGCGCTGCGCCAGCGAACCGAAGCAGACCACATCGGTCCGGGCGGCCAGCCGGGCCAGCGCATCCGACCACGTCATTGCATCCCATGCGCCGGGCAGAATCTCGTAGGCGTTGACCCCGGCGGCATCCCGGCGTTTGTCGACGACGCCGGTAGGCAGCTCCCCGACGCGGCAAAGCCCGTCGCAAAGCCCGCGGGCCTCCAGTTCGGCCGACACCGCGCGGCCGCGCTCATCGTCCCCGACCGCGCTGACCACATGCACCTCCGCCGCATCCGGACCGGAAATCAGCCGGGAGCACTTGAGGAAATGATCGGCGAAATTGGCCGGCGCGCCGCCGAAGGTATATTCGTCCGTCACGACATCGTGGTCGTAAAGCACCTCGCCCAGTCCGACGGCTACGATCTTGTCCGGATTCCCCATACCAGCAGGCGTTTTATTCCAGTTCCCAGTCCGTGCCGTCCTTGCGGTCCTTGACGCGGATGCCGGCGGCCGTGAGTCCGTCGCGGATGCGGTCCGAGGCGGCCCAGTCCTTCGCCGCACGGGCTTTCAGGCGTTCGTCCAGAAGCATCTCGACCAGCGGCGTCACGTAGTCGCGCCCCGAAGCCGTCCCGGCGGCCTTCTCGTCGCGCAGGCCCAGGATGTCGAAAGCGTAGCGGCGCACGGTGGCCGTCAGCGCCGCGAGGTCGGCGGCCGTGATCGTCTGCGAGCCGTCGGCCAGCTGGTTGATCGTGCGCACCCAGTCGAACAGCGCCGAAATGACCATCGGCGAGTTCAGGTCGTCGTCCATCGCCTCGGCGCAGCGCGTCTCCAGCTCGGCGGGATCGACCGTCGAGACCTCCGCGGGTTTGATCTTCCCGAGCGTCTCGATGCCCTTCATCAGGCGGTCCAGCCCCTTCTCGGCGGCTTGCAGGGCCTCGTTCGAGAAATCGAGCGTCGAGCGGTAGTGGGCCTGGAGCACGAAGAAACGGATCGTCATAGGCGAATAGGCCTGCGAAAGCTTCGGGTGCGACCCGGTGAAGAACTCCTCCAGCGTGATGAAGTTGCCCAGCGACTTGCCCATCTTCTGCCCGTTGACCGTCATCATGTTGTTGTGCAGCCAGTAGCGGGCCGAATCGTGGCCCAGCGCGGCGGTCGACTGCGCGATCTCGCACTCGTGGTGCGGGAACATCAGGTCCATGCCGCCGCCGTGGATGTCGAAACGCTCCCCGAGGTAGCGCGTGGACATCGCCGAGCACTCCATGTGCCAGCCCGGGAAACCCTCGCCCCAGGGCGACGGCCACCGCATGATATGCTCGGGCGACGCCTTCTTCCACAGCGCGAAGTCGTAGGAGTGGCGTTTGTCCGACTGCCCGTCCAGCTCGCGCGTGTTGGCGACGATGTCGTCGAGGTTGCGCCCCGACAGCCTGCCGTAGTTGTATTTGGCGTTGTACTTCTCTACGTCGAAGTAGACCGAACCGTTCGCCTCGTAGGCATAGCCGTCGGCCAGAATCCTCTTCACGAACTCGATCTGCTCGATGATGTGTCCCGAGGCATAGGGTTCGATCGAGGGGGTCTCGACGTTGAGCGCGTCCATCGCCCGGTGGTAACGCTCCGTGTAGTAGTGCGCCACCTCCATCGGCTCCAGCTGTTCGAGCCGGGCCTTCTTGGCGATCTTGTCCTCGCCCTCGTCGGCGTCGTGCTCCAGATGGCCCACGTCGGTGATGTTGCGCACGTAGCGCACCTTGTAGCCCGAAGCCTTGAGGTAACGGAACAGCAGGTCGAACGTCACGGCGGGCCGGGCGTGGCCCAGATGCGGATCGCCGTAGACCGTGGGACCGCAGACATACATGCCCACGCGGCCCGGAACGAGCGGCTCGAAGACCTCCTTGCGGCGGGTGAGCGTATTGTAAAGTACGAGTTTGGAATCCATAATCGCAAATTAACGTTTTGAACGGGTAAAGGTACGAATTTTTACACGGAAACCGAAAAATAAATCGTACCTTTACGCCGATTATTATGAAATTTCAAGACTTACGACTCTCCGAGCCGCTGTTGCGCGCCATCGGAGAAAAGGGGTACACAGATCCCACCCCCATTCAGCAACAAGCCATTCCTCCCGTACTCGAAGGCCGCGACCTCCAGGGCTGCGCCCAGACCGGAACGGGCAAAACCGCAGCTTTCACGCTGCCGATGCTCCAACTTTTAGCCGCCGAACCGGCCCCCAAGGGACGCCGCCCGATCCGCGCCCTGGTGCTCACCCCGACGCGCGAACTGGCCATCCAGATCGACGAGTGCTGCCGCGACTACGCCCGCTACACCCCCATCCGCCACTGCGTGATCTTCGGCGGCGTCAACCAGCGTCCGCAGGTCGACGCGCTCCAGAAGGGCGTGGACCTGCTGGTGGCCACCCCGGGCCGCCTGCTCGACCTGATCGGGCAGGGTTACGTGACGCTCGACACGATCCGTTTCTTCGTGCTCGACGAGGCCGACCGCATGTTGGACATGGGCTTCATCCACGACATCCGCCGCATCCTGCCGCTGCTTCCCGAACGGCGTCAGACGCTCTTCTTCTCGGCCACGATGCCCGAGTCGATCGCCGCGCTGGCCGCGAAAATCCTCCGCAACCCGGTGCTGGTCACCGTCACGCCCCCGGCGTCGGTGGTCGAGACCATCGCGCAGACGGTCCATTTCGCCGAAAAAGCCGAAAAAAGCCAGCTGCTGATCGACCTGCTCTCGGCATCCGACGCCCAGCAGGTGCTCGTATTCTCGCGCACGAAGCACGGCGCCGACAAGCTGGCCAAAATCCTGAACCGGGCCGGCATCCGGTCGTGCGCCATCCACGGCAACAAGTCGCAGAACGCCCGCGTGAAGGCCATGAACGATTTCAAGTCGGGCGAGTGCCGGGTGATGATCGCCACCGACATCGCCGCCCGCGGCATCGACATCGACCAGCTGCCGCTGGTGATCAACTACGAACTGCCGGAGGTGGCCGAAACCTACGTCCACCGCATCGGCCGCACGGGCCGCGCGGGACACGAGGGCGCGGCGTGGTCGTTCTGCTCGGAGGACGAGTTCGAGTATCTCTGCGACATCCAGAAACTCACCGGACTTACGATCCCCACCGAGGGACCGGTTCCGGAATATGCCCTGCGCAAGGCCGCCCCGGCGCGGAAACCCGCGCAGAAGGCCGCACAGCGTCCCGCCCGCACCCAGGAGCCGAAACCGGCCCGGAACGCCGGAGCCAAATCCGCACAGCGTCCCGCCCGGGATGCGGACGCCGGACAGCAGCCTGCGCAGCGGCCGGCCCGCAACACGGAGCAGAAGGCCGCCCGCAATGCCGCGAAAGCCGCCGGGAACAAATCCGCCGCCACCGCAGCGCCGAAAAACGCCCCCAACCCGGCTCCGGCCCCTTCGGCAAAGCCGTCCCGCCGCCGCAAACGCAGAGGGTCGGGGAACGCCGCCGGGTCCGCGGCTACCGCCATCGCCGCACCGGCGGCAACGGCCGAGGCCCCGCAGAAAAAATGGTGGAAAAGGTGGCTGTAAACGCATTTCGCGTAATAAGGTTGGAAAAAACGCGTTAAATCATTACTTTTGCACGATAAGTAGTTACGAAAAAAGTTTTCTCGGATATGCACTTTTACAAACGCTGGAACAACATCACGGGCTGGGCCGTATTCGCCGTCGCGGCGATGGTCTATCTGATGACGATGGAACCCGTCTCAAGCCTCTGGGACTGCTCGGAGTTCATCGCGACATCCTACAAACTCGAAGTGGGACACCCGCCCGGAGCCCCGCTGTTCATGATGCTGGCGCGCCTGGCCACGCTCTTCGCCTTCGGAAACCCCGACTACGTGGGCATCGCCGTCAACGCCATGAACTCGCTGGCCAGCGCCTTCTGCATCCTGTTCCTGTTCTGGACCATCACCCACCTGGCACGGCGTCTGGTGACGCGCGACGGCGCGCAGCTCACCGCCGCCAACACATGGGCCGTCCTGGGCGCCGGAGCCGTCGGGGCCCTGGCCTACACCTTCACCGACACGTTCTGGTTCTCGGCCGTCGAGGGCGAGGTCTACGCGCTCTCGTCGATGTTCACGGCGCTGGTCGTGTGGCTGATGCTCAAATGGGAGGAGCAGGCCGACGAACCCCACTCCTCGCGCTGGATCGTGCTGATCGCCTACCTGATGGGACTCTCGATCGGCGTGCACATCCTCAACCTGCTCTGCATCCCCGCGCTGGTCTTCATCTACTACTTCCGCAAGACCGCCACGGTGACCTGGCGAGGCATCGCCCTCTCGACGCTCGTGTCCGGGGCGATGATCGTCTTCGTCAACAACATCATCATCCCCTACACCGTCTGGATCGGGGCGCAGATCGACACGCTGTTCGTCAACACGTTCGGCCTGCCGGTCAACTCGGGCATCACGCTCTTCGCGCTGGCGCTGATCATCGGCCTGGGATGGGCCGCATGGGCCGCCCACAGACGGGGCCGCGTGCTGCTCAACATCATCCTGCTCTCGACGACCATGATTCTCGTCGGCTACTCTTCCTACGCCTCGGTGACCATCCGCGCCGCGGCGAACCCGCCGATGAACTCCAACAACCCCAACAACCCCCACGCCCTGCTGTCGCTCCTGAACCGCGACCAGTACGGCGACCGCCCGCTGCTGTACGGCGCGCAGTATTCGGCTCCCCCCGAGGGCGTGAAGGAGAAGAAGGTGTGGTATCTGGACGAGGACGGCAAGTACAAGACCGCCACGGTGCTCACGGGCTACACCCACGCTCCGGAGTTCATGCAGCTCTTCCCCCGCATGTGGAACTACTCGAAGGGCGAAAAGGCCTACAAGGAGTGGGCCGCCTACCGCACCAAGACCGAGACGCTGCGCGACGACAAGGGCGAGGTCCTGCGCGACGCACAGGGGCGTCCCATGCGCGGCGAGACGCTCGACTTCGGACGCAAACGGGCCTACACCGACTCCTACGGCGAAACCCGCACGGTCACCGAACCGACGTTCTGGGAAAACGTCCATTTCTTCTTCAACTACCAGCTTTCGTACATGTACTGGCGCTATTTCATGTGGAACTTCGTGGGACGCCAGAGCGACATACAGCCTTCGCGCACGACGATCACCGACGGCAACTGGCTCTCGGGTATCCGCTGGATCGACGAGAAATACGTCGGCCCGCAGGACAACCTGCCGCGCGAAATCGCCGAAAACAAGGGCCGGAACACCTATTATTTCCTCCCCTTCCTGCTGGGACTCATCGGACTCGTCTACCAGTTGAACCGCGACCAGCGCAACTTCTCGATCGTGCTGTGGCTGTTCGTGATGATGGGCATCGCGCTGGTCTTCTACTTCAACACCTCGCCCGGCGAGCCGCGCGAACGCGACTACGTCTATGCGGGATCGTTCTACGCCTTCTCGATCTGGATCGGATTCGGCGTGCTGGCCCTGCGCGACCTGATCGCCCGGCTCTCGAAGCGCGACAACGTGGCGACGGCAGCCGCGGCAACGGTCGTCGCAATGAGCGTCCCGGCCATCCTCGCGGCCCAGAACTGGGACGACCACGACCGTTCGCACCGCACGATGGCCCGCGACATCGGCTGGAACTACCTCCAGTCGACGCTCCCCAACTCGATCATCCTCAACTACGGCGACAACGACACCTTCCCGCTGTGGAACAATCAGGAGGTCTACGGCGTGCGCCCCGACGTGCGGATTATGAACACCTCCTACCTCGGCGGCGAGTGGTACATCGACGAGATGAAGACCAAGGCCAACGACGCCCCCGGCGTCCCCTTCTCGCTGCCCAAGCACAAGTACACCTTCAACAACGACATGATCTACGTCACCAACAGCATCGACCGCCCGGTGGAGATCAAGGAGGTGATCGACTTCGTGCGCAGCGACGACCCCCGCAGCAAGGTCAAACTCGCCGACGGCACGCTGGCCGACTACATCCCCGCCAAGCGCATCGCCCTGCCGGTGAACAAGGAGAACGCCCTGGCGTCGGGCATCGTGGCCGAAAAGGACCGCGACAAGATGGTCGACACGGTGTTCATCAACATCAAGAAGAATTCGCTGGACAAGAACCAGCTGATGATCCTCGACATGCTGGCCAACTTCGACTGGAAACGCCCGATCTACATGACGCAGGTCTACATTCTCCAGGACTTTGGGCTGATGGACTACCTCCAGTTCGACGGCTACGCCTACCGCCTGGTGCCGATCCTCACCCCGACGCAGAACCCCTACGAGATCGGACGCATCGACGCCGACTACGCCGCGCCGCTGCTGCGCGACACGTTCCGCTACGGCAACCTCAAAGACCCGCGGGTCTACGCCGACTACTTCATCCAGTACAACCTTTCGGCCTCGCACGCCCGCGACGCCTTCGCCCGCGTGGCCAAGGAGCTGCTGCGGCAGAACCGCGTCGCAGAGGCCGTCGAGCTGCTCGACCTGGGGCTGGAGCGGATGCCGACCTCGCAGGTGCGCTTCACCGACACCAACACCTACCCCTTCCTGGAGGCCTATTACGCCGCTTCGGCCATGGGCGACAAGGAAGCCGCCGCGAAGGGCGACGCCCTCTTGAGGGAGTATGCCCAGACGCTGATCGAATACATCGAGCACTACCTCCGTTTCGAAGGGGCGCAGGGCGACATGGTCTCGGGCCTTATCGACGAGAAGCTCGACCAGCTGGGCGACATCTACTACCTGGCCAGCTACGCCGACCGCAAGGAGGTGGTGGCCGAACTGAACGACTACTACCGTTCGCTGGGGGTCTCCGAGGAGAACCTGATCGACGTGGGCGACAAACGCCAGCAGCCCGACTCGGCGCTGCTGCCCGCCGCGAAATAACCGGAACCGGAAATGAAATAACGCACGTAACGCTTCTGTTACGTGCGTTATTTTTATGCGGCCGCCCACCCGGAACGGATTTCGGGCAGGCCAAAATCCGGTTCCGCGGTTAAAACCGACATTTTTTGAGCCTGAACACTCCCAATTGCCCTCACCTTTCACTATATTTGCAAAATAAACCGTTTTTCACGAATCCAAACCCTGAACTTATGCCGCTTTTCATTCCGGAAGACTATACGGCCAAGCTCGCTCCCGAAACGATGGAGCAGGCCATCACCTATCTCAAGGAGATTTTTCCCGACATGCTGGCCCGCCGCCTGCGCCTACGCCGCGTCACGGCGCCGTTGTTCGTCCTTTCGGGCACGGGCATCAACGACGACCTGAACGGCGTGGAGCGCGCCGTGTCGTTCCCGATCCGCGATCTGGGCGACCGCCGGGCCGAGGTGGTGCACTCGCTGGCCAAATGGAAACGCATGAAACTGGGGACCTACAAGATCGCCCCGGGATACGGGCTGTACACCGACATGAACGCCATCCGCGCCGACGAGGAGCTGGACAACATCCACTCGCTCTACGTCGACCAGTGGGACTGGGAACGCACGATGCGCCCCGAAGAGCGCAACCTGAACTTCCTGAAAGCGACCGTCGAAACGATCTACGAGGCGATGAAAGCCGTCGAGGAGGAGGTTTACGAACTCTATCCGCACATCACGCCCATACTGCCCGAGCGAATCACGTTCCTGCAGGCCGAGGAGTTGTTGCAGGAGTTCCCCGCGCTGACGCCCAAGGAGCGCGAGCAGGCGGCGGCCCGCAAATACGGCGCGCTGTTCCTCATCGGCATCGGCGGCGAACTTTCCGACGGGCAGCGGCACGACGGACGCGCCCCGGACTACGACGACTGGAGCACCCCGACCGAAGGCGGTTACAAAGGGCTCAACGGCGACATCATCGTGTGGAACCCGGTGCTGGAGAGCGCCTTCGAACTTTCGAGCATGGGCATCCGCGTCGACGCCGAGGCCCTCGAACGCCAGCTTGCGATCTGCGGATGTCCCGAGCGGCGCGAAATGGAGTTCCACCGCCTGCTGCTCGAAGGACGGCTGCCGCTCTCGATCGGCGGCGGCATCGGCCAGTCGCGCCTCTGCATGTTCTACCTGCGCTGCGCCCATATCGGCGAAGTCCAGGTCAGCATCTGGCCCGAGCGGATGATCGCCGAGTGCGCCGCCCACGGCATCCACCTCAAGTGAGGCGGCTCCTCGAAAGCGCCCCGGTCCCTCGCCGAAAGCCGACCGCCCCGCGGAAACGCTCCGGCTGCTCCGGATTAAGAAAAAGCCCCCGCTCTCGGAGCGGGGGCTTTGCTTATTTTCCGGCGGCAGGCTGGTCCGGAGTCTGGCCGTTCTTGTTCTTGTTGTAAAGGAAACGCTTGATCTTATGCGTGGGGGTCTTGATGAAATCCTCCTTCTCCTCAACGACCTCCGAGATCCGCGAAAAACGGTTGACCTTGGCGTTGACGAAATCCATGATCTCCTTCTTCAGCTGTTCGGTCTTGGCCTCCCAGGCCTCCTTCTTGCTCTCCCACTCCTCGCGCCAGTCGTCGATCATCGACTCGATCTCCTCGCGGTTGAAGTGCACCAGGGCGATCAGGCGGCCCTCCTGCTCCGTGACGATCGAATCGGCGATGCAGACGTGCGAGTTGAGCACCGTCTCGATGTCCTCGGGATAGATGTTCTCGCCGCCGGGACCCACGATCATGTTCTTCAGACGGCCCTTGATGTAGAGCCAGCCGTCCTTGTCCAGCTCCCCGAGGTCGCCCGTGCGGAACCATCCGTCGGCCGTGAAAGCCTCCTTCGTAGCCTCGGGATTCTTGAAATAGCCCACCATCGCACTCGGCGTGCGGGCCACGATCTCGCCCTGACGGGTCTCGGGGTTGACGTTCTCCAGCCGCAGTTCGACGCCCGGGGCCTGGGGACCGGTCGATCCCAGCCGCACCATCGAAGGGGCCGCGCCGGCCAGCAGCGGTGCGGTCTCGGTCAGCCCGTAGCCGATGGCATAGGGGACGCGGGCTTCGAGCAGGAATTTCTCGGCCCCGCCGTCGAGTTTCGCACCCCCGATTCCCAGGAAGCGCAGACGGCCGCCGAAGAGTTTCATCAGTTTCCCGCCCGCGACGCGGTGGAGGTAGCGGCGCATGAAGCCGATGCGGTAGAGCGTGCGCCAGAAGGAGTTGGAATTGAACTTGGCGAGCACCTGGTGGCGGTAGATTTTCTCGATGATCAGCGGCACGATCAGCATGACTGTCGGGCGGATCGCACGCAGGGCGGGCATCAGCACCGAGGCCGTGGGCGGACGGTCGAGGTAGACCACCCGCGCGCCCATCGAGAAGGGATAGATCATGCCGATGGAGCACTCGTAGGTGTGCGAGAGGGGCAGCACCGAAAGGAACGTGTCGCCGCCGTCGACCGGGAAGATCGAGGCGGAGATGTCGACCTGCGCGCAGAGCGCCGCATGGGTCAGCATCACGCCCTTGGGCTTCGAAGTGGTTCCCGACGTGTAGATGATCACGGCCAGGTCGTCGGGCCGGGGAACGCCCGTCGAGCCTTCCCCGCGGACGCGCTGCGAGATGACGCCGAGGTTCTTGGTGCGGACCGCCACGTTGAGCCGCTCGATGGTCTGCTTCGAGAGCTTGGTGAAAAGTTTGTCCGACACGAGCAGGGCCTTGGCCTCCGAATGCTCGATGATCATGTCCAGCTCCTCGCCCGAGAAGTCGGGCAGGATCGGCACGGCCACCATGCCCGCCGACGTGACGGCGAAATAGCTGATGCCCCAGTTGGGCATGTTGCTGCTCAGGAGAGCCACCTTGTCCCCGGCGCGAAGCCCCGCTCCGGTGAGGATTTCCTGCACCCTGGCGATACGACGGTCCACCTCGGCATAAGTCACGTCATCGCCCTCGTACATCGAGAAAGCGACCTTCGACGCGAACTTCTCCACGCTGTTGCGGACCAGTTCGTACAGTGTATTGATAGTCATCATGTGTTCTTTTTTAGCTACGTTCGGATAACGCAAAAGTTTGGGGCGAAATTACTAATTTCCGGCTAAAAAACACTATTTTTGACATTAATTATCACGATGATCGACCATCTGTACATCAAACGGCTCGCCGCCGGCGCAGGGTTCGACCTCTGCGGCATCGCCCCGTGCCGCCATCTGGCCGAAAACGAGGCGCTGTTCCGCGCATGGCTGGCCCGCGGCCGCCAATCGTCGCTGGGCTATCTGGAACGCAACGTCGACAAACGCTTCGACGCGCGCCGGCTGGTCGAAGGCGCACGCACGGCCGTGGTCTGCGCCGTGTCGTACAAAAACCGCGTCGGCGAGGGCTATCCGCCCGGGCACCGGACGAAGGTGGCCTCCTACGCCTGCGCGGCGGATTACCACGCCACCCTCCGGACGATGCTCGGCGGGATGCTCGACGCCCTGCGCGCGGCGCACCCCGGTCTGGGAGGCCGCGCCTTCGTCGACACCGCGCCGCTGGCCGAAAAGCAGCTGGCCGTAGAGGCCGGGCTGGGGTGGATCGGCCGGCAGTCGCTGCTCGTCACGCCGCAATACGGGAGCTACGTCGTGCTGGGCGAGCTGATTCTCACCGAAGAGACCGACCGCTACGACGCGCCGTTCGAAGGGTCGCGCTGCGGAACCTGCCGCAGCTGCATCGACAACTGCCCCACGGGAGCCGTCGCCCCGGACAGGACCATCGACACGGGCCGCTGCATCTCGTGCCGCACCATCGAGCGGGAACAGCCCGGTCAAACGGACCTTCACGGCTGGATCTTCGGCTGCGACGCGTGCCAGAGCCTCTGCCCCTGGAACCGCCGCGCCCCGCAGCACCGCAACGCGGCGTTCGATGCCGTGTTCGACCCGCTGGCGATGGACGCCGCGACGTGGCTCGGCATGGATGAAGCGGCGTTCGAAGCCCTCTGCGGCCGCACGCCGCTGACACGCAGCGGACTGACCCGCATCCGAGAAAACGCCCTTCGAAACGCCGCACCCGAAGAGCCGTCGGAACGCTGAACCAGCCCCCCGCTCCGGCACGAAAAAGCGGGTTCCGGAAATCCGGAACCCGCTCTGCGGTTTATTTCATGGGGCCGGAGGCTCACTGTCTGCGGCCCTTCGGAAAACCCGGCAGGCCGCCCTCTTCCTCCTGCAGCCCGCAGGCTATTTGGTTAGTTCGGCCAACGCGGCTTTCGCACTCTCGACAGCCGGTCCCGCCGTCACCTTCCGGAAGGCCTCGATGGCCTGCGGCTTCATCTCCTTGGCGTTGTAGGCGGCGCCCAGCGTCAGGTACATCAGGCTCACATCCTCGGGATCGGTCTGCACCTTGGCGGCAGCCTCGCCCAGCTCGATCACCTTGTTGTAATCCTTCTTGCTGGCATAAGCCTGCAAGCGGACCTTCTGCGCCAGAGCGTTTTCGGCGTTCTTCGCCAGCAGCGCGTCGGCCATCGCGATGATACCGTCGAAATCGTTGGCAGCCTGAAGCGTGGCCACCTTGTTATTGGTGTAGAGGGCGATCATCTCCTTGGCCTTGGCGGCGTCATCGGCATACTTGGGGTGCGTCTTGGCGGCCACCGCCTCGTAGATGTCCATACCCTTCTCGTACTCGCCCATCTCGCAGTAGCTCATGGCGAGGTTCAGCGCCATCGCGGTATTGTCCGGGTCGGCCTTGTAGCCCTTCTCGAACACGCCTGCGGCGGTCGCATAGTCCTTGTTGTTGAAAGCGTCGCCGCCCTGAATCTGATAGATCTTGGCCACCCAGCCGTTGGCCTTGGCCATCTGGCTCATGTCGCCGTAGAGTTCGGCCAGCTCCGCCGATTTGGTGAAATTCTTCAGCGCCTCGTCGTAGTTCTTGGTCCGGATCGCTCCGCCGCCCATCATAAAGTAGCATTTGGGAAGCGTCGTCTTGGCCGTGGCCACCAGCGACGCGGCCTCCTCGCTGTCCAGCCCCTGCTCGATCACCTGTTCGAACTTCGCGGCCGCGCCTGCGAAATCCTTGGCGCCGAAAGCTGCTGCGGCTTCGTTGTAGATTGCAGTAACATCCTGCGCCGAGAGCGACACCGCCGCCAACAGCGCGACAACCGATACAAATAACTTTTTCATTGCTTTTCTATTCGATTTTATAAGTTTTTCAGTTCATGCGCCCCTGTCCGAAACGCGTTGGATGCAAAAGTATAAAAAAAATTCCTTTTTTACCAAATCTATCCGCGCAAACCCGCGAAAAAACCGTTCATCAACTCCTCGCACTCCTCCCGGAGCACCCCCCGCGCCACGGTCGTCCTGGGGTGGAACACCGCCTCAGAGTAACGCCGGAAGCCCTTCTTGGGATCGTCGGCGCCCCACACCACGCGGCTCACCTGCGCCCATCCGATCGCCCCGGCGCACATGATGCACGGCTCGACCGTGACGTAGAGCGTGCACTCCTGCAAATACTTGCCCCCGAGCGTCGCGGCAGCGGCCGTGAGGGCCTGCATCTCGGCGTGGGCCGTGGGGTCGGCCAGGGTTTCGACGAGGTTGTGCCCCCGCCCGATCACCGCACCGCCGGCCACGACGACCGCACCGATGGGCACCTCCTGTTGTTTTAACGCCTTTTGCGCCTCGTTTAGTGCCAGGCGCATGAATTTTTCGTCGGTTTCGTGCTGTTCCATGCCGGATTGTTTTCGGCAAAAGTAACCATTTTTTCCGAAGAACGCACCCCGCGCCCGGCAAACTCCACCCGGAAGCGACGCAGGCGCATCAATTTCGATTCAAAACACTCCTTCTTCCAAAAAGAAAAAATCAAAATCAAAGAAATGCTTGCATTTTATTGCATAATTTCTATATTTGCAAATGGAATAGTCCACAAAACCCTTAAATTCAATTTGCTCCTACAAAACACACACATCCGGCCCAAAAAACGGTCCAAACCATGCACTCTGTATTTCGAAACCACACCAATTACTAACCAGAACCAATTAAAACCATTATGGAAGAAACTCGCCAAAAAGCACCCGGGAACGGGCATTTTCCGGCAGTCCTGCGATTCGTCGCCGCGCTGCTGCTGTCCGGAACCCTATGCCTCGCGTGGGGGGGGGGAAATCTCCTCGCACAGATCCGGAGCATCTATGTAACGATAGATGCAGCCGATGCAAGCATCCGGGAGGTCCTCGAATCCATCGAGGCGCAGAGCGATCTGCGGTTCATCTATGCGGATGAAGTAAAACCGATCCTGACCAAGGTCGTAACGGTCAGGGAGAAAAACGTAAGCGCAAACCGGATTCTCGACCAGATCCTGCCCGACGTCGGCCTTCAGTATTCGGTCGGCGGCACGCAGGTCCGCATCTACCAGGCCGCCAGCGGTTCGCGCGACGTCGCCCAAACGGTCAGCGGCACGGTGATCTCCGGCACCGACAACTCCCCGCTGGCCGGCGTGATGATCTACGTCGAAGGAACGACGGCCGGCACGATCACCAACGGCGACGGCTCGTACACCTTCACCATTCCCGCCAAATCGAAATATGTGACCTTCTCGTACGTCGGTTTCGACACGAAGAAACTCCACGTCGAGGACACCGAGCTGTTCAAACTCGTATCGCTCGCCGAGCAGAGCAACGCGCTCGACGAAGTCGTGGTCATCGGCTACGGCACGCAGAAAAAGGAGTCGATGGTCGCCTCGATCACCTCCGTAAAACCCTCCGACCTGAATATCACCTCCAGTTCGCTGACCACGGCGTTCGCCGGCAACATCGCCGGCATGATCTCGCGCCAGACCTCGGGCGAACCCGGCTACGACAGCGCCTCGTTCTACATCCGCGGCATTTCGACCTTCGGGTCGAGCAACTCGCCGCTGATCATCCTCGACGGCGTGGAGGTGTTGAGCAACATGCTCAACAACATGCCTCCCGAGTCGATCGAGTCGTTCTCGGTGCTCAAGGACGCCCAGGCGACCTCGGTCTACGGTTCGCGCGGCGCCAACGGCGTCATCCTCATCAACACGAAAAACGGCCGCAACTCGGAGAAGATGAACGTCTCGGTCCGTCTGGAAAACACCTTCTCGATGCCCACGATGGTACAGCAGGTGGCCGACGGCGTGACCTACATGCAGCTCTACAACGAGGCCGTCTTCAACACCGCCAAGGAGACCGGAACGCTCCACGCCTACCAGCCGTTCTACTCGGCCGACAAGATCAACGGCACAAAGGCGGGACTCAACAAGTACCTCTATCCGAACAACGACTGGTACGACCTGATGTTCAAGGATTTCTCGGTCAACCAGAACCTCAACCTCAACATCCGCGGCGGCGGCCGTAAGGTCAGCTACTTCCTCAACGCAGCGGTTTCGAACGAAAACGGCATCATCGCCGACATCGAGCAGAACCCCTACGACGTGAAGATGAACCACCAGAAATACATCTTCCAGAGCAACGTCAGCGCCAACATCACCAAGACGACGGTCGTCGGCATCAAGGTCAACGCCCAGCTGGAGTACAACACCCGCCCGATCGAGGACATCGGCAACCTGTTCTACTACTCGATGCGCGCCAATCCGGTACGTTTCCCGGCCACGCTCCCGGCCGAAGAGGGCGACACGTTCGTGCGCTACGGCAACAACGCCTCGTGGGACACCGGCGCCACCGACCTCAACCCGCTGGCCAAGCTGTCCCGCGGCTACGGCAAGCGCTACTACTCCTACATGACGACGGCCTTCACGCTGGACCAGAACCTGGATTTCTTCACCAAGGGCTTGAGCGCCAACCTCACGGCGTCATTCTACAACTACACCTATTCGGCGACCTACCGCACGGCAACCCCCTATTATTTCAAGGTCGAGGACGGCAGTTCGCTCAACCCCGACGGCACGGCCAATCTCATCACCAACTCGATCGGCGACACGGGCACGACCTACCTGACCAGCACCGACGGCAACGGCGGCCACCGCCGCTACGCGCTGCAAGCCTCGCTGAACTACGCCCGCAAATTCGGCAAACACGACGTGGGAGCCATGTTCGTCTACCGCATGAACGAGAAGAAGAACAACATCGCCGGCACGAGCGAGGAGAACCTGCTGCCCTACCGCGAGCAGGGCATGGCGGGCCGCGTGACCTACGGATTCGACAACCGCTACCTGTTCGAGGCCAGTTTCGGCTACAACGGCTCGGAGAACTTCGCTCCCGGCAAACGCTGGGGTTTCTTCCCCTCGGCGGCGGCCGGCTGGGTGATCTCCAACGAGTCGTTCTGGGACGGCATCCGCAAGACGGTCAGCAACCTGAAGATCCGCGTATCGTACGGTCTGGCGGGCAACGACGCCTTGGGCGAGCGCTTCCCCTACCGCTCCATCGTGGCCATGGGCGAAGAATCGGGATTCTACTACAACTGGAACTCCCAGGGCAAAGGCCCGAAGATCACCACCTACGGCAACCCCAACGCGACGTGGGAGGAGGCCAAGAAACTCGACGTCGGTCTCGAACTGGGACTGTTCAACGCGCTGAACATCGAAGCCGCCTACTTCACCGAAGACCGTACGGGCATCTTCATGCGGCGCACCTCGCTGCCTTCGTCGACGGGCCTGCTGGGCGTTACGCCCTACGGCAATATCGGACGTGTGAAATCGCACGGCGTCGACCTTTCGGCCGTCTACAACAAGCAGTTCAACAAGGACTGGTCGCTGAGCCTGCGCGGCACGTTCACCTTCTCGCGCAACGAAGTGGTCGAGAAGGATGAAGGCGACCTGATGTACGACTACATGTCGGTCGTGGGACATCCGGTCAACGCCATCACCGGCGTGCTGGTCGCCGACGGGCTGTTCACCTCGCAGGAGGAGATCGACAACTCGCCCAAACAGCGGTTCGGCAACTACACGGTCGGCGACATCAAGTACCGCGACCTGAACGGCGACGGCATCGTCGACGGCAACGACGTGACGACGGCCGGCAGCCCGACCGTTCCCGAAATCCAGTACGGCATCGGCGCGACGGTGAAGTGGCGCAGGCTCGACTTCTCGTTCATGTTCCAGGGCGCATCCAACGTATCGCTGCGGATGTACAACATGCACCCGTTCTGCGACGCCTCGCACTTCGGCTACGGCATCACGCAGTACATCGCCGACAACCACTGGTCGGAGGACAACAACCGCGCCGACGCGGCCTATCCGCGCCTGACCTCGCAGTTAAGCTCCAACAACACCCAGAGTTCGACCTTCTACATCCACGACGCCAAATACCTGCGCCTGAAAACCGTGGAGCTGGGCTACACCATCAAGAAACTCCGCGTCTACCTGTCGGGCAACAACCTCTTCGTCATCTCCCCGTTCGACTACTGGGACCCCGAAAAGGGCGGCGGCCACGGCCTGTCCTACCCGTTGCAGCGGACGGCGAAAATCGGCGTTCAATACCAATTCTAATCCAAAAGAAGATACCGTTATGAAAAAAATAGCAATGGCGTTAGCCCTCCTTCTCGCGGCCGCATCCTGCGATTTCCTGGATGTCGTTCCCGAGGGCAGTCCCACGCAGGACGACATCTACAAGACCCAGGCCCAGGCCGAAAAGATGCTCTTCATGGTCTACGGCAAGTGCCCCGACCTGTTCCATGCGCAGGCCATGCCCGACCTGAGCGGCGGCGACGACCTGATTTCGAGTTACTACGGATCGGTGCGTTATTTCTCGTGGAAGAGCCTCGTATACGCCACCTCGCAGGAGTCCTCGACGAACACCTACTTCAACATGTGGGGAACGACCTCGGGACTTCCGACGGGCAACTACTCGTACAACATCTACGAAGGCATCCGTTATGCCTACAACTTCCTGAACAACATAGGTTCTGTTCCCGACATCTCGGAGGCCAACCTGCGCTACTGGTCGGGCGAGGCGCACTTCCTGATCGCCCACCTGCACCAGATCCTGCTGGAGTACTACGGTCCGATCGTACTGGCCCGGGAGGAGATCGACCTGAATGCGCCGGCCAGCAGCGTGAACGTGCCGCGCAGCACCTACGACGAGTGCGTCAATTTCATCGAGGAGGAGTTCCGCAAGGCCGCCGACATGCTGCCCGACTACTGGGGTCCCATCGCGTACGGCCGCGCCATCAAGGCCACGGCGCTGGCCTACCGCGCCCGCCTGCTGCTCTACGCCGCATCGCCGCTGGTGAACGGCAATTCGGAATTCTACGCCGATTTCGTCAACAAGGACGGCACGCACCTGATCAACCAGACCTACGACGCCGAGAAGTGGAAACGCGCGATGGACGCCGCCAAGGAGGCTATCGACTGCGTGGAGGCTTCGAAGGAAACGGGAGCCTACACGATGGACGACCGCCAACTGGGCCTCTCCGTGTCGAAAAGCACCAGCACGACCGACCCGTTCGAACTGGGGCGCGCCAACTACACCTACATCTTCACCGGCGACGGCAACGCGACACAGTTCTTGAACCAGAACGAGTACCTGATGAGCCTGAACAAGTCAGGCTCGATCACCTACACGCAGAAGCAGTTCGGCTGCCACCTGGCCAACAACTACACGAAGGTGTCGGGCGCCTACCGCGGCTATTTGTGCCCGACGTTCGAGGCCGTCCAGATGTATTACACCCGGAACGGACTTCCGTGGGAGGACGACCCCGAGACGAAGGACATCGACCCGCTGGCCTACAACAAGGCGGCCGGGACGGTCGAGATGCACCTCCACAAGGAGCCGCGCTTCTATGCGTCGGTGGGTTATGACCGGGGCACGTACCGCTTCAACGGCGGCAAAATGACCATCAAGGCGCACAAGGGCGAGCCGCAGGGCTTCACCGGCAGCTACGACAACGAATACCAGTCCTACAACGGTTATTTCTGCCAGAAATGGGTCAACGAACAGTCGAAGATGACGCTCAACTCAAGCGGAAACTACTCCGTCAGCACCTACATGAGCTACGTCTTCCCCTACATGCGCATCGCCGAGCTATACTTAAGCTACGCCGAAGCCGACTTCGAGTACGACGGCACGTTGAGCGACTACGGCTACGAGTGCCTGAACAAGATCCGCTCGCGCTGCGGCCTTCCGACGTTCCAGGAGTCGTGGAGCAGGGCCGGCGGCATCCCCTCGGGCCAGAAGCTGCGCGACATCATCCGCCGCGAGCGTTCGATCGAGTTCCTGATGGAGGGACGCCGTTTCCACGACATCCGCCGCTGGAAGATCGCCGAAGAGTGCCTGCGCCCCATCCCGAAGGCCTGGAACATCGAGGGCGACACGCCCGAGAAGTTCTACAAGCTGGTCGACATGAAGGAGAACGACACGCGCATCTTCACCACGCCGAAACACTACTGGCTGGCGATCCCCAACTCGCAGCTCAACATCAACGGCCAGCTGGTTCAGAATCCGGGTTATTAACCATTAGCGAAAAGAAACGACCATGAAAAAGCTATTTTTAGCGCTCGCGCTGTCGGCGGCAGCCTGCCTGGCCGGGTGCTCCGACAACGAAGAGATCGGATACGACATCGGCTCGAAAGTGCTGATCCCGAAAAACGGCCTGCAACAGGTCGCCCTGACGGCCGATGCCGCAGCGGTCGACTACGAGGTGTGGATCTACCGGAGCGGCTACAACGAAGGCGGTTCGACGGCCGCACTCTCGGTCGACGCCGAAGCGCTGGCCGCCTACAACAAGGCCAACGGTACGGCTTACGTGCTGATGCCCGAAGCCTGCTACAACCTCCCGACCGCCGCCGTGCGGCTCGACAACAACGCCCACACCGCGAAGATCGGCATTCGGATCGACGTCTCGGCGATCACGGCGGACAGTCGCTGCGTGCTGCCCGTTTCGGTCGGCAGTCCCGACACGGAGGTGAACGCGGCGGCCGCCACGGTGCTGATCTTCCCGGTCCGCCCCACGACGGAGAAGCCTGAAAACGACCAATGACCCGGCCGGATCAATCAACTGAAAAATTAACCACATAACCTTCCTAATATGAAAAAAGGGTTTTTATCGTTTTTTCTGTTCACGGCTTTCGCCCTGGCGCTCTGCCCGTCGTGCAAAGACGACGAGACGGCCGAATGGAAAAACGTCGCGTTCTCGGTAGCGTCCAACCTCGCCCCCGAAAACGGGACCATCCCCTACGAAGGGAGCACGGTCGTGTTCACCGTAACGACCGACGGCAAATGGACCTATGCGATAGACCAGAGCAAGACCGACTGGTTCACCCACCCCACCGTCGACGGCATGACGCTGGCGATTCTGATTCCGGAAAACACCGTGAGCAGGGAGCGCTCCGGCGTAGTCCGGTTCATCTCGGTCTCGGACCCCACGCTGGTCGAGGAGTTCACTATCACGCAGGAACCCGGACCCGTGCCGCCCGAAGCGCCGAAAGCCGACCTGCTCGACGTTGTCTTCCACGCCGACGGCACGGCCGAGGACGTATCGCCGCTCAAGAACGAGGTGCTCTCCTACCCCGGCACGGCGCTGACCTGCTATTACCACGACGTCTACAAGCGCATCGTGACCAACTACACGCACACCCCGGGGCAGGGTTCCCGCAAGGATTCCTATTACCGGGTGGACTACTACACGAACGAGACGTTCAAGCAGGGTCTGGACGACGGCCACACGCTGGAGGTCGTCCTGCGTTCGAACCGCAACGACGGCACGAAGGAGTACAAGCCCTTCTCGGCGCATGAAGCCGGCGGCACGGGTTTCCTGATCTGCAAGGAGGGCCAGGGAGGCCATCCGGCCTGCATCACGTTCCTGCCCAATGTGAGCACCACGGGCAAAAGCACGTGGCGCTGGGCGCAGAGCGACGTGACGCCCGAACCGGGCCGTTACTACCACGTCGTGGGCGTCTGGGACAAAACCGCCGAGAAAGCCTATATCTACGTGGACGGCCAACTCAAGGGCACGGCCGACGCTCCGGGCGAACTGATCCACGCCAAGGACGGCGCACGGTGGTTCGCGCTGGGCGGCGACTCGGCCGTAGGTTCGATGGGCAACGCATGGAACGGCGAAGTGGTTCTGGCCCGCGTCTTCGACGACGCGCTGACCGGGGACCAGATCGCCCTGCTCTACCAGGATGCGGCGTTCGCCGGCCAGACGCCCGTAGAATTCGCACTCTCGAACCTCGCCTACCTGACCAGGTGCGAGATCGGCGCAGGCTACACCTATACGATCTACGGCAACGGTTTCGCAGCCGGCGACAAGGTAAAGTTCACCTCGGCGGCCAACGTGACCGCAGCGTTCACGGCCGACGCCGCATTCACCGAAGCCTCCGGCGACAATACCCTTCAGTCGCTGGCAGTGACCCTCCCCGCAGGGATTCCCGCCGGAACGAGCCGGTATTTCATGACGCTCGTCCGCAACGGCAGCCAATACCCGATCGGCACGGTCGAATTCACCGTCTGCGACAATCCCTCCGTCTCGATGCCCCGGATCATCGCGCACCGCGGCCAGCATCAGGACGGCGTGGAGAATTCGACCGAGAATTCGATCGCTGCCCTGACCAACGCCCAGAAACTGGGCATCCACGGCGCCGAGTTCGACGTCTGGATCACCGACGACGACGTGCCGGTGATCAACCACAACGCGACGGTGGCAGGCAGCGACCTGCGGATCGAAGAGAGCGCCTATGCACAGATCAGGGACCTCACGCTGGCCAACGGCGAAAAACTGCCGACGCTTGACGCCTATCTGGAGCAGGGCGCCAAGGACGCTTCGATGAAACTGATCTGCGAAATCAAGACCCACAGTTCGGCCGCAAGCAACACGCGGGCCGTCAACGCCGTCGTGGCCGCCGTCAAGGCGAAGTCGATGGAGACGCGGGTCGATTACATCGCCTTCGACTACGAGGTCTGCAAGCAGCTCCGGGCGGCCATGCCCGCGGCCGGCGTACAGTATCTGGGCGGCGACAAGGCTCCTGCCGAAGTCGCGGCGGACAAGCTCTCGGGCATCGACTACCAGTATTCGACCGTGCTTTCGAAAAAACCCGAGTGGGTGACGGAAGCCCACGCCGGCGGAATCGAGGTCAACGCCTGGACGGTCAATTCGACGGCCGACATGATGGCCTGCATCGCGCTGGGTGTCGACTACATCACCACCGACAACCCCGCCACGCTGAAAAAACTGCTGGAGACACCGTTCGTCACGGCCCCGAAATAACCGCGGAGGCTCCGTTTCGGATTTCTGGATTCGCAGGCCGGACAATCGTCCGGCCTGCGTTCTTTGCGGAATCCGCGTTTTTTTATTAGTTTTATACCCGAAATCAACCTTATACGACAACCCTGCAATGAAGAAACTTTTGGTATTGGCATGGGCCGGCGCTGCGTTGCTGTCCGGCGGCATGCTCCGGGCGGAAAACATCCTCCTCTCGACCCGGAATTCCTCGCTGCTGCTGACGGCAGAAAAAGGCAAAACCCCTCTGTTCCAGTATTTCGGAGCGCGCGTCGCCTCGCCCGACGACATCCTCGCCAGCGGAGCGGCGTTCGGCGATGCGGCCTACCCGCAGTTCGGCGCCCAGTGTTACCGCGAAGTAGCCATTCAGGCGACGCACGGCGACGGTTCGATGTCGCTCGAACTGGCTGTCGAGTCGGTGTCGCGCGACCGCAGGGACGGCTCCGAAACCACCGCCATCGCCATGAAGGACAAGCACTACCCGTTTTTCGTGACGCTCTTCTACAAGACCTACGACGACTGCGAGGTGATCGAGACGTGGACCGAGATCAGCCACACGGAGAAGAAACCCGTGACGCTCTACCGGTTCGCATCGGCCTACATGCCCGTCCGCCGGGGCGACACGTGGCTGACGCATTTCCACGGCACATGGGGAGCGGAATGCTACCTCCACGAAGAACCGCTGACCGACGGCATGAAGGTGCTCAAGAACAAGGACGGCGTACGCAACACGCAGCGCGACAACCCCTCGCTGATGATCTCGCTCGACGGACGCCCCCGGGAGTTGACAGGCCGCGTCATCGGCGGCACGCTGGCCTGGGCCGGCAACTACCGCATCGCCCTGGACAACGACAACACCCACACCACGCACCTCTTCGCGGGCATCAACGAGGAGCAGTCGCAATACACGCTGCAACCCCGCGAGGTCTTCACGACCCCGGTATTCGCCTTCACGTTCAGCGACGAGGGCAAGAGCGGCGTGAGCCGCAACATCCACCGATGGGCGCGCCTCCACCGGCTCAACCACGGAACCGAGCTTCGCGACGTGCTGCTCAACTCGTGGGAGGGCGTCTATTTCAAGGTCAACCAGGAAGGCATGGACCGGATGATGGCCGACCTGGCGGACCTGGGCGGCGAACTGTTCGTGATGGACGACGGCTGGTTCGGCGACAAATACCCGCGCAACAACGGCGAGACGAGCCTCGGAGACTGGACGGTCTGCCGCGAGAAACTGCCGCAGGGCATCGAGGGTCTGACCGAGTCGGCCCGCAAACACGGCGTGAAGTTCGGCATCTGGATCGAACCCGAGATGACCAACACCCGGAGCGAACTCTATGAGAAGCATCCCGACTGGGTGATCCAGCAGCCCTACCGCGAAAACCGCAAGGGCCGCGGCGGCACGCAGCAGGTGCTCGATCTGTCGAACCCCGCGGTGCAGGAGTTCGTCTTCAGCGTGGTCGACCGTCTGATGACCGCGCATCCCGACATCGCCTACATCAAGTGGGACGACAACATGACGCTCTACAACTACGGCTCGACCTTCCTGCCGGCCGACCGGCAATCGCACCTCTACATCGAGTACCACCGCGGCATGGACAAGGTGCTGCGGCGCATCCAGGAGAAATATCCCCGTCTGGTGATGCAGTCGTGCGCCAGCGGCGGCGGCCGGGTCAACTATGGCGTCCTGCCCTACTACGATGAATTCTGGACCTCGGACAACACCGACGCCCTGCAACGCATCTACATGCAATGGGGCGTGTCGAACTTCTATCCCGCCGTGGCGATGGCCTCGCACGTGAGCGCCTCGCCCAACCACCAGACGGGCCGCAACGTTCCGCTCAAACTGCGCTTCGACGTGGCCATGTCGGGACGCCTGGGGCTGGAACTGCAACCCTCAAAGATGACCGGCAAAGAGAAGGAGTTCGCACGCAGGGCGATCGCCGACTACAAGGAGATCCGTCCCATCGTGCAGCAGGGCGACCTCTACCGGCTGATCTCGCCCTACGACAAGACAGGCTATGCATCGCTGATGTACGTCGCACCCGAAAAGGACCGCGCCGTCTGGTTCGTCTACAAGCTGGAGCACTTCCTCAACATGCCGTCGCCGGCCTTCCGCATGGCGGGTCTCGACCCCGGCAAACGCTACCGGATCACCGAACTGAACGTCGACGGGAAGCCGGTCCCGCAGGACGGCAAGACCTTCAGCGGCGCGTTCCTGATGGAGAACGGACTCGAATTCACGGTGGGCAAGGAATATGCGAGCCGCGTACTCGAACTCAAAGCGGTGGAGTAATTATCGGTCAGAAACGGCTGTCCGAAATCCGGGCCGCCCAACAAATCCCCGAAACGACGCCCGGTCCCGGGAGGTTCGTTTCGGGGATTCCGCATCTCTTTTCGCTCTTTTCCCTGCATATCCGCCGTTTCATCCGCCTCGCTGCAATTCCGGCGGCGGCGTTCTTCACACACAAAGGTTTTAACAAGGCATCCTGTCATTTAATTATGAATTATGAATTATGAATTATGAATTTTAGTTAACTTTGCGGATCGTAACGACTAAACATAACATATCGCCATGTACAGAACCCATACCTGCGGCTGCCTCCGGGCCTGCAACGTCAACCAAACCGTCACCCTGGCCGGATGGGTGCAGAAAGTGAGGAACCTCGGCGCCATGACCTTCATCGACTTGAGGGACCGCTACGGCATCACCCAGATCGTCGTCGAGGAACACTCCCCCGCCGAGGCGCGCGAAACGGTCTGCCGCGTGGGCCGCGAATGGGTCATCCAGGTCGTCGGCAAAGTCGTCGAGCGGCAGTCGAAAAACCCCAAAATGCCGACGGGCGACATCGAGGTCACGGCCGAGAAGGTGGCCATCCTGCACGAAGCCGAAGTGCCCCCCTTCACCATCGAAGAGGTCTCGGACGGCGGCGACGACCTGCGCATGAAGTACCGCTACCTCGACCTGCGGCGTCCGCCCCTGCAACGCAACATGATTCTGCGCCACAAGATGGCCCAGGAGATCCGCCGCTTCCTCTCCGACGAGGGATTCCTCGAGATCGAAACCCCCTGCCTGGTGGGTTCGACGCCCGAAGGAGCGCGCGACTTCGTCGTGCCGAGCCGCATGTCGCCCAACCAGTTCTACGCCCTGCCCCAATCGCCGCAGACGCTCAAGCAGCTGCTGATGGTCGCCGGCTACGACAAGTATTTCCAGATCGTGCGCTGCTTCCGCGACGAGGACCTGCGCGCCGACCGCCAGCCCGAGTTCACGCAGATCGACTGCGAAATGTCGTTCGTCGAGCAGGAGGACGTGCTCGAAATCTTCGAGCGCTGGGCCAAGCACATGTTCAGGCATGTGATGGGAATCGAGCTGACCGAGCCGCTGCGCCGCATGCCGTGGATCGAGGCGATGGAGAAATACGGTTCGGACAAACCCGACCTGCGCTTCGGCATGGAGTTCGCGGAGATCACCGACCTCGCCAAGGGGCACGGCTTCAGCGTATTCGACGAGGCCGAATACATCACCGGATTCGCCGCCACGGGCTGTGCCGCGTACACCCGCAAGCAGATCGACTCGCTGACGGAGTTCGTCAAGCGGCAGCAGATCGGCGCCAAGGGCCTCGTCTGGATTCGCGTCGCGGAGGACGGCGTGAAGTCGTCGATCGACAAGTTCTACTCCCCCGAGGAGGTGCGCGCCATGGCCGAGCGCTGCGGCGCTGTGGCCGGGGACATGGTCTTCATCCTCTGCGGCAAGAAGTTCAAGACGCTGACGCAGCTGTGCGCCCTGCGCCTCGAAGTGGCCCAGCAGCTGGGGCTGCGCGACCCGCAGAAGTTCGCCCCGCTGTGGGTGGTGGACTTCCCGCTGTTCGAGTGGGACGACGAGACGCAGCGTTACTACGCCGTGCACCACCCCTTCACCTCGCCCAAGCTCGAGGATGTGCAATACCTCGACAGCGACCCGGGCCGCGTGCGCGCCAACGCCTACGACTTCGTCTGCAACGGCACGGAGATCGGCGGCGGTTCGATCCGTATCCACGACTCGAAGTTGCAGGAGAAGATGTTCGAACTGCTGGGCTTCACGCCCGAGGAGGCGCAGAAGCGCTTCGGCTTCCTGATGAACGCCTTCAAGTACGGAGCGCCCCCTCACGGCGGCCTTGCGTTCGGTTTCGACCGTCTGTGCTCTTTGTTCGGCGGCTCGGAGTCGATCCGCGACTACATCGCCTTCCCGAAGAACAACGCCGGCCGCGACGTGATGCTCGACGCCCCGGGCTACATCGACCAGACGCAGCTCGACGAGTTGTATCTGCAACTGCGCAAGCCGGAGGAGTAATAAATTAGAATGCAACAAAAAAAAGAGGCTGTCTATAGACGACAGTCTCTTTTTTCATTCAAATTTCATTAGCTCGCTCTTTTGTTAACAAATCAGAATTAATACTATCCTCGTATAATATTATTATTCGACAGTCATTTGCCATGCGAATCTCAACACATCCAATATCCATCCTATCTTTTATATACACAAACACCGTTCTATAAACACACCGATCAGACCGCAAGGCAAATAACTCATGTCCATCACCCTCTCTCCATGGCGACTTAAACTCTTTCTGATCAAGGATAGGAGCACCATATTTTTTCGTGTAAACATCCACCAAGTCGTCATATATTCTTTTAATGAGGCTCCATGTGTCATATGTCGATTTGAACAAAACCCCGACTTGCCATACGGTATTCGTAATGGGTGTATCATAAATAAAAACATAACTATCCCGGCCTATAAATGTACCAGATAAAATATCGTCATCTACATACACATATCCTTGGCGCTGCAATTCTTTCACAAATTCCTGTTTGCTGCCATCTATCGGCAGACCTTTGAACGTCAAATGTTCCGTTTGCGCATAGGACAGCACACAAAACAACGAGGAACAAATCGTCAGCAATAACTTTTTCATAATCGAGGCTTTTCAGCCACCCGCACCCCGGCGGCATAAACAAAAAAGAAAAGCGTGGTGCCGAAGCCCATTTCAGAATCGTAGGTCGTAGGATACCTTGCAAGATAAAATAAGCGACAGCTCCCACGCCTATACCCGCAGAATACGGATACGACGCGGCAAGATGTTTGCCTATTCCTCTCTTGCAATGAATTTCCTACGTTCACGATTCGGGAACAGACTTACACTTTCCGTGTTTGTCAGTATGTTCGACAAATATAGGATTATTTTTTGAAAATTTCCTATCTTTGTTCCTAATAAATCGAACATGCCATGCCGAACATTCCTTTAGCCGAACGACTGCGCCCCCGCACGATAGACGAATATATCGGGCAGGAGCACCTCGTGGGCAAAAACGGGGTGTTCCGCAAGTTCTTCGAGACGGGCAACGTCCCGTCGTTCATCCTCTGGGGACCTCCGGGCGTGGGCAAGACCACGCTGGCGAAGATCGTCGCCACGCAGTTGGAACGCCCGTTCTTCACCCTCTCGGCCGTCACGTCGGGCGTGAAGGACGTGCGCGAGGTGATCGAGTCGGCGCGCAAGCAGCGGTTCTTCGACCAGAAGGCCCCGCTGCTGTTCATCGACGAAATCCACCGCTTCAACAAATCGCAGCAGGATTCGCTGTTAGGGGCCGTCGAACAGGGCGTCTTCACGCTCATCGGCGCGACGACCGAAAACCCCTCGTTCGAGGTGATCTCGCCGCTCTTGAGCCGCTGTCAGGTCTACATCCTCAAGTCACTCGAAGACAAGGACCTGCAAACGTTGCTCGACCGTGCCCTGACGACCGACACCGAGCTGAAAGAGCGCGACATCGAGGTCACGGAAACCGGCGCGCTGTTCCGCTTCTCGGGCGGCGACGCGCGCAAGCTGCTCAACATCCTCGAAATCGTCGTCGGGGCCACTGACGGCAAGGTGACGATCACCGACCGGTACGTCACCGACTGCCTCCAGCAGAACATCGCCCTCTACGACAAGAACGGCGAACAGCACTACGATGTCATTTCGGCCTTCATCAAATCGGTCCGCGGCAGCGACCCCAACGCCGCGATCTACTATCTGGCGCGGATGCTGGCCGGGGGCGAGGAGCCGCGGTTCCTGGCCCGGCGTCTGGTGATCCTGGCCTCGGAGGACATCGGGCTGGCCAATCCCAACGCCCTGCTGCTGGCCAACGCCTGCTTCGACACGGTGCACAAGATCGGCATGCCCGAGGCGCGCATCACGCTGGCCGAGACGACGATCTACCTGGCCACCAGCCCCAAGAGCAATTCGGCCTACATGGCCATCAACAAGGCGATGTCGCTGGTCGAGCGCGACACCACGAACCGTCCCGTGCCGCTGCACCTGCGCAACGCCCCGACCCGCCTGATGGACAAGGCGGGCTACGGCAAGGGCTATAAATACGCCCACGACTACGCGGGGCATTTCGCCGAGCAGGAGTTCCTGCCCGAGAGCCTTTCGGGCACGAAGTTCTACGAACCCGACACGCAGAACGCCGCCGAGGCCAAAATCGCCGAACGGATGGCGCAGCTGTGGAAAGAGAAGTACCAATGAAACGCATCGGCATTATATCCGACACCCACGGAACCTTCGACGACACGCTCCGCGAATTTCTGAAAGACGTGGACGAAATCTGGCATGCGGGCGACATCGGCTCGATCGAGCTGGCCGACCGGATCGCCGCATTCAAGCCGCTCCGCGCCGTGAGCGGCAACATCGACGGCGGCATGACCCGCCGCGTCTATCCCGCGTTCCAGGCCTTCGAGTGCGAGCGGGTGCAGGTGCTGATGACCCACATCGGAGGTTATCCCCGCCATTACGACCCGCGCGCCGTGCAGAAAATCCAGTCCGTGCACCCGAAACTCTTCATCGCCGGGCATTCCCACATCCTCAAAGTCATCTACGATCCCGTCTACGACCTGCTCCATGTCAACCCCGGAGCCGCCGGGGAGTTCGGCTTCCACAAGGTCCGCACGGCCGTACGCCTTACGATCGACGGCGCGGAGATGCGCGACATGGAGGTCGGCGAGTGGCCCCGCAACTGAAAACCCGGCGGGCGGAGAGCTAAAACCGACTGTCCGGGAGAGCCTTTTCCGTCACAAAATCACCCGAAATAAAATTTTATACCCCAAAAGGCCGGAAATGCATTCCGGGCGGATTTCGGTGATCGTCAGCGAAATATCCGAAACATTCCGGCAAGTCGCGTCATAAAAAAGCCGATTCTATACATTTCCGTCCGGAAACACTCCGATAAAGCCCGCAAGATATTGGAAGTCAGCCGGTAAACCCGATGCCTTGGGGCTGCTCCGAAAATGCCCGTCCGACGGAAAGGCCTCTGCGTCAGCCACCAAAGTTCAGACACTAAACAAAAACGGCCGCATAATAATCACATACGCGCTCTCGTTAGTATGGCGAATTCATAACGACGACGCAACATGCAACCAAAAATTTCGAAAACGTTGGAGGGCATCATCGCCCGTTCGGCATTCAACACGACGAAGGCGGGAATGACGCATTCGCTCAAGGACTTCCTCACGCTGGAACTGCTCCGCGAAGAGGGGTCGCTCGCCTACCAGCTTTTATCCTCCCGGCTCAAGGACTGGGAGCTTTATCAGGTGCGCCTGCGCATCGAACGCGAGGTAATCAGCGCCAAACAGCAGGAGACCCGGTCGCCCGAGGAGTATTACCGCGACTTCACCGAGGAACTGCTCGCAATGCCGGGCGTCGCCCGGAGCGTGTCGACGGCCCACGCGCTGCTGGCCATCATCAGCGACCGTTCGACGGCGACCGCGCGCGTACTGGAGATGTACGGCGTGACGGCCGACAGCGTGTCCGGAGACCTGCAAAAATTCGCCGTGGGCGACGACTTCCGCACCGAAGTGCAGGTTCACATGCTCGACTTCGGCGAGGAGAACAGGAACGAGGAGAAAGGCCCGGCCCACCTGCTGGACAAGTTCGGCGTGAACCTTACGCGGCTGGCCCGCGAGGGGAAGATCGACCCGATCATAGGCCGCGAGCAGGAGATCGAACGCGTGGTGCAGATCCTCTCGCGCCGCAAGAAAAACAACCCGATCCTGATCGGCGAGGCCGGCGTGGGCAAGAGCGCCATCGTCGAAGGGCTGGCGCTGCGCATCGCGCGCGGCGAAGTGCCCTACACCATCGCCGACAAAACGCTCTTCTCGCTCGACGTCTCGTCGCTCGTGGCGGGCACGAAGTTCCGCGGCGAGTTCGAGGAGCGCATGCAGCAGCTTCTGGACGAACTGCGCAAAGCCAAGGACACGATCATCTTCATCGACGAGATACACACCATCGTGGGCGCCGGCTCCACGCAGGGCAGCCTCGACACGGCCAACATCCTCAAACCGGCCCTCGCGCGCGGCGAACTGCAAACCATCGGCGCCACGACGCTCGACGAGTACCGCGAGAACATCGAGACCGACTCGGCCCTCGAACGCCGCTTCCAGAAGGTGGTGATCGAGCCGACGACACCCGAGCAGACGCTCCAGATCCTGCGCAACATCGCGCCCCACTACGAGCGCCACCACAAGGTGCACTACACCGAGGAGGCGTTGCAGGCCTGCGTGACGCTCACCGGGCGTTACGTCACCGACCGCTATTTCCCCGACAAGGCCATCGACGCGCTGGACGAGGCCGGCTCGCGGGCGCACCTGCAATCGGCACGCGAACCGGAGGAGCTGCGGGCCATGAAGACGGCGCTCAGCGACGCCAAACGCGAACGCCGCGAAGCGGTCGAGGCGCTGGTCTACGAGAAGGCCGCCTCGGCGCGCATGCGGGAAATCGCGCTGCGCTCGAAGTTGGGCGAGAGCCGCGCCGAATGGAAGCGCTCGCTCGAAAGCAACCCCGTGGAGATCACCGCAAGGCATATCCAGGAGGTGATTACCGCCATGACGGGCATCCCTGCGGAGCGCGTCTCGGACGGCGAGATGATCCGTCTGCAAACCCTGCGCGAACACCTCGCCAAGCGTGTCGTGGGACAGCAGGAGGCCGTGGAGAAGATTTCGCGCACCATCCGCCGTTCGCGCGCCGGACTGAAGGACGAAAACCGCCCCATCGGCGTCTTCCTCTTCGTCGGGCCCACGGGCGTCGGCAAGACGCTGCTGGCCAAGGAGGTGTCGAAATGGCTGTTCGACGAGCGCCGCGGGCTGATCCGGATCGACATGAGCGAATACGGCGAAAAACACAACGTGGCGCGCCTGATCGGCTCGCCCCCGGGATACGTCGGTTACGGCGAAGGAGGCCAGTTAACGGAGGCCGTGCGTCGTCAGCCCTACGCCGTGGTGCTCTTCGACGAGATCGAGAAGGCCCATCCCGAGGTCTTCAACGCCATGTTGCAGATCTTCGACGAAGGACACCTCACCGACGGCTCGGGACGCAAGGTCGACTTCCGGAACACGATCATCATTATGACCTCGAACGTGGGTTCGCGGGCCGTGGTCCGGAAATCGGTGCAGGTGGGTTACAGCACCACCTCGAAGAGCGCCGTGGCCGACCGGACGCCCCAGAGCGAGTACTGCAAGGCTCTGGAGCACACCTTCGCCCCGGAGTTCCTCAACCGCATCGACGACATCGTGCTGTTCCGCACGCTGGAGATCGCCGACGTGGAACGGATCGTCGACCTGGAATTGCAGGGGCTGATGGCCCGCACGGGCAGGCTGGGCTACAAGGTGAAGATCACCGAAGGGGCCAAACGCCGGCTGGCGGCCATGGGCTACGAGTCGCGCTACGGCGTGCGTTCGCTCAAGCGGACGCTGATGGACAACGTCGAGGAACCGCTCTCGACGCTGATCATCGACGGCAAGCTCCACGAGGGCGACACCGTGATCGTGGAGTCGGACAAGGGCCGCGGCGTAAAACTGCGCGTGGCATAACCGACCGCTCGCAGAGAGGGACCGGGATCGTTTCCCGGCCCCTTTTCGCATTTTTCCGGCAGGAAAGGATGCGATATTTTCCATTTTTCCTAAATTTGTGCGAATATTTCATACCTCTTCAGAGAAACCGAATGCGTCCGATTTCTCTGAAAACCCTCTCCGGGGCCTTGTTTATAACCCTCTGCGCCGCGACGACGGCGTTCGCAGCAACCACTGAAGCCGACAGCCTGTCCGCAGCGCTGTCCCGGGCGCGCACGCCCGCCGAACGGGAGCAGACCTATGTCCGGCTGGCCGACCTCTGCGCCGACAGCACGGCGCTCGCCGTCCTCTACTGGGAAGCCGCACTCACCGAAGCCGCCGGAGCCGGAGACGACTACGGATGCCGGGAGGCGCTGGACCGGCTCGTGCAGGGATTCTCGGCGAAGCAGCCCGAACGGGCTTTGGAGTACGTCCGCCTTGCGGACAGCCTCCTGCCCGACCGCCGCTTCGCGCTGTTCCGTGCATCGCTCAACGCCTTCTGGCTCTGGAAGCAGATGTCGGTGGCCAACTCGTTCGAGGCGATCGACCGCGCGCAGGCGGAGTTCCGCGAGCGGCAACCGGGCAGCCTCACCCCCGAGGAGGAGATCGAATGGGAATTCCTCACGGGACTCTCCATCGACTATTCGTCGATCGCCACCGAAGCCTACGGCAACATTCCCCAGGCCATCCCCTATGTGGAGCAGGCTCTCGCCAAGCTCGAAAAATACCCGCTGGAGGAACGCGTTCACTTCGAAAAACTCTGCCGCGAGGAACTTGCAGACATCTATCTCTACGCCGACGATCCGCGCGCCGCCGGTCAGATCGGCCGGTGCATCGACCTGCACCGCGCGTGGGTGGCTGCCGACAAACGTTTCGAACGCCCCCGCCGCGACTCGGCGGAATACCTGATGCGGTCCTACGGCAAGATGGTCTTCCTGGGCGGCCTCCTCACCCGGGAGGAGGTGGACGGCTACTACGACAAATGCATGGAGCTGGCGCGCGGGCGCGGCGACCGCGAGGAGATATACAACACCAGCGCCCGTTATTACCGGGACAGGGGCGACTACGAGCGGAGCACGGCCTACATGGATTCGCTGCTGACCCACTACGCCGAGACCGGCAAAAAGGCGGATCTCGGCTCCATCTACATAGCGCAGTCGCACCTGTATGAAAAGGCGGGCGATTACGCAAAAGCCCTCGAAGCCATGCGGAAAGGCAACGACTTCCGCTACCACAGCCGCATGGACCAGGCGCAGAGCAAGCTGGCCGAGATGCAGGCGCTCTACGACGTCAACCGCCTCGAACTCGAAAAGTCCCGGCTGGCCGACCGCAACAAACTCTTCCTGCTTGTCGCCGGCGGCATCGTGCTGCTGCTCGCCGGCTGGGCCGCCTACCAGCAGGCGATGGTCCGGCGGCTGAAGCTGGCGCGCACGCAGTTCATGGCAGCCAGCGAAGAGGCGCAGCGCCAAAGCCGCCGCGCCCAGGAGAGCGAAAAAATGAAGACCGCCTTCATCAACTCGATGTGCCACGAGATACGCACGCCGCTGAACGCCATCAACGGCTTCTCCGAACTGCTGCTCACGGAACAGAAGCCTGCGGCCCGGCAGGCTTTTCAGGCCGAGATCTGGAAGAGCACCACGGCCCTGACCGCCCTGCTGGAGAACATGCTCGAACTCTCGCAGCTCGTCAGTTCCGAAAGCCCGCTCCCGGTCGCCCAGACCGACATCCGCCTGCTCTGCGCCGAACGGCTGGAGCTGCAAAAGCAGCTCGGCGACAATCCGGCGGTCGAATACGTCAACGAAGCGGGAACGGAGATCGAGATACCCACCAATGCCTTCTACCTGACGCGCGTCGTCGACAACCTGCTGCATAACGCCGCCAAGTTCACCGCCGCAGGACGCATCACGCTCCGTTGCCGCAACGACGAGCCCCGGCGCACGTTGCAAATCAGCGTCAGCGACACGGGCATCGGCATCCCGCCCGAAAAGCAGGAGTGGGTGTTCGAACGCTTCACCAAGGTCGACCCCTTCAAACCCGGTTCGGGCATCGGGCTTTACCTCTGCCGCCTGATCGTCACCCGCCTCGGGGGCGACATCCGCGTCTGCCCCGAATACAGCGGGGGCTGCTGCATCCGCATCGAACTGCCCTACTGATCCGCACCGCGGGCACTTTCGCAGCCCCTTCCGGCGCTTTTTCCGCCCCGGGAGGGGTTTGTGAATTGCAATCCCGGCGGAAATGGCTATCTTTGCACCTCAATACCCGAATCGAATGTACAGTTTCGCAACATACAAAGAGCAATACAAAGCCAACCTGCGGCTGGCGCTGCCCGTGGTGCTGACACAGCTGGGGCAGATCCTCACGCAGGTCGCCGACAACCTGATGGTCGGCCGCTACGGAGGCAGCGACCCCACGCCGCTGGCCGCCGT
Source organism: Alistipes sp. AF14-19 (assembly GCF_003461645.1). Classification (NCBI taxonomy): domain Bacteria; kingdom Pseudomonadati; phylum Bacteroidota; class Bacteroidia; order Bacteroidales; family Rikenellaceae; genus Alistipes; species Alistipes sp. AF14-19. The sequence continues at coordinate 168,567 of NZ_QTXM01000001.1, forward strand.
GTCGTTCGGCGGCGCCGTCTTCTTCATCCTCTTCATCGCCGCCATCGGCATCGCACTGGGCATGACGCCTCTCGTGGGCGAACTCTACGCGCAGGGCGACCGCGAGAAATCGTCGGGACTGCTCCAGAACGGCATTCTCTTCTACGGACTGCTGGGCGTGGCGATGGCCGCCGTGCAGTACGCCGTCATTCCGCTGATGTACCACCTCGGCCAGCCCGCCGAAGTGGTCGACATGGCCATCCCCTATTACAGGATGCTGGTGTGGAGCATGCCGTTCATCATGCTGTTCTTCACCTTCAAGCAGTTCCTAGAAGGCGTGGGCAACACGAAGGTCGAGATGTTCGTCACGATCGCGGCCAACCTCGCGAACATCGGCTTCAACTGGGTGTTCATCTACGGCCGCTACGGATTTCCCGAGATGGGCGCCGAGGGCGCGGGCCTGGGCACGCTGATGTCGCGCATCATCGCCCCGATGCTGATGATCGGCTACTTTTACAGCCGCAGCAAATACCGCGTCTATCTCGAAGGCTTTTCGCCGCGCAACTACTCGTGGGCGTCGGTCAGACAACTGCTGCACATGGGCCTGCCGATCTCGATGCAGATGTTCCTCGAAGCCTCGGCCTTCGTCGGCACGGGAATTATGATGGGGTGGTTCAACAAGGAGACGATGAGCGCCAACCAGATCGCCACGACCATCGGCAACTGCGCCTTTATGATCGTCATGTCGATCGGCGCGGCCACCACCATCCGCGTGTCGCACTGCTACGGCGCGCGCGACATCAGCCAACTGTCGCTCGCGGCCAAGGCGTCGTACCACCTCGTGCTGGCGTGGAACGCCCTCGCAGCGCTGGTTTTCATCACGATGCGCAACGTGATCCCGACCTTCTTCACCACCAACGCCGAGGTGATCGCCATCGCCTCGAACCTGATGGTCTTCGCTGCGCTCTACCAACTGTCGGACGGCATCCAGAACGTCTCGGTGGGTATCCTGCGGGGCATTCAGGACGTGAAGATCATCATGCCGATCGCCTTCGTCTCCTACTGGCTGCTGAACCTCCCGGCGGGCTACCTGTTCGGTTTCACGATGGGCATGGGTCCTTCGGGGCTTTTCCTGGGCTTCTCGTTCGGACTGTCGGCCGCAGCCGTGATGATGATCGTGCGCATCCGCCGCAGCATCAGCCGTTTGCATGCAAACGGGAATTCACAATCCACAATTCGCAATTCATAAATTCAGTTTGCAGGCATAGTTCCCGAATAAGCCAAAATTGTGAATTCTGAATTCTGAATTGTGAATTATTTTGTATCTTTACGCAAATTATACCCAATCATGGATACCGAAAAACGACATACGGGCGCCTGCAAACCCGAAGTGGGCCGCGGGTGCGCCTTTTGCAACTGCGGCTCGGAGCCGGAAGCCAAACTCTGCGACGGGTGCTTCAAGCTCCACGAAACGGCCTGGCTCGACGAGTACCCGGTCAACATGCCGAGCGACATCGTCGAGGTGCGTTTCAAGAACACCCGCCGTTCGTTCTACCAGAACGTCAACAACCTCGACCTCAAACGGGGCGACATCGTGGCCGTCGAAGCGTCGCCGGGCCACGACATCGGCGTCGTGTCGCTCACGGGCGACCTGGTGGCGCGCCAGATGCGCCGCACGGGATTCAACCCCTACAACGGCGAATACAAGAAGATCTACCGCAAGGCCAAACCCTACGATATCGAAAAGTGGCAGGAGGCCATCGCGCTGGAGCACGAGACGATGATCGCCTCGCGGCAGATCGCCGCCGACATGGGCCTGAACATGAAAATCGGCGACGTGGAGTATCAGGGCGACAAGATCAAGGCCATCTTCTACTACATCGCCGACGAGCGCGTGGACTTCCGCGAACTGATCAAGGTCTTCGCCGAACGGTTCCACATCCGCATCGAGATGAAGCAGATCGGCGCCCGCCAGGAGGCCGGACGCATCGGCGGACTGGGCGCCTGCGGCCGCGAACTGTGCTGCGCGTCGTGGATGTCGAGCTTTTCGAGCGTCACGACCGGAGCCGCGCGCGTGCAGGACATTTCGCTCAACCCCCAGAAGCTGGCCGGGCAGTGCTCGAAGCTCAAGTGCTGCATGATGTACGAATACGACACCTATGTCGACGCCCGCAAGGAGTTCCCGCGCCTGCGCGAACCGCTCCAGGCTGCCGAAGGCGAATGGTTCTGCGTCAAGAGCGACGTGCTGGCCGGAACGATGACCTTCTCTTCGTCGAAGGACGCGATGGCCAACGTCACCACGCTGCCCGTTTCGCGCGTGCGGGAGATCATGGCGCTGAACCGCCAGGGCAAGAAGGTCGAACGGTTGCAGGACGCCGACGACATCCGCCCGGAGATCGAGGAGCCGACCTACCGTTCGGAGGAGGACAGCATCACCCGCTTCGACCAGGCCAAACGCCGCAAGCGCGGCGGCCGCAACAACAAGGGCCGCGGCGAGCAGGGACGCCCCGCAGGGCAGAACGGACAGACGCCGCAGGAGTCCGGCGGAGAGACCCGCCAGCCGCGTGAAGGACAGCCCGGCCGTCCCGACAGGCAGCCGCGCCGCAACGACCGTCCGCGCAACGGAGGCAACGGAGGGGAGCGTCAGAACGGCGGCAACGGCAGCAACGGCGAGCGTCTGCACAACGGCCGCGGCGACAATAACCGAGGCGAAAACAACAGCCGTGAACCCCGCGAGAACAACGGCCGCGAACCCCGTGAAAACAACGGAGGCGGCCGTGAGGGCGGAAACCGCAGCCGCAACAACCGCAACCGCCGCCGCGGAAACGGAAACGGAAACGGAAACAACGGCGGAAACGCCCCGGCCGGCAATAACGGCAACGGAGGCGGCAGCGAAGGCGGCAATAACGGCGGAACGCATCAAAACCAATAGCGCGGTGAAACGCTCGGCAGGGCATATCGCGGCCGTGGCGGCCGCGCTTCTGGCCGGAAGCTGCGTCTCGCCCCACCAGTCGGCGGTCACCGACGTCAACCCCGCCCGGTGGGACTCGCGGGCCGAAATCCGCCTGCCGAACGCAGACACCGTGTCGCTGCGCGACGCCGTGATCTTCCTGCGCTGCAACGACCGCTTCGCGGAGGACACGTTGACGGTCCGCATCGCCACCGTAACCCCCGATTCGCTCCGCTTCGGGGAGTGGTTCCTGCTCGTCATCCCGCACCCGAAAGGTCCCGCGGCCCTGATGCGCGAGGCAGCGATCCCCTACCGCCGCCGAATCCGCCTCACGCAGCACGGCGACTACCGCTGCTCGGTCACGCCGGTCCGCCCCGTCCGCGGGGTCGAAGCCGTCGGCGTCGACCTGCAGCAAAGCAGATAACCGAAAACACATTACCGTCCTGCCGGCCCCGCAGTCCGGCGGAACAACAGACCACTATGGGCAAAGACAAGCTCCGCAGGTTCCGCGAGAACCTGACTTTCGAATGTTTCGTGCAACCCGAATTCGACGAGGTGTTCCACCGCGACCACCCGCTGAAAGGGAACTGGAACCGTGATTTCTTCCGCAACGACAATCCCATCGTACTGGAACTGGGCTGCGGCAAGGGCGAATACACCGTCGCGCTGGCTCAGCGCGACCCGCAGCGCAACTACATCGGCATCGACATCAAGGGCGCACGCATGTGGCGCGGCGCGAAGACCGCCACGGACCGCAGGATGCACAACGTAGGCTTCCTGCGCACACGCATCGAGTTCATCGACGCGCTGTTCGCCGAAAACGAAGTGTCCGAAATCTGGATCACCTTCCCCGATCCGCAGCTCAAGACCCGGCGGGCCAAGAAACGTCTCACCTCGCCGCTCTACCTGGCCTGTTACGCCCGCCTGCTCCGGCCCGACGGGTGGATCAACCTCAAGACCGACTCCAAGCACCTCTACGCCTACACGGGCGAGGTCATCCGCCATTACGGGCTGACTTGCGAGGTCTCCGAACCCGACATCTACGGTTCGGGGTTCGCCGACGAGGTGCTTTCGGTCAAGACGGCTTATGAAACCCGCTTTCTCGAAATGGGACTTCCGATCACCTACACGCGCTTCGCGCTGGACGGCCGGCACGAATTCCCGTGGTTCGACTGGGAGGAGGACGACAAGGAGGAGAAAGACAACGAGGCCGAACGGCAGCTACGATAGTCTCGCTCCCAGCTCCGGCCTCTCCGACCAGGCCTCTCCACCTTTCTTATAAACATAGGTATTAATTATTTCGGGCTTATCTACTAAATTTTTAGATCGAAAATTTGTTTTACTAAAAATTTAGTAGTAATATTGTGTCGTAAACCCGAAACAACACGACCTATGAATACCAAGATTACGGAACTGACTCGCGGCGAGGAGGAGATCATGCAGATTCTCTGGCGTCTGGGCGACGCGGTGGTCAACGACATCATCGCCCGGACCGACGAACCCCACCCCAAGTACACCACCGTCGCCACGTTTCTCAAGATTCTGGAGAACAAGGGCTTCGTCAGCCATACGGCCGAGGGCAAGAGCCACCGCTATTTTCCGCTGATCGGCCGCGAGGAGTATGCCCGCGGCGTCATGTCGTCGATGCTTTCCAGCTATTTCGACGGCTCGCTGGCCCAACTGGTGTCGTTCTTCTCGCGCCATGAAAACATCTCCGCCCGGGAGATGGATGAAATTCTCGAAATCATGCGCAACGCCAAAAAATAACCGCCGTGAAAACCCTCGCCATCTACGCCCTCGAAGTGCTGGCTTGCAGCGGCGTGCTGCTGGCGGCCTACGCCATACTGCTCGAACGGCACGTGCGGTTCGGCTGGTGCAGGGCCTACCTGCTCGCATCGACCCTCCTGGCGGCGGTCATTCCGCTGCTGCGCATCCCCGTCTGGCCGGGCAAGGTGATCGAGGTCGCCCCGACGGTCGCACTGCCCGCGGCCGAATGGACCGCCGAGGTGGTCGAAGAGGCGGCTCCGGCCGTCACGCCCGAAGCGATATGCCTGGCGGTATACCTGATCGGGGTCGGGCTGGTCGCGGGCGTCATGCTGTGGCAGGTCGTGCGCATCCGCCGGCTGCGGCGCGGTGCGGCGATCACCCGCACGGAGCGTTTCACGCTCGTGCGCACCCCGCAGCGGATCGCGTCGTTCTCGTTCTTCCGCTCGATCTACCTCTGGGACCAGATCCCGGCCGGAGAGTTGCAGGCCATCGTAGCCCATGAGGCGAGCCACGTCGCCCACCGCCACTCCGCCGAGCGCGTGGCGATGGAATGCATGAAGGCCGTGCTGTGGTGGAACCCCTTCGTATGGCTCGCCGCACGGCGGCTCACCGAAGCCGAGGAGTTCGAAGCCGACAGCGACGTGCTGGCCGAAGGGTACGACATCGAACATTACATGAAAACCATATTCAGGCAGCTATTCGGTTATAGTCCGGAAATAGCCAACGGGCTGCGGGATTCCTTAACCAAAAAACGCTTTAAAATGATGACAACGAAAACTTCCGGCAGGCACTCCCTGCTGCGGCTGGCGGGAACGCTTCCCGCCGTGATAGGACTCCTGTGCGCTTTCTCGCTGACCACGCGCGCCGCCGAGGTCCGGATTGCAGAAACCGAAAAGGCCCCGGCCGACGAAACGGCGTCCCAGGACGCAACGAAGAAAAAAGTCTCCGTAACCGTCTTCCAGAACGGCCAGCCGCTTCCGGGCGCAATCGTACTGATCAGCAGATCGAACGTCGGAACCGTGACCGGCAAGGAGGGCACGGCGCAGATTTCAGCGGCTCCCGGCAATGAACTTGTCATCTCCTACGTCGGCTGCCAGACCCGGAAAGTCCGCGTCTCCGACAAATCCGGCGCAGAGAGTTTTGAAATCACCTTGGAGACCGAGAGCAACAAGCTCGACCCCGTCAGCGTAACCCTCGGCGACCAAAAAACGCCCGCGCCCCAAAGCGCCGCAGGAGCCGAAAAGGAGCGGAAAGCCAAACCGCTCTATATCGTCGACGGCGTCGAGCGGACGAGCATCGACGACATCGCCCCCAATACGATCGAACGGATCAGCGTCCTCAAAAATCAGTCCTCCACCGCAGTGTACGGTTCGCGGGGTAAAAACGGCGTGATCGTGATCACCACCAAAGGCGCAGCCAAACCGGCGGCTGACGAAGCCGTTTTCAACGAGAAACCCGGATCGGTCGAAATCGCCTCCGCGTCCACGGAAGACATGCCGTTTCTGATCGTCGAAAAGATGCCTTCGTTCCGCGGCGGCGACCTCAACGACTTCCGCGCGTGGGTGCAGGAGCACCTCCAATACCCCGCCGAGGCCGTGGAACGGAACATTCAGGGCCGCGTGGTCGTGACGTTCACCATCGAAAAGGAGGGTTCGGTAAGCAACATCCTGGTATTGCAATCGCCCGACAAACTGCTTGCCGACGAGGCCCGCCGCGTGATCGCCTCCTCGCCCGCCGGAGCATGGACGCCCGGCGAGCAGCGCGGAGAGAAGGTGCGCGTGAAATATACGCTGCCCGTCGATTTCCGCCTGCCCCAGACCGAAAGCGCAACCGTGCAGGGCGCTCCCGACGGTAACGAACCATTCCTGGTCACCGAGAAGATGCCTTCGTTCCGGAGCGGCGAGATCAAAGACTTCCGCAACTGGATACAGATGCACATCCAATACCCGGCCGAAGCGATGAAAAACAATATCCAGGGACGTGTCATCGTCTCGTTCATCGTCGAAAAGGACGGTTCGGTAAGCAATATCCTGGTATTGCAATCGCCCGACAAACTGCTTGCCGACGAGGCCCGCCGCGTGATCGCCTCCTCGCCCGCCGGAGCATGGACGCCCGGCGAGCAGCGCGGAGAGAAGGTGCGCGTGAAATATACGCTGCCCGTCGATTTTTACCTCCAAGGCAGCGGGGACAAGTTCTCCGAACGGCCTGAAAAGCCCCAAGGCAGTCGCGACGGAATCCTCGTCGTGGGCTACGGCGCAACCCAAAAATAACCCCCTTCTTACCATCAGCGACGGGCGGCGTCCACCCCAAGTTCAGCGGATGCCGCCCGTTTTTTGCCCTGCCCGCCGAAATCCGCCGCAAAAACACGGCATTCCGGGAACTTTTTACTACATTTACACGACTTTAACCGCTCGTAACATGGATGTAAAGATAGCCCCCGACTGGAAGGAACTCCTCGCCCCGGAGTTCGAAAAACCCTATTTCGCGCAGCTCACGGAGTTCGTACGGCAGGAATACGCCTCGCGGCGCATTTTCCCGCGCGGCAGCAACATCTTCCGCGCCTTCGACAAATGCCCGTTCGACCGCCTGAAAGTGGTCGTCATCGGCCAGGACCCCTATCACGGTCCCGGACAGGCCAACGGGCTTTGTTTCTCGGTCGCGGACGGAGTTCCCTTCCCGCCCTCGCTGCAAAACATCTTCAAGGAGGTCTCCGACGACACCGGCACGCCCATACCGTCTACGGGCAACCTCGACCGCTGGGCCGAACAGGGAGTGCTGCTGCTCAACGCCGTGCTCACGGTCCGCGCCCACGAAGCCGCGTCGCACGCCGGCCGCGGCTGGGAGACCTTCACCGACGCCGTGGTGCGCGCCATCGCCCAGCGCAAAGAGGGCATCGTCTACATGCTCTGGGGCAGCTACGCCCAGAAGAAAGGCGCCATCGCCGACCCGCAGCGCAACCTGATCCTCAAAGCCGTGCACCCTTCGCCGCTGTCGGTCTACCGGGGATTCTTCGGCTGCCGCCACTTCTCGCGCGCCAACGAATACCTCCGCTCCGTGGGCAAGGAGCCGATCGTGTGGTAACAACATTTAACAGAATCACCCAATTAGACAACTCGCACTTCTGATCACAGTCATGCTGTTGGAGCCTGCTCCCCAGACCCACCGAACACACGGTTACAAAAACGCCACGATCCATTAAGACGCGTAGCCATTTCCTTTTTTTAAAATTCCGAAAAAATTTGGAATATAAAATTATCGCCCTATATTTGTAGTGTACTACTACACTAATACACAAAAACAATAACAGCCATGATTGCTTTTCAAAACGTTTCTTTCGGTTACAACCGTCGCCGGAAGGTTTTCGCAGATCTCTCGCTGACGTTCGGCGAAGGGCACATCCACGGCCTGCTGGGACGCAACGGCACTGGCAAAAGCACGCTGCTGCAACTTATCTGCGGACTGCTCGAACCCGATACAGGGCACATTGCCGTCGATGGATTCACCCCGCGGCAGCGGAGCGTGGATTTTCTGTCCAGGCTGATGCTGATCCCGGAAGAACTGAGCCTGCCGAATATTCCACTCCGCCGTTTTGCCTCACACACAGGTGTCTTCTACCCCGGTTATTCAGCAGAAATGTTCGAAAGTCATTGCGAAGCACTCGAAATCGATCCGTCACAAAATCCCCACGACATGTCCATGGGCCAGCGCAAAAAAGGCTACATCGCCTTCGCACTCGCCTGCAATCCACAGTTCCTGCTACTCGACGAACCGACCAACGGTCTGGACATCCCGTCGAAAACAATCCTACGCAGCCTGTTGGCGGCCTACGCCGACGAGAAACGCACCATCGTGATCTCGACCCATCAAGTCCGCGAAGTCGAGAACCTGATCGACAAAATCGTCATCCTCGACGAACAGGGCCTTGTGCTCGCCGCAACCACGGAAGAATTGTCGCACCGCCTCACGTTTGGGCCGTTGCCCGCAGACGCGAAAGCGATTTACAGCACCCCCTCGTTCTCGGGCGAAGAGGGCATCGCCCTCAATACGACCGGCCGGGAAAGCCGTCCGGACCTCGAACTGATCTTCGCAGCCACCACCCACGACCGCATGACCATTCCCTCGATTCTTCACACAAATCCCACCAATCATGAATAACTCCATCTCTTTTCGGCGCACTGTATTATATGCACGCAAACATTACGTTGAAAATGCCCGCTACTACGGCTACGGCCTGCTGGCAATTCTGATTCTGCTCTCTGTCTTCGCGTGGTTTTACGGATCATGGCGCAGTGATCCGGGGGAATTCCGCGTAACCGCCTGCTTCACGATGTTGGGATTCATGTATTACGTCACCCGCTTGAGCTGCCGTAACCTCTACAAGCGGCTGCCGATGGTACGCTCCTACACGCTGCCTGTCACGGCGGCGGAGAAATACCTCTTCATCTGGTTCAACACAACGGTTATCGCCACCCTGCTTTTCAGCCTCGTCTTGTGGCCTGTCACAGCCGCGGCAGACATCCCCGACGGCAACATCATCCGAATCATGATCTATCCTACATGGCTGACGATCTTCACGGTGCAGGCCGGGCTGCTGCTGGCCTGTTGCTGGGGCAAGGAATACCCGATGAAAATATTCCTGCTGCTCGCCGGAGCTTTCATCCTATTCTTCATCATCTACTACTGGGTACTGATGCCATCAGACGGATTATTCGTCCGCATTCCCTTTTCCGAATTCACTGTCAACATACACTCCGACACCGCAAGGCTCTCTTTTCCGCTCCGGAAGCAACTCCCGGAATACGGCGCCTACACGATGATCTTCGGATACTGGACTCTCGTAAGCTGGGTGACCGGATATTTCAAGCTCCGGGAAAAAACTCTCAAATAATCCGGCCATGCAATTCAACGACAACCAGCCGATCTGGCTCCAGATCTACGACCACGCCTGCCGCGCCATCGTCTCCGGCCGTTGGCCCGAGCGGGAGCGCATCCCCTCGATACGCGAACTCGCCGTGACACTACAAGTCAACCCCAACACGGTGATGCGGGCGTACGATAAACTCGGAAGCGACGGACTGATCCTTATCCGCCGCGGCATGGGATTCTTCGTCGCCGAAGGCTCGCAGGCTCGGACACTCGAAGCCCAGCGACACGAATTCATTCGGGTCGAACTGCACACCATGTTCGCCCGCATGGACGAACTGGGCATTGACATGAACGACCTGCAGACTCTCCACAACAACTATTTAAAACGGAAAAGTCATGAAAACAAGCAATAAAATCCTCTCGACGGCATTTGCTGCCTACCTGCTCTTTACCGCCGGCAACAGCGCGGCAATCCTGAAGGAGTACAAACGGGCCGAAGCATCGGGCAAAGCGCTCATTACACAACTGGAAAAGACTTCGATCCACGTTCTCTCGGTCGAAGGCGACAATTACATCCAAGCCAGTCGGGGACGAAAAAGTTCGCAAACGCTCGGTTTCTGGAGCCCATTCGATCCAGAGACCACGCCCCTACGCATTTGCGGCGATACGCTCTACATTTCGGGAACGTCGTACGGCTACGTCACACTACCCGACCTGAAAAGTTTCCTGCGCAACGGCAAGCCACAACCGATCAACGAAGATTAGACACCAAAAAACCGGTCGTGTATACAACACGACCGGTTTTCTAATCCCATAAACTTTATCCCAGATAGGATTTCAGGAGTTTCGACCGCGACGAATGCCGGAGGCGGCGAATCGCCTTCTCCTTGATCTGACGCACGCGCTCGCGCGTCAGGTCGAACTTCTCGCCGATCTCCTCGAGAGTCATCTCCGAGGTTCCGATGCCGAAGAAGTACTTGATGATGTCGCGCTCACGCTCCGTGAGGGTCTCCAGCGCACGGTCCACCTCGGTCGACAGCGACTCGTTGATCAGCCCGCGGTCGGCATTGGGCGAATCGGGATTCACCAGCACATCCAGCAGCGAGTTGTCCTCACCGTCGGCGAACGGAGCGTCGACCGATACGTGGCGGCCGGCGACACGCAGCGTGTCGGTGACCTTCTCCTTCGGGAGTTCCAGTTCCGTAGCCAGCTCTTCGGGCGACGGCGTGCGCTCGTGCTCCTGCTCGAAGCGTGCGAACGCCTTGTTGATCTTGTTCAGCGAACCCACCTGGTTGAGCGGCAGACGCACGATGCGCGACTGCTCGGCCAAAGCCTGGAGAATCGACTGACGAATCCACCACACGGCATAGGAGATGAACTTGAAACCGCGGGTCTCGTCGAACTTCTCGGCGGCCTTGATCAGCCCGAGGTTGCCCTCGTTGATCAGGTCCGGGAGGCTCAATCCCTGATTCTGGTATTGTTTGGCGACGGACACCACGAAACGCAGGTTGGCTTTGGTGAGCTTCTCAAGCGCTTCCTGGTCTCCTTTTTTAATTCGCTGGGCGAGTTCCACCTCCTCCTCGACCGTGATAAGCTCCTCCTTGCCGATTTCCTGCAAGTACTTGTCCAGCGAGGCGCTTTCGCGGTTGGTGATGGACTTTGTAATCTTTAATTGACGCATATTTTTTTCTAACTATCCTAATAATACTGCAATCCATAAACCCGCCCGGGCTGCGATTTACTCCACCAGCGTGTAGCTTGCCGAACGGCCGTTGGGATAAACGCCGTCGATCGAACGGACCTTCTCCGTCATCCGCTGCATGTCGCCGAGCGAATAGACCGGGCGGTCGTTGATGTGAGTGATCACAAATCCCTGTTTAACACGGGCGCGGGCCAGAATTCCGTCGGCCTTGATGCCGACCACCTGCACGCCGCCCTTGATGTCAAGTTCGCGGCACAGTTTGGCGCCCGCATCGGCGAACTTACCTCCGAGCGCATCGACAACATCGACGTCCTCCTTGGTAACCAATTCCGTTTTACCTGCTTTATTACGCAAAGTAACGTCAAATTGTTTCACCTTTCCGTCTCTTTTTACGGATAATTTAACCGTATCGTTGGGTCGGCGTTTGGCGATCTGCTCCTGAAGCGTCGAAGGCTCAACAATTTTCACGCCATCAATGTCCAGAATCACGTCTCCCTTGCGGATTCCGGCCTCCGAAGCGGCTCCGCCCTCGACAACTGCGGCCACGTAGGCGCCGCCCAGATCCTTGATGCCCAACTCTTTACCCTCCGTATCGAGGAAATCCTGATCCACGACGCGGAACTGTACGCCCAGCAGGGCGCGCTGCACGACGCCGAACTCCTTCAGATCGACCACCACCTTGCGGACGATCGACTCGGGAATGGCGAACGAATAGCCCACGTAGCTTCCCGTCTGCGACTTGATCAGCGTGTTAATGCCCACCAGCTCGCCGTGGGTGTTGACCAGCGCACCGCCCGAGTTGCCGGGGTTCACCGCCGCGTCGGTCTGGATGAACGACTCGATCCTGAAATCGTTGGGAATGGCTCCCAGCTGCCGCGCCTTGGCGCTCACGATGCCGGCCGTGATGGTCGACTGCAAGTCGAACGGCGAACCGATCGCCAGCACCCATTCGCCCAGACGCAGCGCATCGGACGATCCGAAAGCCAGCGTAGGCAGCCCCTTGGCCTCGACCTTCAGCAGCGCGAGGTCCGTCGCCGAATCCTTGCCGATGAGTTTGGCGTCGAACGAACGCCCGTCGTTGAGCTTCACCTTGAGTTTCGAAGCCCCGTCCACGACGTGGTTGTTCGTCACGACATAGCCGTCCTCCGAAATAATCACGCCCGAACCGCCGGCCCGCTGCTCGCGGTACTGCGGACCTCCGTCGCCGCGGCCGTAATCCTGCGGGATTCCGAAGAACTCCAGAAACGGATCGTAGCCCCGGCGCTGGGGCATCTCGACCTGCTGGATGGCCTCGATGTTCACGACGGCCTTCACCGCATTCTCGGCGGCGTAGGTGAGGTCGGGATACTGCTCGGCCTGGTAAGACGTAAACTGGGTTCCCAGCGCGGGCGTACGTTCCACCTCGCGCTCGATGTATGCGACGGAACCTCCGCGGTCCGCGGAAACCGTCCAAGCCGTAAGTCCGCCGGCTGCGGCCGACACGGCTACGAGTCCTAAAATCAAAAATGCCTTTTTCATAATGAATTAAATGTTTTGGTTCTATTAATCAGAGGCAACTTCATTACATAAGCTGTACGTTTAAATTTCAATTTCGAAGGACAAACGCACAATAACGTCCGGTTAGTATGTCCTTTTCGCACAAAAATCGGGACATCCTGCGCGGACGCCCCGATTTTTCAGCGTATCCGGACGCTAAAGGCCGAACTCCCGCTTGATCTGCTCCACGGCATCAAGTTTCTCCCAGCCGAAGAACTCGATTTCGCGCTCGGTCTCGACGCCGTTTTCCCAGACCTTCTCCACCTTCGTGTAAGGACGATTGCCGAAATGCCCGTAGGAGGCCGTCGCCTCGAAGATCGGGTTTTTCAGGCCGAAACGCTTCACGATGGCCGCGGGACGCAGGTCGAAGAGCTTCCCGATGCGGCGGGCGATCTCGCCGTCGGTCATGCCGGCCAACGCCGCGGGACGGGGTGAATTGTAGGTATCGACGTAGATCGACAGCGGCTGCGCGATGCCGATGGCGTAGCTCAACTCGACCAGAATCTGGTCGGCGACGCCCGCCGCCACGAGGTTCTTGGCGATGTGGCGCGCAGCATAGGCCGCCGAACGGTCCACTTTGGACGAGTCCTTGCCCGAAAAGGCGCCGCCGCCGTGCGCGCCGCGGCCGCCGTAGGTGTCGACGATGATCTTGCGGCCCGTAAGTCCCGTGTCTCCGTGAGGCCCTCCGATCACGAACTTGCCCGTGGGGTTCACGTGCAGGATGTAGTCGTCGCCGATCAGTGCGGCCAGCTGGTCGCCGGCGCGCTCCAGACGCGCCTTGACCCGCGGAATGAGAATCGTGCGCACGTCCTCGCGGATTTTGTCCTGCATCTGTTTTTCCGCCTCCTTCTCGCTGCGGCCCTCGCCCGAGAGGATGAACTCGTCGTGCTGCGTCGAGACGACGATCGTATGCACGCGCAGCGGCTTGTTCGTCGTCTCGTCGTACTCGATCGTGACCTGCGACTTCGAGTCGGGACGCAGATAGGTCATCACCTCGCCTTCGCGGCGGATGACGGCCAGCTCCTTGAGGATCACGTGCGACAGGATCAGCGTCGCGGGCATCATCTCGCGGGTCTCGTTGCAGGCGTAGCCGAACATGATGCCCTGGTCGCCGGCGCCCTGCTCCTCCTCGGCTTCGCGGACGACGCCCTGGTTGATGTCCGACGACTGTTCGTGAATGGCCGACAGAATGCCGCACGAGTTGCCGTCGAACTGATAGTCGCTCCGGGTGTAGCCGATGCGGTTGATCACGCGGCGCGCCACGCCCTGCACATCGACATACGCCTCCGAGCGCACTTCACCCGCCACGACCACGAGTCCCGTGGTGCAAAGGGTTTCGCAGGCGACTTTCGAGTTGGCGTCGCGGCGCAGGAATTCGTCGAGGATTGCGTCGGAAATCTGATCCGAAACCTTGTCAGGATGTCCTTCGGACACCGATTCCGATGTAAATAAAAAGCCCATTTTCATACATTTTTAATGGTTAAACGTATAAAATGGGAAAAATTGGCTGTTGAAAATAAAAAATGTGCTGTTTTAGCGATTTTTTATTGTGGTTTGCAATCAGTCAAATCTTTCCACATTTCCCCGCTTGACAGACGGGACTGCAAAGATAGGCATAATTTCGGAATCTGCAAAACAAAAGCCACCGCGTCGGGCGGTGGCTCCTGCACATTTTATATATAGGTCACTTCGGCGGCAACTCGAAAATCGTTGCCGCCGAACCCGGACGGTCTCCGCTATTTCCCGAGCATCTTCTTCACTTCGGCGGCGACGGTTGCCCCGTTGTAGCCGAACTTCTCGTCGAGCACCTTGTAGGGGGCCGACCAGCCGAAATGGTCGAGACCGTGGATCACGCCGTTCTCGCCCACCAGTCCCCGGAGATTGACCGGAAGGCCCGAAGTCATGCCGTAGCGCGCAACGCCCGCAGGCAGCACGCTCTCCTGGTACGAACGGGGCTGGTCGCGGAACAGCCCCTCGCTCGGGACGTTCACCACACGGACCGGAATGCCCTCGGCGGCCAGCAGTTCGGCGCCTTCGACCAGCGTTGCGACCTCCGAACCCGTGGCGATCAGCACCGCGGCGGGTTTGGCGGCATCCATCACCACATAACCGCCCTTGGCGACCTGCGCGGCCTCCTCGCGGCGGATGGCGCCCAGCGTCGGCAGGGTCTTGATGTTCTGGCGCGACAGCACGAGCGCCACAGGGCGGTGCTCCTCGACGGCCAGTTTCCACGCCATGACGGTCTCATCGCCGTCGGCCGGACGCAGCACGAGCATCGAACGCTCGTCGTGGTGGTTGCGCAGGTGCTCCATCAGGCGGATCTGCGCCTCGTGCTCCACAGGCTGGTGCGTCGGGCCGTCCTCGCCCACGCGGAACGAGTCGTGCGTCCAGACGTAGACCACATGCAGGCGCATCAGCGCCGAGAGGCGCACGGCGGGCTTCATATAATCGGAGAAGACGAAGAACGTGCCGCAGACGGGGATCACGCCGCCGTGCAGCGCCATGCCGTTCGCAACGCAGGCCATCGTCAGCTCCGAGACGCCCGCCTGGAAGAATTTCCCACTGAAATCGCCCTTCGTGAACGCCTTGGTCTTCTTCAGGTAACCGTCGGTCTTGTCCGAATTCGACAGGTCGGCCGAAGCCACGATCATGTTGTCGATCTTCTCGGCGAAGACGCCCAGCACCGTCGCCGATGCGGCGCGCGTAGCCACGTCGGCCTTCATCTCGATGGACTTGTAGTCGATTTCGGGAAGTTTGCCCGAAAGGAAATCGTCGAGTTTGCGCGCCAGCTCCTTATGCTCCGCGCGCCACGACTTCTCGACGGCGGCCTGCTTCGCGGCCCACTCCTTCAACGCCTCGCGACGTTCGGCGAAGACCTCGCGGCTCTCCTCGAAGACGGCGAACGGATTCTCCGCATCGCCGCCCAGGTTCTTCACCGTAGCGGCGAAATCGGCCCCGGCGGCCGTCAGCGGCTGGCCGTGGGTCGAGACTTTGTTTTCGAAACTCTCTCCGGCGGGGCCTTTGGCGCCCTTGCCCATGACGGTATGGCCGATGATGAGCGTCGGACGCTCGGTCTCGCTCTCGGCGGCGACCAGCGCCTCGCGGATCTCATTGATGTTGTGCCCGTCGATCGACAACACGTTCCAGCCCCACGCCTCGTACTTCATGGCCACGTTCTCGGTCATCACCTCGTCGACCTTCGTCGAGAGCTGAATGTTGTTCGAATCGTAGTACATCACGAAGTTCGACAGGCCCAGATGGCCGGCGATGCGGCCCACGCCCTGCGAAATCTCCTCCTCGACGGCGCCGTCCGAAATATAGGCATAGGTCTTGTGCGCCATCCACTCGCCGAAACGGGCGGCCATGAAGCGTTCCGCAATGGCGGCTCCCAGCGCCATGGCGTGGCCCTGTCCCAACGGTCCCGACGTATTCTCCACGCCGCGCATCACGTCCACCTCCGGGTGCCCCGGCGTCACGCTGCCCCACTGGCGCAGCGATTGCAGATCTTCAGTCGAATAGTGCCCGGCCAGCGCGAGCGTCGAATAGAGCATCGGCGACATGTGGCCCGGATCGAGGAAGAAACGGTCGCGGTAGGGATACGCCATATTATCGGGGTCGTAACGCAGGAACTCGGTGAAGAGCACCGTGATGAAATCCGCGCCGCCCATAGCGCCGCCGGGATGCCCCGACTTGGCCTTCTCGACCATCGCGGCCGAAAGGATGCGGATATTATCGGCAACGCGCGTAAGTTTTGAATTCGTTGTAGACATGGAGTTAGTATTTTATGCGTTTTAGCTGTTTATTTCCGACAAAGATAGCCAAAAAGAAATTAGCCGACTTGTTTAAGTTCCAAAATATTTGCCTTTTCTATCTTTTTCTTTGCATAAGGCAAAGTAACGGTGAACTTTCGGGCATCGGTCGAGGGGATGTCGAACATCGTGTCCATCATAATCGCCTCGCAGATCGAGCGCAGGCCGCGCGCGCCGAGCTTGAACTCGACGGCCTTGTCGACGATGTAGTCCAGCGCGTCGTCGTCGAAGGCGAGTTTCACGCCGTCGAGTTCGAACAGACGCTTGTACTGCTTGACGATGGCGTTCTTCGGCTCGGTGAGGATCGAACGCAGGGCCGCGCGCTCCAGCGGCTGCATGTAGGTCAGCACCGGGAGACGTCCCACCAGTTCGGGAATCAGTCCGAACGACTTGAGGTCCTGCGGCGTGACGTACTGCATCAGGTTCGAGCGGTCGATGGGATCTGCGTTCAGCCGCCCGTAACCCATCGCGCGGGTGTTCAGCCGCTGGGCGATCTTCTTCTCGATGCCGTCGAACGCACCGCCGCAGATGAAGAGGATGTTGCGCGTGTCGACCTGGATGAATTTCTGCTCGGGGTGCTTGCGGCCACCCTGGGGAGGCACGTTGACCACCGTTCCTTCGAGGATTTTCAGCAGGGCCTGCTGCACGCCCTCGCCCGAAACGTCGCGCGTGATGGAGGGGTTGTCGCCCTTGCGCGCGATCTTGTCGATCTCGTCGATGAAGACGATGCCGCGCTCGGCCTGCTCGACGTTGTAGTCGGCGACCTGCAACAGCCGCGAGAGAATGCTCTCGACATCCTCGCCCACATATCCCGCCTCGGTCAGAACGGTCGCGTCGACGATCGTGAACGGCACTTTCAGCAGCTTGGCGATCGTGCGGGCCATCAGCGTCTTGCCCGTGCCCGTCGGACCGACCAGCACGATGTTCGACTTGTCGATCTCGACCTCGTCCTCCTTCGGGGCGTACAGCAGCCGCTTGTAGTGGTTGTAGACCGCCACGGACATATACCGCTTGGCGGCATCCTGCCCGATGACATACTGGTCGAGGAACTCCTTGATCTGCGCCGGCTTGAGCAGTTCCTCCATCTTGAGCGGAGCCGCCGCCGGACGCCGTCCCCGTTCGGAGGCGATGTCGTTGTCGACGATGATCTTATAGCCGTTCTCGATACATTTGTTACAGATATTCGCGCCGTCCGAACCCTGGAACATGATCTCCACGTCCGTGCGCTTGGCGCCGCAGAACGAGCAGCAGTCGCCGCCGTTCTTGTTGTTGTTCTTATTCTGTGCCATGCGGTTTACTTGTCTCGTTTGGAAAGCACCTCGTCGATCAGTCCGTAATCCTTCGCCTCGCGGGCCGACAGCCAGTAGTCGCGGTCGGCGTCCTTCTCGATCTTCTTGACCGGGACGCCCGAGTGGACCGAGAGGATTTCGTACAGCTCGCGCTTGGTTTTCAGAATCTCGCGCGCCGTGATCTCGATGTCCGAGGCCTGGCCCTGCGCGCCGCCCAGCGGCTGGTGGATCATCACCCGCGAATGCGGGAGCGCCGAACGCTTGCCCTTGGCGCCCGCCGTGAGCAGCACGGCGCCCATCGAGGCGGCAAGCCCCGTGCAGATGGTCGCCACGTCGGAGTTCACCAGCTGCATGGTGTCGTAAATGCCCAGTCCGGCCGAAACCGACCCGCCGGGCGAGTTGATGTAGATCTGAATGTCCTTCTCGGGATCGACCGATTCGAGGAACAGCAGCTGGGCCTGGATGATATTGGCCGCGTCGTCGTAGATCGGTGCGCCGAGGAAGATGATGCGGTCCATCATCAGGCGCGAGAAAACGTCCATCGTGGCGATGTTCAGCTGACGCTCCTCGATGATCGTAGGCGACACGTAGGCCGCGCTTACCGACTGGAAATCGTGCAGTTTCAGCGAACTGATCCCGCAGTGGTTCCGTGCGTATTTTTCAAATTCTGACATAGTCGTATTTATTTACTCTTCATATTCTGCCTTCTGCCGGTCAGGAGCGCACAAGCCGCCGGAAGCATTCCGAATTCCCCATCGCCCCCGAAACCCGCTTCTTAAAGCGGGCGCGAAAACCGCCGCAAGCGATCCGGCCCCCGTCGCTCCCGAAAGCCGCCTCCCAGGCGGGCGGACGGGAGCGCAGAACCGGATGGGAAGCGTGAAAACCCACAGCCGCCCCTAAAAGCGCGTTCTTAAAGCACAAAGGACTTTGCAAACATCACGCCTGCAAAGTCCAAAGATAGATAAAATTCCGCGAAACTTAAAGTTCCTTCGCCAATTTAGCGAAATCGTCCGCAGATACGGCTTTTTCAGTTACCTTGACCTTCGATTTGACATCCTCGACGACCTTCACCTCATAGAGCTTCTCGTAAATCTTCTGGCCCTGATCCTTGTCGGCGAGAATCTTCTCGGCGTAACCCTCCAGCATGTCGTCCGGCGCCGAGGGCATGCCGTACTGTGCGAACTGCGAGGCGGCCAGCGCCTTGGCTTCGGAGAGCGCCTCCTCCTTCGAAACGGAGATGCCGTCGGTCTTGATGAAGTGCTTCTGGAGGTAGTTCCAGGTGAACATCTTCAGGAACTGGTCGAAATCCTTCTCGATGTCCTCCATCGAGAACTTGCCCTCGTTGATCGTGTAGAGCCAGCGCTTGAGGAACGCCGCGGGCATCTTCAGGTCGGCCTTCTTCACGAGATAGTCGCGCACCTGCAACGTGAAGAGGTAGTCGCTCTCGCGGCGCAGCTCGGCCTCGATCTGCGCGTCGATGAACTTGTCCAGCCCGGCTTCGTCCGTGACGCCGCCCTGCGGGAAAGCCATCTTGAAGAACTCCTCGTTCAGCTCCGGCTCGGCGAACTTGCGGATTTTGGTGATCTCCAGTTCGAATTCGGGGTTGACGCCCTCCAGTTCGTTCTCCTTGACCTGCAGGCAGGCGGCGCGCTGAGCGGGATTTTTATAGAGTTCGTTGATATTCACCTTCATCTTGTCGCCGACCTTCTTGCCGATGAAAGGCTTGCGGTCGGCCTCGTCCATCGAGATCAGACCCACGTAAGCGTCCGCAACGTTCATCTCGCCGTTGTCGAGCGTCACCGACAGCGCCTCGTCCGAAGTCACCTTCTCGGCGTCCACCAGGCGGCCGAAGCGGCGCAGGTAGTTCGAACGGTAGTCGTCGTGCATCTTCTTGTCGACCTTGATCTTGTTGTAGGTCAGCTTATCCTTGTCGGAAAGCTCCAGCTTGATCTCGGGAGCCTCGCCGATCTCGAACACGAATTCGAACTCGGTGGCGTTGTCGAAATCGAAGTCGCCCTGCTCCTCCGCGGGAATCACGTCGCCCAGATAGTCGATGCCCTCCTTCTGGAGATATTCGAAAACGGCGTTCGAAGCCTGACGGTAGGACTGCTCGGCCAGGACGCCCTTGCCGTACATCTTCTTGACGATGCCCATGGGGACCATGCCCGGACGGAATCCGGGGATGTTGGCCTTGCGCTTGTACTCGCGCAGGGACTTTTCGACCTCCTGCCCGTAATCCGCCTCGCCGACAGTCACGCGGATCAGCGAGTTATTCTCGCCGCGTTGTTCTCTTACAATGTTCATAATGAATGAATTATATTTGTTATTCTTCGTATTTCCGTTCAGAATCGGGAGGCAAAGATACGAAATTATTCCATTTCCGGCAAGACATTACCCGTAATAATACGGTCAAATTATGATATACGGTTTGTTTTTCGTACCTTTGGGGCCGCAACGCCCCCGCTTGCCGGGGAAGGTTCTACCGAGCCGTGCGCAATTCCGTTTTGATCCCATCCGACTTTTTCGTATCTTTGTGAGCTATTTTGTTCCGAAACAATGAAAACGACCCCGATATTCCTGTTTTCCATCCTGCTGCTGGGCGCATGCGGCGGTCCGGCGGCGCGCGCCAAACGCCCCGGCGCAAAGGCGCAGGCCGCGGCGGCCGTGCAGGCCGAGCCGAAAACGTACACCTACCGCATCGCGGCGACCTACCCCCACTCGACCGGCGCCTACACCCAGGGGCTGCAATACGTCGACGGGACGATGTGGGAAGGTACGGGCCAGCACGGCGAATCGGTCGTTCGGAAGACCGACCTCGCGACGGGGAAAACCGAGGTCATGGCGCGCCTGCCCCGTTCGGAGTTCGGCGAAGGAATCACCCTGCTCGGCGGAAAGCTCTACCAGCTGACCTGGCAGTCCAACACCGCGCACGTATATTCGCTGGAGAACGGGAAACTGCAAAAGATCCGCGACTTCCGCTATCCGGGCGAAGGCTGGGGCCTCACGACCGACGGCGAGAAGCTCTACATGTCGGACGGCACGGCCACGATCCACACGGTCGATCCCGCGACGTTCCGCCGCGAAAAGCGCGTGACGGTGACCTACAAGGGCGCGCCGGTCGAATACCTCAACGAACTGGAGTGGATCGGCGGCAAAATATGGGCCAACGTCTACACCACCGACCAGATCGTCGTCATCGACCCCGCGACGGGCGTCGTCGAGGGCGTCGTCGACCTCGCGGGGCTGCTGCCCGAAACGGAAATGACCGCGACGACCGACGTGCTGAACGGCATCGCCTATGACGCCGAGGGGGACCGCATCTTCGTGACGGGCAAAAACTGGCCGAAACTCTACGAAATAGAAATTACCGAAAAATAAATGACGACAACGCTATACGACCAACTGGAGCGCCGCATCCTGCTGCTCGACGGAGGCTTCGGCACGATGGTGCAGGGCTACGGACTGCAAGAGGAGGACTACCGCGGCCGGCGGTTCGCCGGCTGGCCGGTGCAGCTCAAGGGCTGCAACGACCTGCTCGCGCTGACCCGCCCGGACGTGGTGCGCGAGATTCACGAAAAATACCTGCGGGCGGGAGCCGACATCATCGAAACCGACTCGTTCAACGCCAACGCCGTGTCGCTGGCCGACTACCGGCTCGAAGAGTGCGCTTACGAGATTTCGAAGGCCGCAGCCGGAATCGCACGCAGCGCGGCCGACGAGTTCACGGCCCGCAACCCGCAGAAGCCGCGTTTCGTGGCGGGATCGGTGGGTCCCACGAACCGCACGGCCTCGATGTCGGCCGACGTACAGAATCCCGCGGCCCGCGAGGTGACCTTCGCACAACTGGTCGAAGCATATACGGATCAGGTGCGGGGACTGGTGGACGGCGGGGCGGACATCCTGCTGGTGGAGACCGTTTTCGACACGCTCAACGCCAAGGCGGCCCTCTGGGCCATCGACACGCTCTGCGAGCGGCTGGGCCGCGCGATCCCCGTGATGGTCTCCGGAACGCTCGCCGACGCCAGCGGCCGCACCCTCTCGGGGCAGACCGTCGAGGCCTTCGCCGTCTCGGTGTCGCATGCGAACCTGCTGTCGGTCGGACTGAATTGCGCCTACGGGGCCAAGCAGCTGCTGCCCTACCTCGAACGGCTGGCGGCAGTGGCCGGAACGCGCATCTCGGCGCACCCGAACGCAGGGCTTCCCAACGTGATGGGCGGTTACGACGAGACGCCCGAAATGTTCGCCGGGGATGTCGGCGAGTATATGCGTCGCGGACTGGTGAACATCGTGGGCGGCTGCTGCGGCACGACGCCCGCCCACATATTCGAATTGTCGAAAATATCCGGAGACTACGCCCCGCGGCCCGTTCCCGCGCCGAAGCACATCACGACCTTGAGCGGTCTGGAGCCGCTGCGGATCGTCCCCGAAGCCAACTTCATCAACGTCGGCGAACGCACGAACGTCGCCGGATCGGCCCGTTTCGCAAGGCTGATCCGCGAAGCCAACTACGAAGAGGCGCTCTCGGTGGCCCGCGCACAGGTCGACGCCGGGGCGCAGATCGTCGACGTCTGCATGGACGACGGGCTGATCGACGGTCCGGCGGCGATGCGCACGTTCCTCAACCTGATGGCCTCGGAGCCGGAGATCGCCCGCGTGCCGGTGATGATCGACTCGTCGAAATGGGAGGTACTTCAAGCGGGACTTGAAGTGACGCAGGGTAAGTCGGTGGTCAACTCCATCTCGCTCAAGGAGGGCGAAGCGGAATTCCTGCGCCGGGCCGCGGAGATCCACCGCTTCGGCGCTTCGGCCGTGGTGATGCTCTTCGACGAGCGGGGCCAGGCCGACACCTTCGAACGTAAAGCAGAGGTTGCGGAGAGGGCATACAAGCTATTGACGGACAACGGATTTCCGCCCGAAGACATCATTTTCGACCCCAACGTGCTGGCCGTCGCAACGGGCATTGCGGAGCACGACGGCTACGCCAAGGCGTTCATCGACGCGACGCGCTGGATCAAGGAGCACCTTCCCCATGCGAAGGTCTCGGGCGGCGTGTCGAACCTTTCGTTCGCCTTCCGCGGCAACAACACGGTGCGCGAGGCGATGCACTCGGCGTTCCTCTACCACGCCATCCGGGCCGGAATGGACATGGGCATCGTCAACCCGCAGATGCTCAAAGTGTACAGCCAGATCGAACCCGAACTGCTCTGCCGCGTCGAGGACGTGATCCTCTGCCGCCGGGCCGACGCCGCGGAGCGGCTCGCGGAGTATGCCCACGGGGTGCAGCAGACGGCCCAGGCGCAGCCGCAGGCCCCCGACGCATGGCGTGCGGGGACGCTCGGAGAGCGTATCGCCCATGCGATGCTCAAGGGCGTGGCCGACTACGTGGAGCAGGATGCGCTGGAGGGTTACGAGGCGCTGGGAAGCCCGATGGCCGTGATCGACACGCTGCTGATGCCTGCCATGGAGCAGGTCGGCACGCTGTTCGGCGAGGGCAAGATGTTCCTGCCGCAAGTGGTGAAGACCGCCCGCGTGATGAAACGCGCGGTGGCGGCGCTGACGCCCTATATCGAACAGGGGTCGGCCGCGAATGCGCATAATTCGGGGAAAGTGCTGATCGCCACCGTGAAAGGCGACGTGCACGACATCGGCAAGAACATCGTGGCGGTCGTGATGGCCTGCAACGGTTACGAAATCCGGGACCTGGGCGTGATGGTCGAGCCGGAACGCATCGTCGAGGAGGCGGTGGCGTGGGGCGCGCAGTGCATCTGCCTGAGCGGGCTGATCACCCCGTCGCTCGACGAAATGGCCCGCGTCTGCGAGGAGCTGGAACGGCGGGGGCTGCGCATTCCGGTCATCATCGGCGGCGCGACGACCTCGGACCTCCACACGGCGGTGAAGATCGCCCCGGTTTATTCGGGCGTGGCGGTCCACTCCGCGAACGCCAGCCGCAACAGCCAGATACTGGCGCAGCTGCTCGGCCCCGACGGCGACCTTTACGCCGACAAGGTGAAAGCCGACCAGCAGGCCCTGCGCGAGGAGTACGCCCGCCGGCTGCGGGAGCGCGACCTCATTCCGATCGCCGAAGCGCGCGCGGCGCGGCGCGGCGCGGCGCAGCACGAACCCGTCGTGCCGCTCCATACGGGGCGCATGGTCTTCCCCGACTTCGACGTGGCCGACGCCGAACCGTACATCGACTGGAGTTTCTTCTTCGCGGCGTGGGGACTCAAGGGGCGTTACCCCGAGATTCTCGACCACCCCGAAAAGGGCGCCGAGGCGCGCAAGGTCTTCGCCGACGCCCAGGCCCTGCTGGCCCGCATCCGCGACGAGCGGCTGCTGACGCTGCAAGGGGTCGCGGGCATCTTCCCGGCACGCTCCGAGGGCGACGACATTCTGGTGACGGACGCGAAAGGGCGCGAAAAACGCCTCCCGATGCTGCGCAACCAGACGCGCGGCGAGGAGAACCTGTCGCTGGCGGACTTCATCGCACCGGACGGCGACTGGATCGGCTGTTTCGCCCTGACGGCCGGCATCGGGCTGAAGGAGCTGGCGGAAAAGTTCCGCGCCGGGGGCGACGACTATTCGGCCATCATGGCCAAACTGCTGGCCGACCGCCTCACGGAGGCCTTCGCCGAGGCCGTGCACGCCTTCATGCGGCGCGAGATGTGGGGCTACGAAACGGGCACGCCGCCCACCCCCGAGCAGGCAGTCCGCGGCCAGTACCGCGGCCGCCGCATGGCCTTCGGCTACCCGGCCTCGCCCGACCATTCGCTCAAACGCGAGGTCTTCGACCTGCTCGCGGTCGAGGTGACGACCGGAATGCGGCTGACCGAAAACTGGATGATCGACCCCGGGGAGGCGCTGTGCGGACTGATGTTCTCCGACGCCGACTACTTTTCGGTCGGGACCATCGGCGCCGAACAGCTGCTCGACTACGCACGCCGCCGCGGAATGGAGGCCGAAACCGTAAAAAAGATTATACCGAACAACGTATGAACGTCGTAGAGATCATCAACGAAGCGATCGCCTCCGGGCGCACCCGCTTCGCGTTCGAACTGCTCCCGCCGCTCAAGGGCGACGGCATGCAGAAGATATTCGCCGCCGTGGAGCCGCTGATGGCCCTCGACCCGGCTTACGTCAACATCACCTTCCACCGCGAGGGAATCAAGGAGACCGAGCGCGAGGACGGCAGCGTCGAATGGCACGTCGTGCGCCGCCGCCCCGGGACGGTGGGCATCTCGGCGGCCATCCAGAACCGCTACGGCGTGGAGGTGGTCCCGCACCTGATCTGCGGCGGACTGTCGAAATACGACATCGAGGACACGCTGATCGACATGGACTTCCTGGGCCTGCACAACGTGCTGGCGCTGCGCGGAGACAAGTCGCAGAACGAAAAGCGTTTCATGCCCCATCCGCAGGGCCACGCCCACGCCGTGGACCTCGTGCGGCAGATCGCCGACATGAACCGCGGAAAATTCATCGACGGCGAGGTCGAGGAGTGCCACCACTCGAAATTCTCGATCGGCGTGGCGGGCTATCCCGAGGTGCACGCCGAGGCGCGCGACATCACCTCGGACATCGCCCGCCTGCGCGACAAGGTCGACGCCGGGGCGGAATATGTCATCACGCAGATGTTCTTCGACAATGCCAAATACTTCGACTTCGTGCGCCGCTGCCGCGAAGCGGGGATCACCGTGCCGATCATCCCCGGCATCAAGCCCCTCTCGACGCTGCGCCACCTGGAAATACTGCCCGAAACGTTCGGCGTGAAGCTGCCCGAGGAACTCGTGCGCGAAGTCAAGGCGCATCCCGACGGCGTGCGCGAAGTGGGAACCGAGTGGGCCATCGCCCAAAGCCGCGAACTGATGGCCGCAGGCGTGCCCGTGCTGCACTACTACACGATGAGCCGCACGACGAACATACAGAAAATCGTCAAGGCGGTTTTCTGACCCAAACCGATAAAACAGAGAATCAATGGAACCTGTCGAATTCCGCCGCCGCCTGCATGCGCACCCCGAACTGTCGTTCAAGGAACACGACACGGCGGCGTTCATCGAACAGCAGCTCGACGAACTGGGCATCGAACACCGCCGGATCGCATCGACGGGCGTCGTGGCCCGCATCAAGGGCCGCAAGACCCCCGAAGGCGACCGGCGCGCCGCGGTGCTGCGCGCCGACATCGACGCCCTGCCCGTCACGGAGCGGAACGACTGCGAGTGGAGATCGCAGAACGAGGGCGTGATGCACGCCTGCGGCCACGACATGCACGCCGCGGTGCTGTTCGGCGTGCTGAAAACCTTCGCCGAGGCGCCCGATTTCCGGGGCACGCTCTTCGGGCTGTTCCAGCCGGGCGAGGAGTGCAACCCGGGCGGAGCCTCGCTGGTGCTGGCCGAAAAGCCGTTCGAGGGCTACGACGTGCGGGCCGTCGTCGGCGAACACGTCGAACCGCAGCTGGAAGTCGGGACCCTCGGATTCCGGGCCGGAAAGTACATGGCGGCAAGCGACGAACTGCGCTTCCGCGTCCGCGGCACGGGCGGGCACGGCGCCATGCGCAAGCAGCTCAAGGACCCCGTGGCGGCCGGCGCCGAACTGCTGACGCGCCTCATCGCGCTCAACGGCGAGGAGTGCGTGCTCTCGATCGGCCGCGTGGAGGCCGGGGGCGCGACGAACATCGTGCCCGACGAGATCTACATGGAGGGAACGCTGCGCACGTTCGACGAACGCGAGCGCGGCATCATCCACCGCCGCATCGAGATCATCGCCGCGGACATCGACGCCCGGCACGGCGTGAAGACCGAAGTGACGATCGGCCGCGGCTATCCGTGCGTCGTCAACGACGAGATCCTCGTGAAGCAGGCCACGGCCCTGGCCAAAGCCGAGAAGCTGAAGGTCGAGATGCTGCCCCTGCGCACCACGGCCGAGGATTTCGGGTTCTACTGCAAGCAATACCCGTCGCTGTTCTACCGGCTGGGCGTGGGCGCTGCGGCCGGACGCCCGCACACGGCGACATTCTTCCCCGACGAAGCGGCTATCGGCGTGGGCATCGCCTACATGCGGAAACTGGCCCTGCAACTCCTGGAAAAATAACGCCCGGTTCCGCAAAACGCACACAGGCCGGCCGCGACAGCGGCAAAACGGGCACAACGGAAATCCGACGGAGGACCGAAGCCCTGCAAATTTTTAAGAAATGATGAAAAAACAGAAACAACGCTCCGAAAACGGAGCACGGAAGACGGACCGCACCTCGATCATATTGAGCATGTTCCGGGAATTCCCCAACAATAAGTTCTCGCTGAAGCACCTGGCTTCGGCTTCCGGAGGCGCCACGAAAGAGGGCCGCCGCGAAACGTTAGAAATCCTCGGACGCCTCTTCGAAGAGGGAGTCGTCGAGGAGTGCGCGCGCGAAAAATACCGTCTGATGCAGACCCACCTGCCCCACTACGAGGGCGTGGC
Organism: Alistipes sp. AF14-19; assembly: GCF_003461645.1. Lineage (NCBI taxonomy): Bacteria > Pseudomonadati > Bacteroidota > Bacteroidia > Bacteroidales > Rikenellaceae > Alistipes > Alistipes sp. AF14-19. The sequence continues at coordinate 195,915 of NZ_QTXM01000001.1, forward strand.
CGACATGGCCCCCTCGGGTTCGGTCTATGTGAAGGTCGAAGGGCAGGAGAGCGACATCTTCGTCAACCAGCGCAACGCCGCGAACGCCCTGAACGGCGACCGCGTCGAGGTCGTGGTGATGCACCGCGGCCGCAACGGACAGCTGGAGGGCGAGATCACGCGGATCATCGAACGCAACCGCAAGCCCTACGTGGGCGTGGCCGAAGTCGGGGCGCACCAGATTTTCGTACGGGCCGACTCGCGCCGCATGCCGATGGACATTTATCTCTCGAAGCGCACCTATCCCGACGTGCGCGACGGCGAGAAGGTCGTGGTGCGCATCGCCGACTGGCTCCCGGGCAGCAAAAGCCCCGTGGGCGAACTGGTCGAGCGGCTGGGCATGGCGGGCAACAACGACACGGAGATGCACTCGATCCTGGCGGAATACGAGCTTCCCTACCGCTTCGAACCCGAAATCGAGGAGGCCGCCCAGGCCATCGACGCCCGCGTCACGGCCAAAGAGATCGCCCAGCGGCGCGACTTCCGGGGTGTCACGACCTTCACGGTCGACCCTGCGGACGCCAAGGACTTCGACGACGCGCTGTCGGTGCGCAAAATAAAGGACGGCGTCTGGGAAGTGGGCGTGCATATCGCCGACGTGACCCATTACGTGCGGCCCCACTCGGTAATCGACGACGAGGCCGTGGAGCGCGGCACGTCGGTCTATCTGGTGGACCGCACCGTGCCGATGCTTCCTGAACGGCTTTCGAACGAGCTGTGTTCGCTGCGCCCCCACGAGACGAGCCTCTGCTTCTCGGCGGTGTTCACGCTCAACGAAAACCTCGACATCCTCGAAGAGTGGTTCGGACGCACGGTGATCCACTCCGACCGCCGTTTCACCTACGCCGAGGCGCAGGAGATCATCGAAACGGGACGCGGCGACTACGCCGAGGAGGTGCTGACGCTCAACCGGCTGGCGCAGGCGCTGCGCAAGGAGCGCTTCAGGAACGGCGCGATCTCGTTCGACCGCGAAGAGGTGAAATTCCGCCTCGACGAGAACGGCAAACCGTTAGGCGTTTACTTCAAGGAGCAGAAGGAGTCGAACCAGATGATCGAGGAGTTCATGCTGCTGGCCAACCGCCGCGTGGCGGAGTTCTGCGGCAAACGCAGGACCGAGAGCGGCCGCTCGGCGGAGCGCACGATGGTCTACCGCGTGCACGACACCCCGAGCGAGGAGAAACTCGACCGCTTCCGGCAGTTCATCCTCCGCTTCGGGCACATCTTCAAGGCTACGAAGGGCCGCGCCGTGGCCAAGGAACTGAACAAGCTCTTCAAACAGATAAAGGGAACCACGGAGGAAAACGCCGTGGCGACGATGGCCGTGCGCTCGATGGCCAAAGCCTATTACACGACCGACAACATCGGACACTACGGTCTGGCGTTCCCCTACTACACGCACTTCACGTCGCCGATCCGCCGCTACCCCGACATGATGGTCCACCGCCTGCTGGCGCGTTACCTCGCGGGCGGCAAGCCGGCCGACAAAACGGAACTGGAAGACCTCTGCGCACGCGCTTCGGACCGCGAGGTCGTGGCCGCCGAGGCGGAACGCGCGTCGATCAAATACAAGATGGTCGAATTTATGAAAGAGCACATCGGCGAGGAGTTCGAGGGACACATCTCGGGGCTTACCGAATGGGGCGTCTACGTCGAGCTGGACGAAACCCACATCGAGGGCATGTCGTTCCTGCGCGACATCGAGGGCGACTTCTTCACCTTCGACGAGCAGCTTTACGAAATCATCGGCCGCTCGACGGGCATCCGCATGACGCTGGGCAGCCCGGTACGCATCCGCGTGAAGCGCGCCGACCTGCAGAAACGCCAGTTAGACTTCGAATTGCTGCTGCCCGGGGCCGCGGCGCGCCGTACGGAAGAGCCCCGCGGCAAAGGCCCGAAGGTGCGCACCTCGTCGCGCCGCAAAGGACGGTAGTCACGGAACGAGCGCCGGTTCGGCCGTAATACCCATATCCCCCGAAGGAACGGTTGTCGTGGTGTCCCACGACAACCGTTCCTTCGTATTCGGAGAGCGCCCCGACCGCAGGACGGCAACGAAAAAGGGAGGCCCCGCAGGGTCTCCCTTTCCGGTGACGGGCGTTCCGCCCCGTCAGAAGAGATTCACGCCGTCGAGCGTTGCGATCAGGTAGGTGGCGGCCACCGTCAGGATGGCGTACAGCTCGGGGAAAGCCGCGAGGATCAGCGTCTTACCCATCACGTCGTGACCGTTGCCGATAGCGGCGATACCGTTGGCGCAGACCTTTGCCTGATAGATCGAAGCGGCGATGTTCACCAGACCGACCAGCAGACCGGCGCCGAAGATAGCCGCGCCCTGCACCATCGTCGGGTCCGTCAGACCCTTCTGCACCAGGAAGAAGCAGACGAAACCGTAGAGACCCTGCGAACCGGGAAGCGCCGAAAGAATCATGTAGCTGCCGAAAGCGCCGCCGTTCTTCTTCATGGCCCCTACTGCGGCCTGACCCGTAATTGCGGTACCGATCGACGAAGCGACACCTGCCAGACCCACCATCAGCGCTACGCCGACGTAAGCCAATACCAATGCTGTTGTTTCCATAATGTTTTGAGTTTTTTTTAATTGTTATTATTCGTTAGTATCGTTCATTTTACGAATCGGGTCGAAATTGCGCGGGGCCATTTCGAAACCGGCGTTCTTGAAAAACTCGACGAACGTCAGACGCAGCGGGTGCACGAACGACGAGATGGTCGACATGAAAAGGTTGATGCCGTGACCGATCAGCAGAATCGGAATCATAATCAGCAGCCGGACCACGATGTTCGCGCCTTCGGGCACGAATCCCGACGCCAGCGTGTTGAACACCAGCGCCAGCACACCGCCCGAAAGCCCGATGGCGAACAGACGGATATAGGACAGCACGTCGCTCAACAGTCCCGTGAGGTTGTTGTAAAGGTCCCACAAACCCGCGCCGAGGTTGATGAGCGGATTGCGCTTCGGATTGTTCAGAAGCAGCATCAGCACGCCGCCGACGCCCAGCGCCGCATAGAAGGCCACCGATCCGGCCGTAAAGCCCGGAATGGCGAGACCCGCCATCGGAAGGCCCATGGCCAGACAGCACGAGACGAGGATGATGAACCACCCCAGCAGTCCCAGCGCACGGCCGAAACCGAAACAGCGAACGGTCATCCAGATGTTGAGCAGCATGCCGAAAAGAATCTGCACCACGCCGATAACCAGCGCGATGGAGAAGAACTGTCCCTGGAAATCGAGGAATTTCACCGAGGGGAACCACGTGTTCATGTTGATGCCGAAGAACGAGCCGCACAGCAGTCCGAACGCGACGGTCGACACGCCGCACAGCGTGGCGAACCACGCCGCCTGACGCATCATGCCGGGCTTTCGGTTCCTGGCGAGCATCCACCACCCCATCAGGGTCAGGATCAGTCCGTAGCCGGCGTCGTTGAGACAGATGCCGAAAAAGAGCATGTAGAACGGAGCGAAGAAGGGTGTGAGGTCCATCGTCCCGTATTTCGGGCGGGCGTACATGTCGCCCACCAGTTCGAAGACATGCGCGAACCAACGGTTCTTGAGCTTCACGGGCGTTTCGTCCTCGGGCGTGGGGTCCGATTTGAGGAAGACCACGTTGGGGTACTCCTCCAAAAGGGCGTCGACCCGACCGGAAGTCTCCTTCTCGGCCCAGCCCTCCATGACGACCAGCGTACCGTCGGCGGCCTCCTGCGCCGTAGCCTTCACCCGCACGCCCTGCAAACGCTCCTTCAGCGAGCAGGCGTGCTGTGCGAGCAGGGCCTCCGAAGCGGCCGCACGCGAAAATTCAGCGTCGAGGGTCCGGAGTTTCCCTTCGGCTTCGGCGATGCGGCGCTCCGCCTCGCGAATGTCCATCGTCGGGGTCTTCATCTCCTGCGCGTCGAGCGTAACCTCCTCGCCGGGCTTGGCCACGACGACGAACCACACCATGGCATCGGTGCGGCTGACCTCCGAAACCGTATAGCGCTCCGACCACTCGGCCAACTGCTTGTCGAAGGTGTTGCGCTGGGTGAAGAAATAGCGCAGGACAATGCCCCGGGCGGCGAGTTTCCGCGTCGCCTCCACGTCGAACGCCCCCCAGGGACGCAGCTCCTCGGCCGCTTTTTCCAGCCGCCCGATCTCGGCGTTGAGCGTCGCGGCCTCGCGGTGCGCGGCGGCGTAATGCGCATAGGCCTCCTCGCCCGAAGCGAACGGCGCGGCGGCAGCGTCGCAGCGCTCCCCGGCGCGGAAGTTCTTCAGGAACTCCGCGGCCTTCGCAAGGCTCTCGATGTCCAGCAGCAACTGGCGGTCCTCCTCGGAGGGTTCCCAACCCGCGGTGGTGATGTCCACCAGCCCGAGGCCGCGCAGCTTCTCGACGAAATCCTCACTCTGCGCCGCAAAGAGCACAAAGTTGTATTTTGACATTCTGGCTATCATAACATCGCGCCCTCCCCGGCGGCCTGCTGCTTGGTTTTCACGATCTTCTGGGCCGACTTGGAGAGGTTCTCCTCGTCCTCCATGAAGCGTTTGATCTTACGTATGGCGTCCTCGTACCCGGGTATCTGAACCTTTTCGTACAAGTTCACCTTTTGAGTGGTTTTGCGGCGCGCATGGTCCAGCAGTTCCATCTTCCGGTTGTAGACCTCGAACTCGATCCCCAGCTGCGCCATGCGCTTGAGGATGCCGACTCCGTCGGCGAACCACACCGGCGAGGAGAACAGATCGTAGGGTTTCTCCTCGAATTTCACTTCCTGCAGGACGGGCGTGCGCACACCCGCGATTTTCTGGACCGACAAATCGACGTCGGCAATGCGCAGGAGGTCACAATCAAACTCTCCCCAGAGCGACACCATGTAGTCGTACTCGGCCTTCAGAGCGTCGAGCCGACGACGGTAGTCGCTTGCGGAGTCCTTCGCCTTCTTCACTTCGGAGCGCAGGGCCGACTCCTTACTTTTGATCGTAGGGAGGGCCTTCTGGCGCATTTTCAGCTGTTTGCCGAGTTCGCCCAGCGAGGTCTTGTTATATTGGAATTTGATTGCCATTGCGCGTTACGCCTCCTTCCAGTATTTTTGGATAAGTTCCTCCTTGATGGCGACCTCCTCCCGGGTGAAGTACTTGGCGAAAAGCCCCCATGCGGTGTCGAGCATCTGGTTGATCTCGATATTGATATCAATGGCCAGCAGTTTCTCCGAGTAGTCGAAGGCGAACTTCAGGGTGCGCTCGTCGTAGTCCGAGAGGTCGAAGCCGTTCTCCAGCTTGGTCTTGGCGTTGGCCGCGTCGGCGTAGAGGCGCACGCAGGCGTTCATCACCTGCGGATGGTCCTCGCGGGTCTTCTTGCCGATGACGAGCTGTTTCAGACGCGACAGCGAACGGAACGGGTCGACGATCACCTTGCCCGTGTCGGAGTCGTTGCGCAGGAACAACTGGCCCTCGGTGATGTAACCCGTATTGTCGGGGATGGCGTGCGTGATGTCGCCGCCCGAAAGCGTCGTCACGGCGATGATCGTGATCGAACCGCCGTTGGGCAGCTGCACGGCCTTTTCGTAGATCTTCGCAAGGTCCGAATACAGCGAACCGGGCATCGAGTCCTTCGACGGAATCTGGTCCATGCGGTTCGACACGATGGCCAGGGCATCGGCGTACAAGGTCATGTCCGTGAGCAGCACCAGCACCTTCTCGCCCTTGTCGACGGCGAAGTACTCGGCGGCGGTAAGCGCCATGTCGGGAACGAGCAGACGCTCCACGGGCGGATTCTCGGTCGTGTTGACGAACGACACGATGCGGTCGAGCGCGCCGGCGTTCTCGAAGACCGACTTGAAGTACAGAAAGTCGTCGTTCGTAAGGCCCATGCCGCCCAGGATGATCTTGTCGGCCTTGGCGCGCAGGGCCACGTTGGCCATCACGGCGTTGTAGGGCTGGTCGGGGTCGGCGAAGAAGGGGATCTTCTGCCCCGTCACGATCGTATTGTTCAGGTCGATGCCGGCGATGCCCGTGGCAATCAGCTCCGAAGGCTGGATGCGCCGGAAGGGATTCACCGTCGGACCGCCGATCTCGCGGGCCTCGCCCTCGATGATCTCGCCGCCCTCGAGCGGTTCGCCGTAGGCATTGAAGAAACGCCCCGCGAGGTTGTCCGAAACGCGCAGCTTGGGAGGCTCGCCGTGGAAGACGACCTCGGAGTCGGTGGACAGGCCCTCGGTTCCGGCGAAAATCTGCAACGTGACGTTCTCGCCCATAATCTTCACCACCTGCGCCAGCTTGCCGCCGACGGTGGCCAGTTCGTCGTTGCCGACGCCCGTGGCGCGGAGCGTCACGGTAGCCTTGGTGATGTTGTCAATCTTGGTATATATCTTCTGAAATGCTCGTGTTGTCATAATTTCTCCCGCTTATTTGGATTGTTCACTCACATACTGCTCGATCTGCTTCCGGTAGCCCTCGAACTTCTCCGACTTCCACTCCGAATAGTTCATCTGGCGGAAGAGGTTGATCAGCCCCTTGAAGAACTGCGAGCAGGCCTCGAAGTCGGCGAACGCAAATTCCTGGTTGCAAATGCCCAACACCATCTTGTACATCATCTGCTGGCGTTCCATCGGGCAGTTGGCGTCGATGTCATCGAAAGCGTCCTGCTGGAGGATGACGAAGTCGATCAGCTCCGATTTCCAGAACCGTTCGTGATACTCCACCGGCACGCCGTCGTCGCCCAGAATGTTGATCTGGTCGTTGGCCTCCTTGCCGCGCTGCACGATGGTCTTGCCCGCGTAGACCAGGTCCACCCAGTCCTTCTCGATGTGCTCGTCGAGGTATTCGCGGATTTCGGGGTATTCGAGGTATTTCGAGTAGGACTCCAGCGGGTCGATGGCCGGATAGCGCTTCGAGTCGGCGCGGCCCTGCGAAAGGGCGTAGAAACAACGCGCGGCCTTCTTCGTCGATTCGGTCACCGGCTCCTTGAGGTTACCGCCCGCAGGCGACACCGTGCCGAGGAACGTCACCGATCCGGTCTGGCCGCCGACGAGTTTCACCAGTCCCGCACGCGAGTAGAAGTTCGAGATGATCGCCGAAAGGTCCATCGGGAAGGCGTCCTGACCGGGAAGCTCCTCCAGACGGTTCGACATCTCGCGCAGCGCCTGCGCCCAGCGCGACGTCGAGTCGGCCATCACGAGCACCTTGAGGCCCATCGAGCGGTAGTATTCGCCGATGGTCATACCCGTATAGACCGACGCCTCACGCGCGGCGACGGGCATGTTCGACGTGTTGCAGATGATGATCGTGCGCTCCATGAGCGTATGGCCCGTATGCGGGTCGATCAGCTCGGGGAACTCCTTGAAGATTTCGACCACCTCGTTGGCGCGCTCGCCGCACGCCACCATGATGATCACGTCGGCGTCGGCCTGCTTCGAAATGGCGTGCTGGAGCACGGTCTTGCCCGCGCCGAAAGGCCCCGGGATAAAGCCCGTACCACCCTCGGCCATCGGGTTGAAGGTGTCGATCGGACGCACGCCGGTCTCCATGATGCGCGACGGGCGGGGTTTCTCCGTATAGCAGCGCACGGCCTGCTTCACGGGCCATTTTTGCACCATCGTCACCTCGTGGTCGCGGCCTTCGGCGTCGGTCAGGACTGCCATCGTGTCGGTGATCTTGTATTTGCCCGCCTCGGCGACGCTCTTGACCGTATAGCTGTCCGTCATCGTGAAGGGAACCATGATCTTGTGCATCACCCACTGCTCCTTCACCTCGCCCAGCCACGACGCCGCCGTGACCTTGTCGCCGACCTTGGCCAGCGGCGAAAATTCCCACTCGACATCGTAGTCGACCGGATCGGTGATCGAACCGCGGGCGATGAACAGACCGTCCATCTTTTCGAGGTCGTTCTGAAGACCGTCGTAGTTGCGCGACAAAAGGCCCGGAGCCAGCGTGACTTCGAGCATGTGACCCTCGAATTCGACCCGGTCGCCGATCTTCAGACCGCGGGTGCTGTCAAAAACCTGGACATAGGCCGCGTCGCCTATGACCTTGATGACCTCGGCCATCATTTTGGTATCGCCCGTCCAGACATAGCAGATCTCGTTCTGACCCACGGGTCCGTCGGCCTTGACGATCACGATGTTGGAGATGATACCGTTTACACGTCCTGTAGTTTTCATTGTATGTTTTTATTGTTTATTCCTTATTAATCAGCTCCTTGCCGTCCAGTTCGGCAAGCAGGCGGGCGAACATCTCGCGGCCGCGCGCAGCGTCGAGCAGCGTCCAGCGGGCGACGATGTTGATCCGCACCAGGTAGGAAAGGATGGCGTTGACGTCGAAATAGTCGAAGGTCGCCAGCTCCGCGGCTTCGTTCCAGCGGATCAGGTCGATCTTGTGCTCCTTCTCCACGAGGTTGGCCTCGTCGTTCACCGCCGCGATCACCGCGTCGATATAGGGAAGTTCGCCCCGAAGCCCGAAATCGGCCGCAGAACTGCGCTGCAACTGTTCGGCGACATCGCCGCCGCCCACGACGACCTCCTCGACCGCACGCCCTGCGGCGCGCGCCGTGACGGCCGCCGAAACGTTGCGCAGGTTCCGGTCAAAAGCGGACCACTCGCGCAGGAAGCGGCTCCCGGCCTTTCCGCAGGCGGCGTAGTAGGCCCCGAACAGCTCCTTCTCGAAACGCCGCGACGTGTCGACCGTCTCGGCGTCCTCGCCCTCGGGATCGGCATAGGCCCTCACCACGCGGGCAACCGCCTCGGGAAGCCGCTTCGGAGCTTTCAGCTCCTCCGCCAGCTCCTCGCGCGTGAAGTTGCCCAGCGGATTGTGCGCCGAGCGCCCCGCACGCAGGGCGGCGATATTCTCACAGTCGTAGTAGCCGTACAGGAGCCGCACCTCGCGGGCGTCGCCGCGGTTCACCTCCTCCAGAATCCCGGAGACGATGGCCCGGGCGTCGAAGCCCTTGGTGTCGGCGTCGAGCGCGTACTCCTTCAGGGAGGCTACCAGACAATAATATTGGGTCGCAAACATGCCTTACGCCTTGAACAACAGTTGGAACACCTTGTCGCGCAGGTACTCTGCCAACAGCGCTTCGATGTCGGCGTCGGCGAACGAAATGTAGTAGCCGCCCTCCTTGGCGCCCACCTTGAAGCCGGTCTTCACCTCCTTCGACCAGCCCACCTCGACACCGGCGGCGAGCAGCTCCTTCGCACTCTCCTCGAACGCCGCGTCGAGCTTCTTGCGCTCGCCCTCGGGCAGCAGGGCCTGCAATTCGACCTTGCCCGAATCGGAACCGTTCCAGTTTTTAGCTACGGCGACGAGCATCTCCTTGATGAACGCCGGGTCCACGACGGCCTCCTTCACGCCCCGGGCCGTAGCCTTGGCGATGATCAGCGAGGCGATCTCCGACTTGATTCTGCCGACGGCCTGCTTGCCGGCCAGCGAAATCTCGGTCATGGTGTTCTTCGAAACGTCCTCGGCCTTGGCCTCCGCCTTTTTGACGATCTCTTCGGCCTCGGCGCGGGCCTCGGCGACGATCTTCCGGGCCTCGGCCTTGGCGTCGGCCACCAGCTTGTCGGCCTCGGCGCGCCCTTTCTCCAGCCCCTCGTCGTAGAGCTTCTGCGTCAACTGTTGAAGTTTGTTTTCCATAGCGTTATTTAGTTTTGATTATTGTTTTTCGGTTTTAACGCACAAATATAAAAAAGATTATCTACAATCGGGGATACTGAACAGCAATTTATCCTATTTTGACAAATTTCCGGCACAAATGGAGCAGATGTATAACCGCAGGCCCGCCGCACCGCAATGGCAGCCGCCGCAGGCCCGGGACATGCCCCGGAACTGATCGCCAAAGAGGTTGCGTTCGGCAACGGACAGATCCGCAAGGGCGGAAACACGCTGACGATAGAGGCCGTCGCCCCGGCTCCCGGATTCACGGAGTGTTTCTTCGGACTCGACAAACTGGTCCTGCATCTGCAATAAGGAGAGTCCGGCTTCGGCGCGACACGATCCGGGCCGGCCGGGAGATACAAACGCATTCCCCGGCCGGCCCGGACAAGACGGGCGAAAGACACCCGCAAAACCTTAAACCTATTGGTGCTGGGGGCGCAGAAGATCCTGCACCACCTTCACCGGAGAGAATGTCGTGACGGGAACGTCGACGAAGACCGTGTTCCACTTCGCCATCGCACCGTTCCAAAGACCCGGAAGCTCCTGCGCGCGCAGATCGCGGCCGCCGGAGGATTTCGACGAGATGAATCCCGTCGCGGGATCGGTGTACCGGCGCAGATCGAACTTGCATCCCTTCGAATCGCGCACGCCGCAGACGAGGTCCACCGGATTGAAGTGCGTGGCCGACTGCATCAGCGGCAGGTCGTCGGGCGCGATCTGGCTCGACTCGGCGATCTGAAGCGACTCCGTGCCGTCGGGGTTCCCGACCCAGAACGGGCCGCCGCCCGGCTCGCCCTCGTTGCGGACCATGCCGCAGACGCGGATCGGACGGTCCAACACGGCGCGCAGCAGCGCCGAATCGTACTCGGCGGGGAGTTTCACGCAGAGCTGTTTCCCGATGAATTCGGCGATGGGTTCCAGCTCGGCGCCGCCCACTTCGAGGGCCTTGAGGTACTCGAAGGCGCGCCCCTGGAGGTCGAGCAGAACCCCTGCAAGCACCTTTTTATAACGGACCGTGTCCCCGCGGCGGGCATCGGTCGTCACGTTGTCGATGTTCTTGATGAAGATCAGGTCGGCGTCGATCTCGTTCAGGTTTTCGATCAGCGCCCCGTGGCCCGCGGGACGGAACAGCAGCGTGCCGTCGTCCTGCCGGAAAGGCGTGTTGTCGGGATTCACGGCGAGGGTGTCGGTCGAAGGTTTCTGCACCGAGAACGAGATCTCGTAACGGACGCCGAACCGCTTTTCGTAAAGGGGGACCTTTGCGGCGAGCAGCTCCTCGAAGCCCGCGACGTGCTCGGGCGAGACGGTGAAATGGATGCGCACGACGCCTCCGGCCGCGGCGTAGGCCGCCCCTTCGACCAGGTGCTCCTCGACGGCCTTGCGCGCCCCCTCGGGATAGGCGTGGAAGGTGACCAGGCCCTTGGGCTTGCGGCCGTAGTTCAGCCCGTCGCCGACGATGGCATTCACGATCGCACGGTCGTCGGCCCCGGCGGGCAGCACGGCGCGAAGTTCGGGCCAGAAGGCGAACTTCCCGATATTTTCCAGCAGCGTGTCGATGCCCTTGCCGCGTTTGCCGTCGTTGACGAACTCGAACAGCTCCTTGAACATGCGCGTGGCGGCCCCCGAAGCGGGCACGAACTTCACCACCCCCAGTCCGGCAGACTCTTTTTCATAGCGTTCCACGGCGGCATCGGCCTCCGCCGCGCCGACAACCAGCACGCCGTCGCCCGGCGATGCGGCCCGCACGACATTCAGGAAAGGGAATCCGCGGCGGAAATTCTCCAACTGGGTCTCCGCCTGTTCGGGAGTGAGTCCGTGCTCCCGGATTTGCTGCAAATCTTTTTCGTCGAACATATTCTGTTATCGTTTACATGGTCACCGATCGCCAAACCTGCGGTGCCTCCGACGTTTGCGCCGGGAATCGCCGCCAAAAAAACGGATCAGCGCAAGCAAGGACAGCAGTATGCAGATCAGCCACACCATTGAGTTATTCAGGTTTGAATCTCAAAGTTAAAAATAATTTCTAACTTTGCATACCATGATTCGAGAATTTCACCAAATCAGCCTGCGCGGGCGCAACAGTTTCGGCGTCGACCAGCGGGCCGCACGCCTCGTAGAATTCGAAACGGCCGAGGATCTGCGCACGTTTTTCGCCGCGGGGATTCCCGGGCGGTGGACGGTGCTCGCCGGGGGCAACAACATCCTTTTCACCGAAGATTACGACGGCGTGCTGCTGACCCCCGTGGCCCGGCAGATCGCCCTTTTGAGCGACGACGGCGACGAAGTTCGCCTGCGCGTCGAGGCGGGCGTCGAATGGGACGACCTGGTGGAATGGGCCGTCGAACGCGGTCTGTGGGGCATCGAAAACCTCTCGCTGATCCCCGGCAAGGCGGGGTCCGCCCCGGTGCAGAACATCGGGGCCTACGGCTGCGAAGCGAAGGACGCGATCCGCCGGGTCGAGATGTACTGCGTCGAAACGGGCAACCTGCTGACGCTCGACGCCGCGCACTGCGGATTCGGCTACCGCGAAAGCGTCTTCAAGCACGACCTGAAAGGGCGCGTGATCATCACAGCCATCGAAATACGCCTCTCGCATACGCCGCGTCCGAAACTGGGCTACGGCGACGTGGAGCGCGAGGTCGAAGCCCGCGGAGGCGCCACGCTGCGCAACATCCGCGAGGCGATCTGCTCGATCCGCCGCGCGAAACTTCCCGACCCGGCCGTGCTGGGCAACGCGGGCAGTTTCTTCAAGAATCCCGTGGTCGAAGCCCCCGTCGCGGAACGGCTCCTTGCCGAATATCCCGACATGCCGCACTATGCGGCCCCCGAAGGCCGCGTAAAGCTGGCCGCCGGGTGGCTGATCGACCGGGCCGGGATGAAAGGCTACCGCGAGGGAAGCGTGGGGGTTCACGAGCGGCAGGCGCTGGTGCTGGTGAACCACGGCGGCGCCACGGGCGGCGAGGTGATCGCCTTCGCCCGCACGGTGCAGGCGAAGGTCCGCGAAAAATTCGGCATCGAAATAGATACTGAAGTGAACATATTATGAATCTTTTGGACTCTTTTCAACGCTACATCGACGAGAACGACCTCGCCACGCACGACGACAAAATCCTGCTCACCGTCTCGGGCGGCGTGGACTCGATGGTCATGCTCTCGCTGTTCACCCGCTGCGGCTACCGGGTGGGCGTGGCCCACTGCAACTTCCAGCTGCGCGGCGCAGAGAGCGACGAGGACGAAGTGCTGGTGGAAGACGAGGCCAAAAAGCACGGCGCGGCGTTCTACAACAGGCGCTTCGAGACCAGGGCCGAAATGGAGCGCACGGGCGAGTCGATGGAGATGGCGGCCCGGCGGCTGCGCTACGCATGGTTCGACGCCTTGAGCCGCGAGCACGGCTACACGGCCATCGCCATCGCCCACCATGCCGACGACTCGATCGAAACCTTTTTCATCAACCTGCTGCGCGGAACCGGCCTGCGGGGGCTGACGGGAATCTCGACACAGGTCGGAAAGGTGATCCGTCCGCTGCTGTTCGCGTCGCGCAAGGAAATTCTCGAATATGCCGTCCAGAACCGCATCCCCTTCCGGGAGGATTCGTCGAACCGGTCGACCAAATACCTGCGCAACAAGATCCGGCTGGGGCTGATCCCCCGCATCCGCGAAATCAACCCCAAGTTCACGAGCCTGATGAGCCGCAACCTCGCGCGCCTGACCGACGCCCAGCTGTTCATCAACCACGGCATCGAACGCATCCGCTCGGAGGCCGTCACCTCGGACACGGGGATCGACACGATCCATCTCGACCGCCTCGATCCGGCCTTTCCGCAGGGATTCGTGATCTACGAACTGTTGAGTTCGGGCTACGGATTCAAGGGCGACGTGATCGACGCGCTGTGCCACTCGCTCGAACAGGACGCCACGGGACGGCGGTTCTACGCCCGCGAAAGGGTGGCCTCGATCGACCGCGGAAAGATCGTCATAGCGCCGATAGCCCCCGACGACGCGTGTCTGACGACGGTGCGCAAAGGCGCCCCGCGCAGCTACTGCGGCAACTCGGTCCTCTACTACGAATACTGCGACATCGACACGATCAAGAATTTCGGCGTTCCCGAGAACATCGCGCAGATAGACGCCGACCGCCTGCAATTCCCGCTCACACTGCGCCGCTGGCGCGACGGCGACTGGTTCGTGCCGTTCGGCATGACGGGCCGCAAAAAGGTGTCGGACTTCCTCGTCGACGCCAAGGTCTCCGTGGCCGAGAAGCAGCGGCAGTTCGTGCTGCTGTCGGGCGACGAGATCGTCTGGCTCGTCGGACGCCGCATCGACGACCGCTACCGCCTTACGCCCGACACGGAAAACGTGTTGCGCATCACCAAAGAAATCGTTTAAAATGGCAAAGAGCGCTCTGAAATTCAAGGATTCCGTCGCCCAGTACGAACGGATCGCGGCAGAGGTCGCGGCCCGCCGGTTTTCCGGCATCTACCTGCTGATGGGCGAGGAGAGCTACTTCATCGACGCACTCTCGGACCAGCTGGCCGCGACGATCCTCGACGAGGCCGCGCGGGCCTTCAACCAGATCACCGTCTACGGGCGCGACTCCGAGGCGGGGCAGGTGATCAACCTCTGCCGCCAGATGCCGATGATGGGACAATACCAGGTGGTGATCCTCAAGGAGGCACAGCAGCTCAAGGGGCTGGACAAGCTCGCGCTCTACACGCAGAAGCCCTCGCCGACGACCATTCTCGTGATCTGCCACAAGGAGAAGAACGCCGACAAACGCTCGGCCTTCTACAAGGGCTGCGCAGCGAACGGCACGGTGCTGGAATCGGTGCGCCCGCGCGACTACGAGATCGCGGCGTGGTTACAGCAGTTCATCCGGCAGAAAGGATTCACGATCGACCCCAAGGCGCTTTCGATGCTGACCGACCATTTGGGAACCGACATCGCGAAGATCTCCAACGAAATCCGGAAACTCACCGTCTCGCTGCCCGAGGGTACGCAGCGCATCACCGACGCCGACATCGAGGCCAACATCGGCATTTCGAAGGATTTCAACAACTTCGAACTCTGCAAGGCGGTCGTCACGCGGGACATGGCCCGCGCGCTGATGATCGCCGAGCACTTCGCCCGCAACCCCAAGGACAACCCGTTGCTCTTGACCGTCATGGCGCTGTTCGGGCAGTTCAAGGAGCTGTTCGTGGTCAACTACCTGCGCTGGCTCGCACGCCACAAAGGACGGCCCTTTCCGCCGGACACGGAACTGATGCGCATCCTGCGCAAGAACAACACGTTCGTCATCGGCGAGATCAAGCAGAACGCCGCCGGATGGGACAACCGCAAGGTGTTCAACATCCTCGGGCTGCTGCGCGAATACGACGCCAAGAGCAAGGGACTGGGTGCGGGCGGCGCGTCGGACGGCGAACTGCTGCGCGAACTGCTGCTGAAAATCTTTCTGCTTTGACCGGTCTCTACCTATACCAGACCGTGCATCTGGCCCGGGGCCGCGCGCGCAACGTCGCCGGACACATCGCCGTGCTCGACGCCGCGTCGCGCGAACTGTTCGGACGCCCCTACGCCCCCGCCGCAGAGCGGCTCGCGAAGCGTATCGAGACGCTCTCCGCCGCGGAACGCTATCCGGCGGGCGTGTCGGGCTTCGTGCGCATAGAACTGGACCCCGACGGCACGGAACGTCTGCTCCCGGCAGGGGTGTCGCTCTACGACGGCTACGCCTTCCGGAGCCTTCAGCCCGAAGCCGTGACCGTCGGATACGATCTGACGCTCTCCGAGGCTCCGACCTCCGCGCGCGAGGCCGCAGCGCAGCTGGCACGCAGGCTGGCCGAACGGCGCGGGGCGGAAGTCGCCGTGCGCTGCGACAGCGCGGGAATTCTCCGCTCGGCCGACGACGCGCCGCTGCTGGCCATCGCCGGCCGCACCGTCCTAACAGCCCCCGGCCCCGCAAGCGTCGAACGCCGCCTGGCCATGCTGGCCGTTCGGGCCGCAGGGCTGGAACTGAGCGAAGAGGCCTTCGGACGCGCCGACCTGCCCTCGCTCGACGAACTTTTCTTCGCCGACCACCGGGGCGTCACCTCGCTTTCGCGCTGCGACGGGCTGCCGCTGATGACCTTCGTCGCCGAACGCATCGCCGAAGCGATGGAGGGTCTTTTTCCGAAAAAATAGAAACCGGACCGGACGCAACCGTCTTATCTTTCGGGGAACCAAAACCCGAAAATCGTGAAAAAATACCTCTTTGCGTATGCGGTTCTTGCAACCGCACTGCTGTTTTTCACCTGCCGCCATTACCGCGCCGAGAACCGGCGGCTGGTCGAAAACCAGACGGCCCTGGCGGCCGACGTCACCCGTTACCGCACACGACTGGGCGCGGAGGCGGCCTCGGTGCAGGCCCTCCGGCTGCGGTGCGGGGAGTTCGAAACGCTGCGCGCGGCCGACGCCGAGCAGATCCGGCGCCTCGGCATCCGGCTCCGCAGGCTCGAAGCCGCCGCCAAGGCCGTCGCCGTCACCGACGCCGAAATCCGCACCCCGCTGCGCGACACCGTCGTCGTCCGGATACACGACACGCTCCCCGTGCGCGACACCGTCCGGATGTTCCGCTGGCGCGACCCGTGGATTTCGGTCGAAGGACGCATCGGCCGCGACTCGGCCGCCTGCCGCATCCGCAGCGTCGACACCCTGCGCCAGGCGGTCCACCGCATCCCGCGCCGTTTCCTCTTCATCCGCTGGGGCACGAAGGCCCTCCGGCAGGAGATCGTCTCGACCAATCCCCACACACGGATCGTCTATGCGGAGTACGTGAAAATCGAACGCTGAAAAATTTTCCGCAAAAATCCGGCTGTCCCGTAGGGGTCGGCCGGATTTTTCGTGTCACAATGGAAACGACAGCAAACCATGAATCCGGACAACCATACCTGGGACCTTCTGGTCGGCGCCCTCAAAGGCACGCTCGGCGAGGCCGAACAGCGCGAATTCGACCGATGGGCCGCCGAAGCGGAAAACCGCCGCTTCTACAACAACCTGACCCGCGTATGGCGCGAAATACAGCAGCGGGCCGCGGCTTACGAGCCGGACCGCGACCGGCTGTGGCGGCAGTTGCAGCAACGGATCGGAACCTACGAAATTCCGCATGCGGACCAGCTTCCGAAACGTCGCCGGAGCCACCTGCTGCAAATGGCCATAGCTGTCGCCGCGGCAGTCGCCGTGACCCTTTTCGCAACCCGCGCCGACCTCTTCCGCTCCGCCGCAGAGACGGCGGAACAGCGGCTCTGCGCCTTCGAAGGCAAGTCGCAGGCGCGGCTCTCCGACGGCTCGACGGTCTGGCTCCACGGCGGATCGACGCTCACCTGCGACGCCCGTTTCGCCGCCGGGGAACGCCGCGTGAAACTCCGCGGCGAAGGGTTCTTCGAGGTGGCCAAAGACTCCGAACGCCCCTTCACCGTCGAGGTCGAAGGGTTGGAAATCAGCGTCCACGGCACGAAATTCAACGTCCGCACCGCGGCCGACCGCTACGTGTCGGTCTCGCTGGTCGAAGGCTCGGTGTCGCTCGACACCGGGCGCGGCAGCCGCAGACTGCTGCGTCCCGGGGAGATCGCCTGTTACGACCCCGACACGCGCAAAGTGGTCATCGGACGCGGCAACGTGGCGATGGAGTCCTGCTGGGCCGCGGGAAAACTCGCGTTCGAACGGCAGTCGCTGGGCGAAATCTGTCACTACATGGCACGCTGGTACGACACCGAAATCCACATCACCCCGGCCCTCGCACACAACTACGCCTACACGTTCACCATTACCGACGAACCGCTCGAAGAGATCCTGCGCATCATGAGCCGCATCAACCCCATCGCCTACACGTTCGCCGAAGACAACACCGTCACGATTTCCGAACTCGAATAAACCCTGCATTACGACCTTTAAAAACCCGATTGCCTATGAAGCGATAAACCGACCCCCTACCCGACCTTACCGCAGCGGCCCATGACCAATGCCGCCGCAAACTTTCCACAAACTTAAAATTTCAACCATGATGCACTTCAGACTATTTGCAATCCTCTTGCTGCTGGTCGCAGGCAGTACGACGGTTGTATCCGGCCAGACGCAGCAGGAACCGGCGCTCGACATGGAGTTCACGGACATCCCGCTTTCGGAGGCCATATCCCGTATCGAGAAGAACACCCGCTACACGTTCTTCTACGACGCCAAGCAGACCGACCTCTCCCAACGCGTGAGCCTCAAGGCGAAGCGAATGCCGATTTCAGCCGCCTTGAAGGAAATGCTCGCCCCGACAGGGCTGAACTTCACCATCACCGAACGCCAGATCGCCCTGATCCCGGCCCGCAAGGCCGCGGCCCGGCAGCGCACGATCGCAGGCGTCGTCAACGACTCGTCCGAAACGCCGCTGGCGGGCGTGGCCGTCACGCTCGTGGGCGACAACACCCGCGGTGCGGTAACGGAAGCCAACGGCAGCTTCACGCTCACGGTCCCCGACGCCGACATAACGCTCAGCTTCACCTATCTGGGCTACGTGAGCAAGAAAGTCGCCGTCCCCGCCACGCAGAACAACGTGAAGGTGTTCCTTACGGAGGACGCCGTGAAGATGGAGGACGTGGTGGTCGTGGGTTACGGAACCCAGAAAAAGGTGAACCTCACGGGCGCCATCGCCACGGTGGACGAAAAACAGCTGCAGAACCGGTCGGCGCCTTCGGTGGCCCACATGCTGCAAGGCTCCGTCCCGGGACTCACGGTCTCGACTTCGTCGGGACGCCCGGGCAATCCGGCCAGCCTCAACATCCGCGGCATCACCTCGATCAACGGCGGTTCGCCGCTGGTGCTGGTCGACGGCGCCGAAGGCGACCTGATGAAGATCAACCCCAACGACGTGGCCTCGATCTCGGTGGTCAAGGACGCTTCGGCGGCGGCCATCTACGGCGCCCGTGCGGCATTCGGCGTGGTGCTCGTGACGACCAAGAGCGGCGACTCCTCGGGCAAGACCCGCATTTCGTACAGCGGCCGCTGGGGCTGGAACGAACCCACCACCTCGACCGACTACGAGACCCGCGGCTACTACTCGGTCTACCTCAACGACCTCTTCTGGCGCTCCTACGCCGGAAACAACTACACGCGCTACACCGAACAGGACATGATGGAGCTGTGGGCGCGCCGCAACGACCGCACGGAGCATCCCGACCGCCCGTGGGTCAAGATCGACCAGCGCGACGGCCGCGACACCTATGTCTACTACGGCAACACCGACTGGTATCACTACCTGTTCAAGGATGAGCACCCGAACACGAGCCACAGCATCTCGCTCTCGGGAGGCAACGACCGTGTGGACTATCTGCTCTCGGGCAGCTATTACAGCGAGGAGGGACTTTTTCGCCAGCATCCCGACAAGCTCCAGAAGATCACATTCCGGTCGAAAATCACCTTCGACATCAACAAGTGGCTGAAGGTGAGCAACAACACCAGCTACTACAACTACAAGTACTTCTACCCCGGCCCGAGCGATGTCAATACGGCCTTCTCGTGGAGCACCGTACACGGACTGGCTTCGTTCGTTCCCGTCAACCCCGACGGCACGAGCGTCTACAACACGTCGTTCTCGAACTACCAGATCATGGACGGACTGCCCACGATCCTCAACAAAGACGGCCACACCAACGACGACCATACGGACAACATGTCGACCACGACGGAGCTGACCTGGACCCCGGTCAAAGGGCTGGAGATCAAGGGTAACTTCACCTACATGTTCAATACCACGCGCTACACCAACCGTCAGGTCAACACCGAGTACTCGCAGTATCCGGGTGAAATAAACACGCTCACGTCCGGAAAGATGGAGGACAAACTCTATGAAAAGAGCATGACCCACACCTACTATCAGGCCAACCTCTACGGCACGTTCGAACGCACCTTCGCCCGGGACCACAACTTCAAGGCGATGGTCGGCTTCAACTGGGAGACCAAATTCCTCAAGGACGTGGCCGCAACGGGTTACAACCTGCTCTCCGAAACGCTCAACGACCTGAACCTCGTGGGCCAGGGCGCCGACGGCGAAAAACGCATGGAGGTAGGCGGCGGTCAGAACGAATACGCCCTGATGGGCTTCTTCGGCCGTCTGAACTACGACTACAAGGGCAAATACCTCGTCGAGGCGAGCGGCCGCTACGACGGCACATCGCGCTTCAAGCGCGGGCAGCGCTGGGGCTTCTTCCCCTCGTTCTCGCTGGGATGGCGCGTCTCGGAAGAGGCCTTCTTCGACGGCATCCGCGACCAGTTCAACAACCTCAAACTGCGCTTCTCGTACGGCCAACTGGGCAACCAGAACGTCGGTTATTACGACTATATCCGCAAAATCTCGATCGGGAGTCAAAACTACCTGTTCGGCGGCGACAAGCCCACCACGGCGACCATCTCGGCCCCGGTGGCTTCCGACCTCTCGTGGGAGCGAAGCATCCACAAGAACCTCGGCGTGGACATGAGTTTCCTGAACAACCGCCTGGCCTTCTCCGCCGACTTCTACATCCGCGACACGAAGGACATGCTCACCGCGGGCATCGCCCTGCCGGCCACCTACGGCGCCGACTCGCCGAAAATGAACAGCGCCGACCTGCGCACCAAGGGCTACGAGCTCTCGCTCAACTGGCGCGACGAGTTCCAGCTGCTGCGCCGTCCGTTCTCGTACAGCGTGACGCTGACCTTCAACGACTACGTTTCGAACATCACCAAGTTCGACAACCCCGACCGCTCCTTCGCCAAGAAATACTACGAAGGCATGCGCTGGGGCGAAATCTGGGGTTACCGCATCGACGGACTGTTCGCCTCGGACGAGGAAGCCCGCAACTACCCCGTCGACCAGACGACCGTGAACGAGATCATCAACGCCTCGGCAGGAGCCGAAAAGGGACTGCGCGCCGGCGACCTGAAATTCCGCGATCTGGACGGCAACAACGTAATCTCCATCGGCAAGAACACCGTCGACGATCCGGGCGACCGCGAAATCATCGGCAACAGCCAGCCGCGCTACCACTACGGCGCCACGCTGGCGCTGCAATGGGCAGGCATCGACTTCTCGATCTTCTTCCAGGGAATCGGCCGCCAGGACTGGTACCCGGCCGCCAACGCACTGGCCTTCTGGGGTCCCTACGCACGTCCCTACGCCACCTACCTCCCCAAGAACTTCCACACGCAGATCTGGTCGGAGGAGAATCCGAACTCCTATTTCCCCCGTCCGCGCGGCTACACGGCCCTGCAGGGAACCAACCGCGAGCTGACGGCCGTCAACGACCGCTACCTGCAAAACATCGGCTACTGCCGTCTGAAAAACCTCACGGTGGGCTACACGCTGCCCAGACAATGGACCCGCAAGGCGCTGATCGAGAGCCTGCGCATCTACTTCACGGGCGAAAACCTCTTTACCTGGTCGGGCATCCGCTCGGATTACATCGACCCTGAAATGGCCGCCACGAACGGCAACCTGCGTCTCTACCCCTGGCAGCGGACCTACATGTTCGGCGTGGACGTCACCTTCTAACCGCTTAAATGAGAAGAGTTATGAAAAAGATTCTATCGATACTGACCGTAGGCTGCGCCCTGACGCTTTCGTCGTGCGAGGACTGGCTCGACAAATATCCGCTGGCGCAGATGTCGCCCGAGACCTTCTTCTCGAACGAAAACGAGTTGCAGGCCTTCAGCAACACCTTCTACACGATCTTCCCCGGCGACGGCCTTTACAACGAAGGCTACGACAACATCGTGAAGAACGAAATCGCCGCCGAAATGCGCGACGGCCGCACGATTCCCGCCTCGGGCGGCGGCTGGACGTGGACCGACCTGCGCAAGTTCAACACCCTGCTCGAATACTCGGGCAACTGCAAGGACACCGACATCCGCAACCGCTACGACGCCGTGGCCCGTTTCTTCCGCGCCTACTTCTATTTCGAGAAGGTGAAGCGCTTCGGCGACGTGCCCTGGTATGCCAAGCCCCTCGGTTCGGCCGACCCCGAGCTGAAGCGTCCCCGCGACTCGCGCGAATTCGTCATGCAGCGCATGATCGAGGACATCGACTTCGCCATCCGCTATCTGCCGGCCGAACGCGATCTCTACCGCGTGACGAAATGGACGGCGCTGGCGCTCAAGTCGCGCTTCTGCCTCTTCGAAGGCACGTTCCGCAAGTACCACAGCATCGACGGCTACGAACACGACTGGAAATGGTATCTCGAACAGGCCGCCGACGCAGCCGAGGAATTCATCACCAACAGCGGCTATTCGCTCTACACCGCGACCGGACCGGCCACCAGCTACCGCGACCTGTTCGCCTCGGAGAACGCGCAGAGCGTCGAGGTCATCCTCGCCCGCGACTATAATTCGGCGCTGGGCGTCTTCCACAACGCCAATTTCTACACCATCAGCGCCTCGTACGGCAAACCGGGCATGACGCGCAAGATCGTCGACAGCTACCTGATGGCCGACGGTTCGCGATTCACGGACAAGGCCGGCTGGGAAACCATGGAGTTCAAGCAGCAGTGTTCGAACCGCGACCCGCGCCTGGCCCAGACCATCCGCACGCCGGGATACACGCGTATCGGAGCCACGACCAAGCTGGCGCCGGACCTGGCGAACTCGATCACCGGCTACCACGTCGTGAAGTTCGTCACCGGAACGGCGCAGGACGCCTACAACAAGTCGTTCAACGACCTGCCGATCTTCCGCTCGGCGGAGGTCTACCTCAATTTCGCCGAGGCCAAGGCCGAGCTGGGAACCCTCACGCAGGAGGACATCAACCTCTCGGTCAAACGGCTGCGCGACCGTGTGGGCATGTCCAACCTGATCCTCGACGACGCCAACAAAAACCCCGACCCCTACCTGTCGGATGAGAAGACCGGCTATCCCAACGTCACGGGTGCGAACAAGGGGGTGATCCTCGAAATCCGCCGCGAACGCACCATCGAGCTGGCGATGGAGGGATTCCGCTACTACGACATCATGCGCTGGAAGGAGGGCAAGACCTTCGAACAACCGCTGCTGGGCCTCTACATCCCCGCCAAGGGCGAGTACGACATCGACGGCGACGGAACGCCCGACGTCTATTTCGCCACCAAGGGCGAGACGCCCTCGACCACGGCCAAACTGACACTGGTGATCGACCAGGACATTCTCTTCTCCGACGGCGACCACGGCTACATCTCGCCACACAAGAACAACCCCGGCATCTGGGACGAAACCCGCGACTATTTCTATCCGATTCCGACCGACGACCGCTCGCTGACGGGCGGCGCCCTGACCCAGAACCCCGGATGGAACGACGGACTGAATTTTTAACCGCAAAACAAACCGAAAAATGTTGGAACTCATGAAAAAATACCTGATGACCCTGCTGACGCTCGGCCTGGCCTGCAATGCCGCAGCCTGCATGGAGGACGAACCGTTTTACGACACCGAAATTCCGCCCCACGCCTCGATCGACAACTCCAAGGGCGAGGGTGTGACACGTCTGGTGACCTACAATGTCGGAATCTTCAACAAATACATCAAGGACGACTACCAGCTCATCGCCGACATGATGAAGGAGATCGACGCCGACGCCATCTGCATGAACGAGCTCGACAACAACACCAACCGCACGCGCCACGTCTACCAGCTCAAGCATTTCGCATCCCTGATGGGCAGCTGGGACTTCGAATACGGTGCGGCCATGCCCTACGACGGAGGCGAATACGGCGAGGGCGTGACGACCCGCAAGAAGGCCGTGAATAAGTTTTCGGTGGCCCTGCCCAAGGGCGTGGGCGCCGAGCCGCGCGTACTGGTCGTCATGGAGATGGAGGATTACGTGATCTGCACCTCGCACCTCGACCATGTCTCTTCCGAGGCGCAGCTGGAACAGGTGGAGCTGATTACCAAAACGATGAAGGAACGTTACGGCGACTCCGGGAAGCCCGTTTTCCTGGGCGGCGACATGAACGCCACACCCTCGTCGGAGACGGGCAAACTGCTCCAGAAAGACTGGGAGATCCTGACCATCACCGGATTCGGGACCTTCCCGTCGGACAATCCCTCGAAATGCATCGACTACATCATGCAGCTCAAGGGCACGCCGAAGTGCGAAGTCGTAGGCTCGCAGATCCTGCGCTGGTTCAAGTCGGGCGACGTGACGAAAGCCTCGGACCACCTGCCGGTGATGCTCGACATCAAACTCCCGGCCAAAAACAAGTAGAACCCAAAACGAACACGACCATGAAACGATATGCTTCCATCCGTCTCGTTGCGGCCGCCGCGCTGTTGATTGCGTCGGGAGGCTGCAAGGACGACAATCCGGGAACGGGGCTGAACGGGCCCGCGGTGCTGGCGATCCAGAACGCCGGGGCCGAGCCGCTCCAGATCTCGCTGCTCGAACCCAAAACCCAGACGATCGACATCCGGGCCGTCGCCCGGTCGGTCAGTGCGGAGAACCTCACCGTGACCTTCAAGGTCGACCGCACGCTGGTCGACGCCTACAACAAGGCCCACGACACGTCGTACGAACTCGTGCCGGCCGAGGCCTACGAATTTTCGAAGAAGGAGGTGATCCTGCCCCGCTACAACGAGGTTTCGTCGACGGCGCAGGTGACGCTAAACAGCGAGAAGATGCCCGACGGCGAGCAGTACCTGCTACCGATCACCATCGAACAGATCAAAGGCGACGACGCTGCGCAGACCTCCGACGAGGGCAACGTCTACTACATCCTCTTCAACAAGCGCGTGCTGCCGCCCGCCCAGCTGCTCGACCGCGAAGGCTGGAAAGTGGTCCACTGCACCTCGGAATACACCCCGGGCGAAGGCAATCCCAAGACCGGGTGGGCCAAGGACGTGCTCGACGGCAACCCGGCGAGCTATTGGACCTACAATTTCAAGGCATCCGTCGGTCCGGTGGTCTACGTTCCGCTCTATTTCGTCTTCGACATGGGCAAGGAGGTGACCGTGCGCGGCGTCCGCATCACGGCCCGCACCAAAGCCGGCGGCGTACTGAACAATCCTCCGGGCGACATCACGATCGAAACGGCCAAGACCATCACGGGCGACGGCATGGAGAACGACGCGGACTGGACATACAGCGAACGGTTCACCGGGACGAAGCCCGACGAGGGAATCATGTCCCACTCGCTCCATAACTCGGTCTATCTGGGTGAAATACAGCGGGCGCGCTACATCCGCTTCACGCTCCACATGTCGTGGAACAGCGGGTCGAGCGTAAAACCGACGCCGATGACCTACAAAGGCGGCACATTCGCCGAATTCGAAGTCTGGGGCAACCTCGAAGAACTGGACCTCGACTAATCCCTTATCACCCGCCTGCGGGAGCGTTCCCGCAGGCGGCTTTTTCAGCCACCACCCTTCCCCAATCCAATGAGAAAGAGCATTTTATTAATCTTCGTCACACTTCTCGCGGCAGCCGGCTCCGCCCGGAGCATCGACATCATCCCGCGCCCCGCGGAAATCACCGAAGCCAGAGGTGAGTTTCGGATCACGGCCCAGACCGCCATCGCCGCCGAAGGAGAACTCCGGCGTCCCGCCGAAATCTTCGCAACGGACATCGAACCCGTCATCGGGCGCGAAATACCCGTGGCCGCGAAGGGCGAAATCCGTCTCCGGACATCCCCGTCCCTCGCCGCCGAGGAGTACACTCTTGCCGTGACGCCCCGTACCGTCGAAATTCTCGGAGGCTCCCCGCAAGCCGTGTTCTACGCCTTGCAGACACTCCGCCAACTCGTCGCTACCGACGGAACAGTACCCGCGGTCGTCGTCCGCGACAAACCCTGCTTCGCACACCGCGGCGGAATGCTCGACTCCGGGCGTCATTTCTGGACCGTAGACGAGGTGAAGCGTTTCATCGACATCCTCGCCATGCACAAGCTGAACGTATTTCACTGGCATCTCTCCGAAGATCAGGGATGGCGCATCGAGATCAAACGCTATCCCCTGCTGACCGAGATCGGGTCCGTACGCAGGGAGACCGTCATCGGCCGATACGACAAGACCGACGAAAGCCGCAACCGATACGATGGAAAACCCTACGGCGGTTTTTACACCCAGGACGACGTACGCGCCATCGTGGCCTACGCCGCAGAGCGCTACATCGAGGTCATTCCCGAGATCGACATGCCCGGGCATATGCTCGGGGCGCTGGCTTCCTATCCCCAGCTGGGATGCCGGGGCAAGGGCTACGAGGTATGGACCCACTGGGGGATTTCCAAGGACGTGCTCTGCGCCGGAAAGGAGGAGACCTTCGAATTCGTGGAAAACGTGCTCGCAGAGGTGCTCGACCTGTTCCCCTCGAAATTCATACACGTCGGGGGCGACGAATGTCCCAAGGAGCGCTGGAAGGAGTGCCCCGCCTGCCAGAGGCGCATCCGGGAGGAGGGACTGGCAAACGAAAACGAACTTCAGAGTTATTTCATGCACCGCGTCGAAAAGTGGCTCCACGAGCACGGACGCGAGTTGATCGGATGGGACGAGATCATGCAGGGCGGAATATCGAAGTCAGCGGTAATCATGGCCTGGACGGATCAGTTCCGGGGAACGGACGCCGCGAGGAAGGGAAACCGAGTCATCATGACACCCAAGTGGAACTGCTACCTCGACTACTCGCAGACTTCCGATCCCGAGAAGTACGAGCCGATAGGACCCACACGGTACCTCTCCATGAGGCAGGTTTACCGACTCGATCCCTACGACCGCCTGAAACCCGCCGAGTACAGGAATATCCTCGGCATTCAGGGAAACGTATGGACCGAATATATCGCCGATTTCGGCCATGTGCAGCGAATGACGCTCCCCAGGATGGCCGCCATCGCAGAAATCGCCTGGGCATACGACCGGAAGGATTACGACGATTTCGAAAAACGGGCCAAAAGGCTCCTGCCGGAACTTTACGGAAACGCAAAACTAAAATTCTCGGAATTCTTCTTCGAGGACATCGAGTGAACAAAGCCGCGGAAAAGCGGGTCGCCTCCCCACCCTGCGGCCTGCTTTTCCGCAACGGCTTTTCGGGGAATCCCGATTTTTAGTACTTTTACACAGTCTTACGACACGCCATGTCAGATAACGAATACGACGTTCACCTGTGGTTGAGAATCGAACGGGGGGGGGGGAAATCGCCGCCTTCCGGGAGTTGTTCGACCGTTACTATGCGCCGTTGTGCCGCTTCGCCGAGTTCTGGCTCCGCGACCGCGCTTCGGCCGAAGAGGTCGTACTCGACGTCTACACCCATGTCTGGCAGCACGCCGCCGAGCTGCGGATCACCGTCTCGGTACGCGCCTATCTGTTCCGCGCCGTGCGCAACCGGGCGCTCAACCGCCTGCGCGACGACCGTTTTTCCTACATTCCGTTCGAAGAGTTAGGCGAGGTTTTCGCCAGCCCCGAGTCGTTGCAGATCGAGACCGACGAGATCACGCAGCTCGTGGCCGAGGCCGTCTCGCAGCTGCCCGGCCGCTGCCGCGACATCTTCCTCAAAAGCCGCAACGAGCAGCTCTCGAACGCCGAAATAGCCGCCGAAATGCATATTTCCGTCAAGACCGTCGAAGCGCAGATGAGCAAGGCGCTGCGTCGCCTGCGCGGTCTGCTCCACAAGGAGTGACCCGCCGCGGCTGCAATGAATAAAAACGGGAAAACGTGCTGTTTTTCCGTTTTTTTTCTACCTTTGTCCGATATGGAACGCACTGCAATCTTCCCCGGGTCGTTCGACCCCTTCACGCGCGGCCATGCGGCTCTGGTCGACGAAGCGCTGAACCTGTTCGACCGCGTGATCATCGGCATCGGCAACAACACCTCCAAGCAGGGGCTGCTGACGGTCGAGAACCGCAAGCGGCTCATCGACGACATCTACCGCGGCGATGAGCGCGTCGAGGCGTGCATCTACACCGGGCTGACGGGCGAATTCGCCGAGGCGGCAGGAGCCTGCGCCATCATCCGCGGCGTGAGGAACACCACCGACTTCGAGTACGAACGCACGATGGAGGCCACCAACCACCGCATCTACCCCGACATCACGACCGTCATGCTGTTCACCCCCTCGCCCGTGGCCGACATCTCGTCGTCGACCGTGCGCGAGGTGCTTTCGTTCGGCCGCACCGTGGAAGAGTTCATGCCCATAGGAATAGATATTAACAAATACCTGTAACATATGAAACATATGATGGAATTTACAGCCGAAATGATCGCCGGATTCCTGGGCGGCGACATCGTCGGCAACAAGGACGCCAAGGTACACACCGTTTCGTCGATCGAGGAGGGCAGGGCCGGATCGCTGGCCTACCTCACGAACCCCAAATACGAACCGTTTCTCTACACCACGGGCGCGTCGATCGTGCTGGTCGACCGTGCGTTCGAGCCTTCGCAGCCGGTGGCCGCGACGCTCGTCAAGGTGGACGACGCGGGCGCCTGCGTCCTGAAACTGCTCGAAATGTACAACGCCGCCAAACCCCGCCGCAAGGGGATCAGCGGCCGCGCATCGGTCTCGGAACGGGCGCAGGTCGGTCAGGAGTGCTACATCGGCGATTTTGCGGTCGTCGAGGAGGAGGCCGTCATCGGCGAGGGTTGCCAGATCTACCCCCAGGTCTACGTGGGCCGCGGCGTCCGGATCGGCGACAACACCACGCTCTACCCCGGAGTCAAAATCTACGAAGGCTGCATCGTGGGTGCGAACTGCATCCTCCACGCAGGGGCGGTGATCGGCGCCGACGGATTCGGGTTCATGCCCAACGCCGCGGGCGGATTCGACAAGATTCCCCAGCTGGGCAACGTGGTGATCGAGGACGACGTGGAGATCGGCGCCAACACCTGCATCGACCGCGCCAAGACCGACTCGACCGTCATCCGCCGGGGCGTGAAACTCGACAACCTGATCCAGATCGGCCATAACGTGCAGATCGGCGAGAACACCGTGTCGTCGGCCCAGACCGGCATCGCGGGAACTTCGAAGGTCGGCCGCAACTGCTTCCTCGCGGGGCAGGTGGGCATCGCCGACCACGTCACCATCGGCGACCGCGTGAAGGTCGGCTCGAAGAGCGGACTCGACAAGGACGTTCCCGACGACGAAATCCGCTTCGGATACCCCGCCCTCCCGGGCATGCAGTACCACCGTTCGGCAGCCGTGTTCAAACGTCTGCCCGAACTGGCGCAGCAGGTCCGCGCGCTGGAAAAACAACTTGCAGAACTCACAAAAAAATAATTCGATGAAAAAAATCCTGATCCTCGCAGCGGCGGCAGCCGTGTTGTGCAGCTGCGCCAACAAAAACAAGTACGCCGTCGACGGCAAGGTCGAAGGAGCCAACAGCATGGTTTACCTCTTCGACGAGAAGGACAACATCCTCGATTCGGCGGCCGCGGCCAACGGGGTGTTCCGCTTCGAGGGCGTGGCCGAGAAACCGCAGGCGGCCATTCTGCGCGACGCACGCGACGACGGGGCGACGTTCGGCGCCATGCTGATCCTCGAACCGGGCACGATCAACGTGACCGACGACGCACAGAACCCCTACCGCAAGAAGGTGACGGGCACGCCGGCCAACGACGCCAGCGACGCCTACGCCACGGCCGGAAGCGCCCTCGTGCAGGAGTTCCGCAATCCGGAAACCACCGCCGAGCGTCGCGAAGCCATCGAACAGGAGTACGAACAGCTGACCCGCACGGTCCTGGACCAGAACCGCGACAACCTCTTCGGCGTGATGCTGCTGTCCCAGCAGCTCGGCTACGAGCTTTCGGGGCAGGAACTGCTCGACGAGATCGCCAAATTCCCGGCCGAGATGCAGCAGACCGACGCACTGGTGCGGCTCAAGGAGAACGCCGAGCAGATGATCAAGACCGACATCGGCCAGCCGTTCATCGACATCGCACAGCCCAATGCCGACGGCGAGCAGGTATCGCTCGAATCGGTGGTCAGGAATCCGGCGAACAAATATGTCCTGCTCGACTTCTGGGCTTCGTGGTGCGGTCCCTGCATGGGCGAAGTTCCCCACCTGAAGAAGACCTACGACGAGTTCCGCAAGAAGGGTTTCGAAATCTACGGCGTATCGTTCGACGAGGACCGCGGCGACTGGCTCGGCGCCGTCGAGCAGAACGACATGAACTGGCTGCACGTCAGCGAGGTGAAAGGCTTCGACAACCAGGCCGCCAAGGATTACGCCATCCAGGGCATTCCGTCGAACTTCCTGATCGACGGTCAGGGCACGATCGTCGCCAGGAACCTGCGCGGCGAGGCGCTCTACGAAAAGATCTCGGAGCTGCTGGCCCAGTAATTTCCCAACGACATTCCGGCCCCTCCGTTCCGTACAGCCGGAAGGAGGGGCTTTTTCCATAAAATGCAGATGAAATCCGTCGAGAAATACAGAATCATGGGCATCGACCCCGGCACGAACTACATGGGTTACGGCGTGCTGGAGATCGAGGGGCGCACGGTGCGCTCGGTGGTGCTGGGCGACATCGACCTGCACAAGCTCCCCGACCCCTACGCCAAACTGCGTTACATTTTCGAGCGCGTGGGAGCGCTGGTCGACGAGTACGCCCCGCGCGAAGTGGCGCTGGAGTCGCCGTTCTTCGGCGAGAACGTGCAGTCGATGCTCAAGCTGGGACGGGCGCAGGGCGTGGCCATGGCCGCAGCGTTGAGCCGCGGCATCGACGTTTTCGAATACGCCCCGATGCGCATCAAACAGTCGATCACGGGCCGCGGATCGGCCGCCAAGGAGCAGGTGGCCTCCATCGTCTGCCGCACGCTCGCCATCGACCGCCCTCCCAAGCGGCTCGATGCCACGGACGGCATGGCCGTCGCTCTGTGCCACTACTTCACCTCGGCCAGTCCGCTCAACGCCGCGCTGGGCGACGAACGCGTCAAGGGGCTCGGAGGCGGCAAAAAAGCCGCCTCGAAGGGCGGCTCGCAGAGCTGGGAGCAATTCCTGAAAAAGAATCCCGACCGGGAGATCAAATAAAACCGACACCAACCTACCCGCCACCATGAAAAACCTTCCGACCGCCGCCCTCGCCGCCCTGCTATGCAGTTGCGGAGGCGCAAACTACACCATCACAGGCCGCTACGAACTGCCTCCGGGCGACTCGGTCTATCTGCTGGCTTCCGACAACACGGTGCTCGCCGCCGGTGTCGTGAACGCCGACACGACCGTTTCGCTGCAAGGGACCGTTACGACTCCCGACCTGGTTTTCCTGGCCAACGCGAAGCGAACCAACCACCCCGCCTGGTTTTTCCTCGAACCCGGAAAAATCCGAATCGAGAAATACGATCCCGCATTCGGCTATGTCGTCTGCGGAACACCGCTCAACGACCGGAAAAAAGCATTCGACGAAGCAATGTACGCTTTCGGAGACAAACTCCGCAAAGGCTCCCCGGGGCAGTCGCTCCAAGCGATCCTGGCCGAAATGAATGCACTCTATACCCAAACCGTAGACGCCAACCTCGACAATGTTTTCGGAGCCTGGGTCTTCAACAGCTACGAATTCCAGAACATCAAGGACAATCCCGAAAAAGTCAAAGCCCGGCTGGCGCAATTCACCCCCGGAATACAAGCGCATCCGATGTTGAAAAAGTCGCAGGATGCCTCCCAGGCCACCGCACGGAGCGCTGTCGGCCAACCCTATACCGATTTTTCCTGTAAAAACACCGCCGGAGAGACCATTGCGCTCTCGTCACTCACAGGTCCCGGCCGCTGGGTGCTGCTCGACTTCTGGGCCACATGGTGTACGCCCTGCATGAACGAAGTGCCCCACCTGAAGAAAGCCTACGAAACCTTTCACGCCAAAGGCTTTGAAATCTACGGCGTATCGCTCGACACGGACCTGACCCGTTGGGAAAACACCATCGGCGAACAAGACATGAACTGGATCAATGTGGCACAGAAAAAAGGCGGAGGATTCGATCCAACAGCGCTCTATGCCGTCAGTTCCATCCCCGCAAACTTCCTGATCTCACCCGAAGGTAAAATCGTAGCGAAGAACCTGCGCGGCGAACACCTCGAAGAAAAACTCGCAGAAGTACTCAAATAAAGACTTTCCGATGAACAGAATTTGCCCGACAATCCTCGCCGCCGTGGCGCTATCCGGCTGCG
Source organism: Alistipes sp. AF14-19 (assembly GCF_003461645.1). Taxonomy (NCBI): domain Bacteria; kingdom Pseudomonadati; phylum Bacteroidota; class Bacteroidia; order Bacteroidales; family Rikenellaceae; genus Alistipes; species Alistipes sp. AF14-19. The sequence continues at coordinate 227,670 of NZ_QTXM01000001.1, forward strand.
GAGGCCCCAATTACACCCTTTCGGGCAGGGCTGGCCTCGCTCCGGGCGACACGCTCCGCCTGTGCTCGCCCTACGAGAACGACTCGGTGCTGGCCACGACGGTCATACGCCGCGACAGCTCATTCCGCATCCGCGGACACGTCTCCGAACCGACGATCGCCAACCTGATGCACAACGACCGCCGTATCGGGGCGCCGATCCTGCTCGAAGCGGCCGACATCCGGCTCGAGCCCACGGGCGACGTACGCGGCTTCCAGTTCACCGGAACGCCGCTCAACGATGCATTCAACGCCATGAATGCCGCGCAGGTATCGCTCGGCAACGTCCTGCAGGCACTGGAAAACGAACCGGACACACCCGAGCGCAGGCGGAAACTCGACTCGCTGGGACGGATTTACCGGCAGATTCCCGGCGACGCGCTGGAAGCCAACCGCGACAACCTGCTGGGCGCATTCCTCTACGCCCGCCGCACCGATGCGGACCCGGCGAAGGCCCGCGAACGGCTCGCGCAGTTCCCCGCCCAATTGCAGAACCACCCCGTGCTGGCGAGCGTACGGCGCGAGATCGAAGCCGTCGAACGCTCGTCCGTCGGCCGACCCTACATGGACCTCACGCTGAAAGACGCCGACGGAGAGACCGTCGCCCTCTCGTCGCTCGCAGGACCCGGCCGCTGGGTGCTGCTCGACTTCTGGGCCACGTGGTGCGGTCCCTGCTGCCGGGAAATCCCCTACCTGAAAGAAGCCTATGCCGCATTCAGCGGACGCGGATTTTCGATCTACGCGGTGTCGATCGACCACGATGCGGCACGCTGGCAGCGGTTTCTCGCCGAAAACGACCTGCCGTGGACGAACGTGCTGTCCCCCGGCTGCGGCAAGCAAAGCCCTGCCGCAGCAATGTACGGCATCCGCTTCATTCCGTCGAATTTCCTGATCTCGCCCGACGGCGTGATCGTCGCCCGCAACCTTCCCGGCAGGCAATTGCAGTCCCGGCTGGAGGAATTGATGAAATAGCGTCATTTTTTAAACGACTGATAATCCGAACGATGGCATAACACCCGTCGTCCGGATCATCTTTTTTACTAAATTTTTTAAGCAATTATTTGCGTGTTTCGGATTTTTGCCCTACATTTGCATTCGCAATTCGGCACCGTAGCTTAATTGAATAGAGCATCTGACTACGGATCAGAAGGTTACAGGTTTGAGTCCTGTCGGTGTCACTCTCAAAATCAACCACTTACAGCAATGTAGGTGGTTTTTTCGTGTCTTGTTTCGAGCGGTTTTTACGGCGAAATCGGGGATTTGTTTAAACCAATGTTTAAACCGAAATTGGTTATGAACACCACCCTCACAACCGTCCTGTACACCTCTAAAACCCTATCTGACGGCACTCACCCCCTCATGTTACGGCTCACGAAAAACCGCCGAATCAAGTACATCAGCCTGCACATTTCCCTCGATGCCAAATTTTGGGACTTTGACAAAAGCCGTCCCAAGCGGAATTGCCCCGATAAAGAGCGCATAAACACCCTTATTGAAACCAAGACGAAAGAGTTGCAGGAGCAGATTTTGGACTTTAAAACCAGCGACAAGGAATATACACTAAACACGCTTCTCGAAAAGGCATCCCGCAAGGTCGTGCGCCAAACCGTCAGCGAATATCTGAACGGCTACATCGACCGCCTGCTGGCCGAGAAACGTGTAGGCAACGCCAAAACCTTTCAGGAACTCCGCACCTCGCTGACGAAATTCTGCCGTTCGCTGGACTTTTATTTTATAGACATCGACGCCGAGTGGCTGAAACGATACGAACAATGGCTGCGGGTGGAACGGCATTATTCCGACAACTCCATTGGCATCCGTTTCCGTTCGTTGCGGGTGCTGTACAACAGCGCAATCACCGACGGTCTAATCAAAAAGGCAGACTACCCTTTCGACACGTTCAAAGTGAGCCGATTCAAGGAAGCCACGGCCAAACGGTCGCTAACGAAAGAGGATATAAGGCGGATTATGGATTGCGAGGTACGCACGCTGACCAAGTACCCCAAACCGTTCCTGCAACTGGCAAAGGACTTGTTCCTGTTCAGCTACCTGTCGTGCGGCATCAATCTGACAGACATTTTGCACATCCGCTATGCAGACATCGTGGACGAACGGTTGGTTATCAATCGTCAGAAAACAGGTAAACTCCTGTCGTTCCAACTCCAACCTGCCGCCCTCGACATCCTCGACAAGTACCGCCAACCGAACGCACATCCGCAGGATTACATTTTCCCTGTTTTAAGGCGTTCTGTTCACGTTACGGCGCAACAGCAGTACGGACGGGTGCAACGGACGAACAAGCGGATAAATCGCTATCTGAAACTAATCGGCGAGCATCTGCACCTGCCTATCACGCTCACGACATACGTTGCGCGGCACTCGTTCGCAACTGTTCTGAAAAGGTCGGGAGTTTCGACATCCATCATTTCGGAATCGCTGGGGCACAGTTCGGAAAAGATTACGCAAATCTACCTCGATTCATTCGAGAACTCGCAGATAGATGCGGCCATGCAAAACTTATTGTGAGGTGGTGACAAGGTTTGAAAAAAGGTCTATCTTATAGCCCCCAAAACTAAATTTATCACTACCTTTTAAGGGATTATCCGCTTGCATCGGGTAGTCCCTTTTCTTTTTTCTGCCAAAAATCTGCCAGTGTCATGGCACCTGCCATTTTGTCATAACGGACAGATTTACAATATTTTCCCTGATATATTTTGCAATATTTTCGACAGCAAAGGTAATGAATAGGTCAGTTTTCGCTGGCTATTATTTATATTTCGCCAAGGCACCAAAGGTCGGATTTATGCAGGTTCAATAGCCAGAATCCGCGAATAAAGCGTACGGTTATTCGAGTGATTCGGGGAGTAGCCGACAGCCCGAAAGAGGCGGCAACAAAACTTAATAAAAAAGATAACGATTATGAAAACGCTTGCAAACATCAACGACAATATTAACATCAAATTTAATAAAACTATGACTACAATTTCAGAAAATGCGGAATCGCAGCAGGTAGCTGGGAACCGCGCAGAGGAGATGATGGCCTCGGCAATCGCACACGAGGCAAAGATGGCGGAAATCAAAGCCGCCGAGGAGCAGGAGGAGAAAATGAATCTTCGCATTATCAAAATCAAACCCGCAGGGAATGCCAAAATGTTCCGCACGCTGGCGAAAGCGATTGCGGCAGGGGCTACCACCCTGATCGTGACCACCCGTGTAGACGTGGCTGGATGCGGCTACGTGTGGTTCGGAATCCGTAAGGGTTACACCGAGTTGGACGGGAAGCTGTTGCTCAATGCCCAAATCTGGAACTACCTGATGGCGTTCCTGATGGGTAAGGAGTTGCCCGAAGTAACGGAGTTTGAACCCGACCGTGAAATCTGCTGTCAGTCCGAGTGGCTGGCAGAGGTGGCCGCCGAGGTGGAGAAACTGACCCCGATCACCTCCGAGGAGTACAACGAGAGCGAGGAGGGAATCGGCTACCTTGCCAAAAAGTACCACTTTTCCAACGGCAAAGTCGTAATGCCTGCCGAGGCAATGGAGGACATCACCGACCTGCTGAACTAAACTGCTGAACGAGGGGAGCGGGTTTCACCGCTCGCTCCCCAAGTTTTTTTAACTACAAATCAAATTATTAGATGAAGATTGAATATATCACAATAGATGCAGGCCAGCGGTTCGACGCCGTGATGCCCGAAATACCGACCAACTCGATCATCAACAAGACCGTCACGGGATGCGGTGCGACCTATGCCGAAATCAATGCACCCCGACACTCCGTCATCATCGAGCCGAATGTTCCCGTTATCGAGGGCAAGATGAAAAAGCACCCGCAGATACTCGGCGTGTTCGAGGGCGTAACGACCGAGGACATCATCGACTTTCTGAACACGAACTACAACGACGGCTACCTGAAAATCATGACCACGCCCGAAAGTTTCCCCAAAGTCCGCTCGGCGATGGTGCAGACGCATACGGATATGCACGGTGAATGGTTCATGCTGTTCGACGAGTGCGAACGCACGATACAGGATGCAGGCTACCGCGGCTCTATCACGCTCCCGATGGATGATTTTTTCCGATGCAAACAAAAGGCGATGGTTTCCGCGACGCCGATCATCCCGTCCGATCCCCGTTTCGAGCAGCAGGGATTTACGATGAAGATACTCCGCCCGACCTACGACCACAAGCCGAAAATGTTGCTCATACACACGAACAACACCGTCGGCTGGGTGCGTACCCTTATGGGACAGGTAAAAGGCAAAGGGCATCCGCTCTGCATCTTTCTGAACTCGACCGATACGATCCACCGCATGATCTGCACCTATAAGATCGAGAAACGGTGCAAGGTCTTTTGCAGTTACGAGAGTGTGAAGAAACTCCGCAAGCGGGATTTTTCGCGGGCTTACTCCTCGCTCGAAGAACTGGATGAAATCAACTTTTTCACGAGCCGTTTCTTTTCGGCGGTGGACATCGAACTGCCGACAACAGCCTGCGTGCTGATCGTAACCGACCTTTCGTTTGCGGCGCACACCGTCATCGACCCCACGACCGAAGCCGTGCAGATCGTCGGACGCTTCCGCAACGGCGTGGAGGATGCCGCGCATATTTTCAGCACCAACAAGGAGATGCCCTGCAAATCGCGGGAGGAGATCGCCACGAGGTTGGAGGAGTGCGAAGCGGTCTACAAACAAGTCCTGCAAATCGAAGCGTCGGGGGCGGGTTGCGATACCCGTGCGCAGGCGTTGGAGGGAATGGACTACAAACGGTTCATGAACGCCGACGGAACGCGCAACTGGTTCATGTGGGACAACGCCTACGACGACGAGCGGATAAAGCAATACTACACCGACGCCGAACTGGTGCGGGAGGAGTACGCGAAAGCATTTCACACGGATTGCGCCGAACATATCTATCCGTTGTCGGACTGCGACCGACTGCAACGCATAAATCCCCGACTGAAAATGAAAGACTTGTTCCGCGAAATCGTGCGGCAGTTGGAGATACTGGAACAAAACCGAACGTGGAATGAATACTACTTTCTGCGCGAGGAGATTCAAAGCCAAGTGCCGATGATGGTGGATGCCTACTACGCCCTCGGAGCGGCAGAGATCGAGCGGCACAACTACAACATGAACGCAATCGGTAAACAGATACAGGAAAACGAAAGCCAACAACTGCTGACCTCGGAAAAAGTTTGCGGAGAGGTGTACGACCGACTGAAAACGGGCGACAAACTACCCGTGTGCGCCGTCAATCGTTTTATGAACGACCTGATTATGCGGTTCGGCATCCCCTACCGCAAAAAAGTGACGGCAAAGATGATCGGAATCTATTTCGAGTACAGGGATGTGCGCACCAACAAACAACGGTTCATCGAATTGGGAAAGCGAATCATATAGCCCGTAACGGGTGAAAACAGGTCGGTGACAAACTTTTGAAAAGGGTCTATAAAAGTACCTTTTTCGGAATTCCTGTCACCCGATCACCCACTCCCCGCAGCGTGTAGACCCCACCCGTTTGAGCCTGCCCGACTTGGTGAGTTTCTGCAAATGATATTTCACGCCGTCGGGTGAGATTCCGACAACCTCGGCCAGCTCCGCCCGCGTAATGCTGGGATTGCGGGCGATGGCTTCCAAAATAATTTCTTGGGTAGTCTTTCGGGTAATTTCTTGGGTAGTGAGCGTTTCGGCGATTACCCCCAAAATAAACTCGACGAAAGGCGTGCAACCCGCTTTACCGCCACTTACGGCAATCGCCTTATAATACTCCTTTTGATACTTATATACAATGTTTTCGATAGGCAGGTTTTTGAAGATAGGCCGCCACCTGCTCAAAATCAATGTCTGCCACAATCGCCCCGTGCGACCGTTACCGTCCGCGAACGGATGGATAAACTCGAATTCATAATGAAAAACGCAACTTGCGATCAGCGGGTGTTCATCCGTGGTGCGCAGCCACTCGAACAGATCGTTTACGAGAAACGGCACACGTTCGGCATCGGGCGCATAATGGATAACCGTTTTCCCCGACACCACACCCGCACCGCCTTTGCGGAAACAACCGATTTCGTCAATCAATCCCGCCTCCATTGTGGCGTGCACCTTTAACAGATCATCAACTTTACAGGGGTCGAGCATATCGAGCAACTCATACGCTTTAAGGGCATTGCGCACCTCCTGTACCTCGTTAATAGGAGCAACAACGGGTTTTCCCTCCAATACCGCCGTGACCTGCTCCGTCGAAAGCGTGTTGCCCTCGATAGCCAGCGTGCCGTGAATCGTTTTGATTCGATTGACACGATGCAGACGCAGATTTTCGTGCGCATAATAGCCGCCGATTGCTTCGCTGATTTGTGCAACTAAATTCGTGATCTTCGGCGTAATGGTGTAAGGCGGTTTATAGGACATGATACACTTGCTTTTCGGCAAAGATAACGATTCTTTCTTTTATAGGGTAGTTTTGGGTAAATCTATTTATCATCCATTCCCCACATCGTGCGATTTATGCCGAAACTACCCCGCAACCAAAAGGTGACAAACTTTGTGAAAGGGTCTATAAAATATCCTTTTCTGAAAAGGTTGTCACTCGCAGACAAACAAACCGAGATACCCCGACCGAGCGGACAATCCCTATTTTTCACCCCTCCCCCTTTTCGGCTGGAAAACCGAATTTTTATCTATCCCATTAATAGGATTCCACATAAAACAGACCACCCCCTATTTATGCCCGAAACCATATAACAGCATAGAATTATTTGCATTATCATAGAATCGGAAAGCTATTCTTACATGGAGATATGCCGCCCTTTTTAGTTGGTTATGAATGGAGTTATCTTTTTACAAGTAATGGGGAATAACTCTAAACTTTACAGACCATGAAAACATTAAATGAAAGGGCGACAGAAATTCTGAAAGCCTTGTTAGCCGTGCGGGCTTACAGAATCGACCACGGGAACGGAGTTTACACACGCTTACGTGCCGCAATGATTGGGCGCAATGGAAAGTACAACCTTATTTCGCTGGTAGAATACTACGAAGCTAAAGGTAAACTTGCGCAGAATACAGAAATGAATTTTGCATTTGACACAAGTACAAAGCAATTTATCCCGTACTATTACTGCAACAAAACTCTCCGCATTGAATCGCATAGTGCATACCCGACAGAAAACGGAATGGAGAATTGCGCCGAGGAACGACAGGCAGACCACACAAATTTTGCAAACCGATGGCTAATACGCATGAACTCGCAACAACCGATTATATGAATGCGCAACGAATAGTACAGAATTGTGTTTTGAAGAATCAAAGCACGGTTATCGAGGAAATGATACGGGCAAACCTTATTTCCGAAGAATATCTTTATCCGTTCGCGGATGATGTCATGGAATGGTGGCTGATTGATTCATGGCTGGCCGAACGACTGAAACGTGAGGGCGAGGTTATCATCGAGGAATACGGTTGCTACTGGTGGGGCAGACAATCCAGCGGACAGGCGATTTACATGGACGGCGTAATACAAGAAATCTGCGGGAACGATTAACCCAACTTACAACTAACAAAGTTTCGATTCCATACTCCCCGCTATTGGATAGAAACTTTGTTTTTCAGAAATTTGATACGGCAACAATCCCGAAAAGCGGGATAAGGTCATTGCGATTTCAGAATATGTTTTTTACCTTTGTGGATGACATATTGAAATTTACGGAAGCGTAAGTTTATTCTCGGATAGTGAACGTAGGAAATTCATTGAACATGAGAATAGGCAGACCTTATCTCCCGTCATATCCTTTACGGATACGGCGCGGGGTTGTTGCTTATTTGAATGTTCGGGCAATCCTACGGCCTACTATCCTCAAATGAGCTTTCAGCCCTGCGCTTTCTTATTATTGAATCCACTATTGAGGGGCGGATAGTAAGATTTAAAATACTTGTTCAACTTAAATAAATCTTACTATGAAAAAACTATTGGCTTTTGCCGCATTATTTGCGGTGGTTGCGCTCACATCGTGTAAATACGATGATGATGACCTTTGGAACAGCGTTCACGGATTGGAAAACCGTGTCGCAAAATTAGAGGAACTCTGCAAGCAGATGAACACAAATATTTCATCGTTGCAGACTATCGTAACAGCATTACAAAACAACGTCTATGTTACGGGGACTACACCTCTTATGAAAGACGGCAAAGAAATCGGCTATACAATTACTTTCAGCAAAGGTAACCCTATTACCATCTACCACGGTAAAGACGGACAAGACGGTGAAGATGGGATAACACCCACTATCAGCGTAAAGAAAGATACTGATGGTGTCTATTATTGGACGTTGAACGGTGAATTTATCGTGGTCGATGGTGGAAAAATCCAAGCCGAGGGCAAAGACGGAACCAACGGCACGACCCCGCAATTCAAAATCGAAAACGATTATTGGTTTGTTTCCTATAATAACGGAGCAAATTGGACGCAGTTAGGTAAGGCCACAGGTGAAGACGGCATTGGTGGCGATTCCATGTTTTCGGGTGTGGATTATGAAACCAGCACCGACTATGTAATTTTCACTTTATCGAACGGTACGCAAATCAAACTACCCACATGGTCAGCTTTTGAAGCCTTACAGCGTCTTTGCAACGAAACGAATACCAATCTTTCGGCATTACAGACAATTGTAACAGCACTCCAAAACAACGATTATATTACGAGTGTAGACCCGCTGACCGAGAACGGCAAGGTAGTAGGCTATACGATTAAGTTTGCCAAGAGCAACCCGATTGTGATTTACAACGGCAAGGATGGTGCGGATGGTGTCGATGGCAACACACCCGTTATCGGAGTGAAGAAAGACACGGACGGCATCTATTATTGGACGCTGGACGGTGAGTTTATCGTTGTAGATGGTCAGAAGATAAAAGCACAAGGGACAGACGGTAATAATGGCACGGATGGTTCAGATGGTGTTACGCCTAAACTCGAAATTCGAGAGGGCTATTGGTGGATTTCCTATGACAACGGAACGAATTGGACGCAATTAGGCAAAGCTACGGGAGAGGACGGCAAGGATGCAGACAGCATCAAAATCACGCAGGATGAGAACAATGTTTACTTTGAATTGGCAGATGGAACGGTAATAACTATGCCTCAGAATAATGATACGACAACACAAAACATTCAATTTGCTGATCCCATTACGAAATATTTGTGTTCTAGTCAATGGCTTAACAGTAGTAATATAGATAATCTCAATTCGTGGGATAAAAATCTTGATGGTGAACTATCGTATCAGGAGGCAGCAAATGTAAAATATATTGGGTATTACCATTACTTTCATGGTAGTGCGATTTCGTCATTCAATGAATTACGATATTTTATCGGGGTAACCTATATTGGAAAAGAGGCATTTAAAGACTGCTCTAAATTATATACTATCGTTATTCCAGATAATGTAAAAACTATTGAGCAAAATGCATTCTCGGGATGCTCAGATTTACAGTTTGTTACTTGGGGAAATAATATTACAGATATTCAAGATAGAGCATTCTATGGATGTACCTCACTCCGATTTATAATATTAGGGGATTATGTAGAAACTATTGGAGCATATGCATTTTATGGAGCATCTAGTATCAATATCTCAACTTTACGTGTTACGCTACCCGCAAGTGTCAAATCTATTGGAGACTATGCATTTCACAATCGCAATGTAGAATTTGTCTATTGCAAATCTCTTACACCGCCTTTTTTAGGAGGTGCCAACGTTTTTGGAAATGATTGGGGAACTTCATGGAAATGTAAATACTATGTTCCGATGTCAGCTGTTGATGATTATAAAAAAGCTCCATATTGGAAAGATTTAGGCGATAATATTGTTGGATACGATTTTACAGAGTAAGCCCAATGGAGTACAAAAATATTTTTGAAATAGAGTTTATCCAACGGACACAAGAAATTGTTAACGGATACCAAATACCGTTTGAAAATACATTGTTCATCAATGCATGTGTTGGATTATTGATAATTCCACAACAAAGCCTATTCAATCATCTTCCGACAGAGGTTGTTTCAGCGGACAAATGGGGAATTGCCGATACAGACATTAGCTGCATAAAAGAACCCAATAAGAGCGTGAAGAACGTGGCTCGGCATATCCGAAATGCCATTGCACATGATGGAATCCGATTCGGGAGCGATAACGGAAAAGACATTACACATATTAAAATCACAGATTGGAAAGACGAAAGACACAAAACAGAAACATTTAAGGCGGTAATAGAGGTGACGAAATTTAAAACGTTTGTTTGGGCATTCGCTCAATTTGCCTTAACTCAACAATCACTATTCAAAAGCCAAAACTGATTGGCAAAATTCCGAGTGACAGACTTTGTGAAAAGGTTAATCCATAAGACCCTTTTGCAGAGTTTGTCACTTTCTTATTTTGTTTATTCCACTAATAATCTTATCTTTATAAAGATAAAATAACAATTAAATTTTAGCTAAAATGAACAGATACAAACAACCGAAAACAGAATGAATGACCAAAGCATGGGAGGATAAACAAGCTATTTGCAAGTTGGTCGAATGGAGCAAGACAGAGGGAATAGGCTTAATTGTCATAAAGCCTCAAAATGAGATTTATCCCGAAATGTTTTACTTTGTTTTCTCTCCCGAAACAGCGGACATAAATAAACCCGTTGAAATCGCACTTGTAAAGAACAAACAATGAATAATCGGGTGAAAAAGCGATCTTAAAGAGATAGACGATACAATAGGAATAATAATCGCTAACGAGGTGAAGATGGAGGGCATGAGCGAAACGGTAAATTTATTCGACTGCCTTGTCAGAGCGAACACTATATTATTATTTCATTACACCACGCCCGACGGACGGAACGAAACAAAAAGATTCCCGTTAGCGGGATTCTGCGAAAACTATCTGATGCAATTTGCAAAGTAGCGGCAGGAACCGTACGGTAGTATGGAACAGGCGCACGTATTAGAGGCAACGAATATTACTCCACAAAAAATGGAGTTATATATACTATATATCTTAAAAGGTTAAGGGCAGGCCGAAAAAATGTGGTTTTCCTTTGACAACGACAAGTGACAGACTAAAAACGAGGGGCTATATAATTGCCCTTTCAACAGAGTTTGTCACTTTTTCTATTTATCAAATAATCAATTAATTCACCTATTGTTTAACCAGCATTGAATTTGCCCTATTGTGTAAACCAACGTGTAAACCGCGCCGAGCAACAGCACGAAAAAGAGAAATTAATCGACAAAATTCACTACCGTAACTATCTGTTAATCAACATTGCCCTACATTTGCAATCGCAATTCGGCACCGTAGCTTAATTGAATAGAGCATCTGACTACGGATCAGAAGGTTACAGGTTTGAGTCCTGTCGGTGTCACAAGGAGGGAAAGGCAAATGCTTTTCCCTCTGTTGTTTACAGCCGCTTGCAATTTGCAGGCGGTTTTTTCGCATCTTGTTTCGAGCGGTTTTCACGGCGAAATCGGGAATTTATTTAAACCAATGCGTAAACCGAAAAATCCCGATGAACACGGCCATCGAGACGATCGAAAAATGCAGTGACGCGTAAAGCCGGCATTATTTCACCTCCGAATTTTTCCGTTTCACCCGTCCGAAACCGGACAATCGGACAAAGTTTTCTAATTCTATATTTCAGCAACCGGCTCGTTTCACTGTCAAAAGCCGACGGCCAACACGCTTTTTGGGCATTTTCGGCATCGTTACGACACTTTTATTCGTCGGAAAGGGCACCAGAACCGGACGCCCATTCGGTTTTGCATCCATCCGCCTTTTTCGTATCTTTGCATACAATACCCTACGCAAAACCGGACTCTCGCAATGAATAAGAAAAAGAAATGGATCATCACGGCCATCGTTCTCGTGGTATTCTGCCTGATCCTGGGCCTCTACAATCTATTGAACGACAAAGCTCCGGCATCGGATGACGCCGCCAAAGCGCCGATCGCGCCCCGCAGACAGAGCACCCTCAACGTCAACGGACGCATCGTCCGTCCGCAGCGGCTCACCGACGGCATCACCACGGTGGGCAACCTGCTGCCGGACGAGGAGGTGGACCTCTCGTTCGAAACCTCGGGCAAAATCGTGGCGATCAACTTCCAGGAGGGCACCGTCGTCCGCAAGGGCGAGCTGCTGGCCAAGGTCAACGACCTGCCGCTCGTGGCCCAGCTCTCGCGTTACGAGGCGCAGCTCAAACTGGCCGAAGACCGCGTTTACCGCCAGAGCGCCCTGCTCAAAAAGGACGCCGTGAGCCAGGAGGCCTACGAACAGGCCCGCACGGAACTGGCGATGCTCAACGCTGACATCGACATCGTGAAGTCGAACATCGCGCTCACGGAGCTGCGGGCGCCGTTCGACGGCGTGATCGGCCTGCGCAACGTCAGCGAAGGCGCCTACGCCTCGCCCAGCGTCGTGGTGGCCAAGCTCACGAAGATTTCGCCCCTGAAGATCGACTTTTTCGTTCCCGAACGCTATGCCAACCAGATCAAGCCCGGCACGCGCCTCTCGTTCACCATCGAGGGACGGCAGGAGCGTTTCGAAGCCGCGGTTTACGCCACCGAATCGAAGGTCGACATCGCCACCCGCACGCTGGCCGTCCGGGCGAAGTATCCCAATACGCAGGGCAAACTGCTGCCGGGACGCTTTGCGACGGTGCAGATCCGCATGCACGAAATTCCCGACGCCATCGCCATCCCGACCGAGGCCCTCGTGCCGGAGATGGGCGTCGACAAGGTATTCCTCTACAAGGGAGGCAAGGCGCACGCCGCGGAGGTGAAAACCGGACTGCGGACCGATTCGAGCATCCAGATCATCGACGGGCTTAACGTCGGCGACACGCTCATCACCTCCGGCACGTTGCAGCTGCGCGAGGGGCTTCCCGTGAAACTCGACACCGTCGAATAAACCCTCCGCCGCATGAACATTTCCGAACTGAGCATCCGGAGGCCCGTCCTGGCGTCGGTGCTGACGATCATCATCCTGCTATTCGGTCTGATCGGATACAGTTACCTCGGCGTGCGCGAATTCCCGAGCGTCGACAACCCGATCATCTCGGTCTCGTGCTCCTACCCGGGCGCCAACGCCGACGTGATCGAAAACCAGATCACCGAGCCGCTCGAACAGAACATCAACGGCATCCCGGGCATCCGCTCGCTGTCGAGCGTCAGCAGCCAGGGCCAGAGCCGCATCACCGTCGAGTTCGAACTCTCGGTGGACCTCGAAACCGCCGCCAACGACGTTCGCGACAAGGTTTCGCGCGCCCAGCGCTACCTGCCGCGCGACTGCGACCCCCCGACCGTGACCAAGGCCGACGCCGACGCCTCGCCGATTCTGATGGTCACGATCCAGAGCGACAAGCGGTCGCTGCTCGAATTGAGCGAGATCGCCGACCTGACGGTCAAGGAGCAGTTGCAAACCATCAGCGACGTGAGCGGCGTGCAGATCTGGGGCGAGAAACGCTACTCGATGCGCCTGTGGCTCGACCCCGCGAAGATGGCCGGCTACGGCATCACCCCGACCGACATCAAGACGGCCCTCGACCGCGAGAACGTCGAACTGCCTTCGGGCAGCATCGAGGGCAACACCACGGAGCTGACGATCCGCACGATGGGACTGATGCACACCACGCGGGAGTTCAACGACCTGGTGGTGCGCGAAGACGCCGACCGCATCATCCGCATGAGCGACGTGGGACGCGCCGAACTGGGTCCGCAGGACACGCGCAGCTACATGAAAATGAACGGCATTCCGATGGTGGGCGTCGTCGTGATCCCCCAGCCGGGCGCCAACCACATCGAGATCGCCGATGCCGTGTACGCACGCATGGAGAGCATGAAGAAGGACCTCCCGGACGACGTGGTCACCTCCTACGGATTCGACAACACGCGCTTCATCCGCGCCTCGATCGACGAGGTGAGGACCACCGTCTACGAGGCTTTCATCCTGGTCATCATCATCATCTTCCTCTTCCTGCGCAACTGGCGCGTGACGCTGATCCCCTGCATCGTGATCCCCGTGTCGCTGATCGGCACGTTCTTCGTGATGTATGCCGCGGGATTCTCGATCAACGTGCTGTCGATGCTGGCCGTGGTGCTCTCGGTGGGACTGGTCGTCGACGACGCCATCGTGATGACCGAAAACATCTACATTCGCATCGAACGGGGCATGACGCCCTTCGACGCCGGCATCGAAGGGGCCAAGGAGATCTTCTTCGCCGTAATTTCGACCTCGATCACGCTGATCGCCGTCTTCTTCCCGATCGTCTTCATGGAGGGCATGACGGGCCGCCTGTTCCGCGAATTCAGCATGGTGATCTCGGGCGCGGTGGTCATCTCGACCTTCGCCGCGCTGACGATCACCCCGATGCTCGCGACCAAGCTGCTCGTGCGGCAAGAGAAGAAGAGCTGGTTTTACAGCAAAACCGAGCCGTTCTTCGTCTGGCTCAACGACTTTTACAGCCGCACGCTGGCCTCGTTCCTGCGCCGCCGGTGGCTGGCCCTGCCGCTGGTCCTGCTGACGATGGGACTCATCGGCTGGCTATGGAGCGCCATCCCGGCCGAGATGGCCCCGCTGGAGGACCGTTCGCAGATTTCGATCAACACGCGCGGCTCGGAGGGCGCCACCTACGAATACATCCGCGACTACACCGAGGACATCAACCGCCTGGTCGACTCGCTCGTGCCGGAAGCCTCGTCGGTGACAGCCCGCGTGTCGAGCGGCTCGGGCAACGTCCGCATCGCCCTGACGGACATCGCTACCCGCAAACGCTCGCAGATGGAGATCGCCGAGCAGATCTCGGCCGCCGTGCGCTCGAAGACCAAGGCCCGCGCCTTCGTGCAGCAGCAGAGCACCTTCGGCGGACGCCGCGGGCGCATGCCCGTGCAGTACGTGCTCCAGGCCACCAGCCTCGAACGGTTGCAGGAGGTGCTGCCCGAATTCATGCGCAAGGTTTACGAAAGCCCCGTGTTCCAGATGGCCGACGTGGACCTGAAGTTCAGCAAGCCCGAGGTGCGCATCGAGGTCAACCGCGACAAGGCCAACCTGCTGGGCGTCTCGACGCGCAACATCGCCCAGACGCTCCAGTACGGATTGAGCGGCCAGCGTCTCGGCTACTTCTACATGAACGGCAAGCAATACGAAATCCTGGCCGAGATCAACCGCCAGCAGCGCAACAAGCCCGCCGACCTGCGTTCGATCTACGTGCGCAGCGACAAGGGCGAGATGATCCAGATGGACAACCTCATTTCGCTCGCGGAGAACGTCGCGCCGCCGCAGCTCTACCACTACAACCGCTTCCTGTCGGCCACCGTGTCGGCCGGACTGGCCAAGGGCAAGACCATCGGGCAGGGACTCGACGAAATGGACCGCATCGCCGACGAGACGCTCGGCGACGACTTCCGCACGGCGCTGGCCGGCGACTCGAAGGAGTTCCGCGAAAGCTCGTCGAGCCTGATGTTCGCCTTCATCCTGGCCGTCATGCTGATCTACCTGATCCTCGCCGCGCAGTTCGAGAGCTTCAAGGACCCGCTGGTGATCATGCTCACCGTGCCGCTGGCCATCGCCGGCGCGCTGGTCTTCATGTGGGGCGCGGACCAGACGATGAACATCTTCAGCCAGATCGGCATCATCATGCTGATCGGACTGGTGGCCAAGAACGGCATTCTGATCGTCGAGTTCGCCAACCAGAAACAGGAGGCCGGGCTGGACAAGATGCGAGCCATCGAGGAGGCCTCGCTGCAACGCCTGCGCCCGATCCTGATGACCTCGGCCTCGACCATCCTGGGCCTGCTGCCGCTGACCGTCGCCACGGGGGAAGGCGCCAACGGACGTATCGCCATGGGTATCGCCGTGGTGGGCGGCATGGTGGTCTCGACGCTGCTGACGCTCTACATCGTTCCGGCCATTTACAGCTACGTATCGACGAACCGAATCAAGAAATCGAAACACAACGACGCATGAAAATAGCATTTTTAGCGGCCCTGCTGCTGGGAATCGGCAGCGCCGCCGGAGCGCAGGAGGCGCCGCCGGCTCGGGAGGCGTCCGCTCCGCTGACCCTGCGCAAATGTCTGGAGATCGGGCTTGAACAGAATTACGACGTGCGCATCGTGCGCAACGAGGAGCGCGTCAGCGACAACAACGCCACGGCGGGAAACGCCGGGATGCTCCCCACGGTCGACCTCTCGGCCGGGTACACGGGCACGCTGGACAACGACCGCACCGTCACCCCGCGCAACGGGGACGCCACGACCGAGACCGGCGTCTACGACCAGACGGCCAACGTCGGGCTGGCGGTGAACTGGACGCTGTTCGACGGACTGCGCATCCGCACCAACTACAAACGCCTGAAGGAGATGCAGCAGATGGGCGCGCTGAAGACGCGCATCACCATCGAGGACTTCATGGCCAGCCTCACGGCCGAATATTACAACTACATCCAGCAGACGCTGCGCCTGGAGAACTTCCGCTATGCGGTCTCGCTTTCGCGCGAGCGGCTGCGCATCACTGAAGCGCGCGTCCAGGTGGGCAACTTCTCGCGCCTCGACCTGCTGCAAGCCCGCGTCGACTTCAACGCCGACAGTTCGAAATACATGTCCCAGCACGAACTGGTGACCGCCTCGCGCATCCGCATCAACGAACTGCTGGCCAACGAGAACCTCGACGAGAGGTTCAGCATCCCCGACTCGGTGATCCGGGTCAACGCCACGCTCGACTGGAACGACCTGCTGGCCAAAACCCTTTCGGCGAACGCCTCGCTGCTGATGGCCGAGCACAACAGTTCGCTGGCCGAACTGGACCTGAAGACCGTTCTGGCCCGGAACTATCCCTATGTGAACCTCACGACGGGCTACGGATACACCTACAACCGCTACGGCACGGGAGGGAACCTTTCGCGGGGAACGCTCGGGCTGAACGCCGGGGTGAAGGTGGGCTTCACGATCTTCGACGGCAACCGCCGCCGCGAACAGCGCAACGCCCGCATCGGCGTCGAGAACGCGCAGCTGACGCAGCAACGGCTGGAACAGTCGCTGCGCGCCGACCTGTCGAATTTCTGGCAGGCTTACCGCAACAACCTCGAAGTGATCCTGCTCGAGGAGGAGAACCTGATCGCCGCCAAGGAGAATTACGAAATCGCCATGGAACGCTACCTGCTGGGCGACCTGCCGGGCATCGAGATGCGCGAGGCGCAGAAGAGCCTGCTGGACGCCGAGGAGCGCATCCTCACGGCGCAGTACAACACCAAACTGTGCGAAATCTCGTTGCAGCAGATCAGCGGCAACGTGATGGTCTACCTGGAATAATCCGCGAGAGTTCGCATTCCTTCGCCATCAAAACATTTCGCACGCTTCGCCGGCTGTTCTTTGCCGCTTTTTGGTCGGCGGTTAACCGCGGTCTCGGCCCGCGGAAGCTTATGTACTTTTTGACCGCAAAAAGTACCAAAAACTCTCCGACAGATGCCTTCGCCGACTTCGTCCCGTCTAACGTTCGCCCGCCTAAGAGGCGGGTTTTAGGGGACTGCGCGAACATTCATAAAACAGGCGCATTATCGCTTGGAGCGGAACAAGAACAACCGACAGCCTGCGTGCCCGGAGCGGGAGGCTGGCAAAGGCGTCCGCAGGCGAAGGCAGATACGTGCTGTTTGCCGAGCCGCCACAGCCTTTACGGCGCGTGTTTTTGCGCCGTAAAGGCCTGATCTTACTGCGCCCGCTCAGCACGGGACGGAGAAGACTCCCGCAAAGAACGACATGCGGATGGTTCTGGCGCTTTTAACTTCGCTACGCTCGTTTTCCTCCTTCTGGCACGGCATAGCCCGCAAGCGGTCTCTGCTCGCGCTGCGTGTGTCGGTTGACATCAAAAGTACATAAAATTCCCGCGGGCGAAACCCGCCGTTTTCAAATCAGTGAATCATTAGATCACAATATTTTCCATTGGAAATTTGTTTTATCGGAAAATAAATTCTATCTTTGCATCGTTATTGATAGAGAACAATAAAAAACAAGATGAAAAAACTGCTCATAACCGCTTTCGCGCTGCTGGCCTTCGCCGCCGGAAGCCAGGCACAGACAAACAACAAAAACGCAAAGAATATGAAAACGATCGCATTGACCAAAGCCGACTTTCTGAAGAAGGTCGCCGACTATGAAAAAAATCCCGAGGAGTGGAAATACCTCGGTGACAAACCCGCCCTGATCGACTTCTACGCCTCGTGGTGCGGTCCCTGCAAGGCCCTCGCACCGGTGCTCGAAGAACTGGCCGCCGAATACGGGGACCGGATCTACATCTACAAGATCAACACCGAGGAGGAGCAGGAGCTTGCCGCGGCGTTCGGCATCCGCTCGATCCCCACGCTGCTGTTCATCCCGATGGAAGGCAAACCCCAGATGGCCCAGGGCGCCCTGCCCAAGGCTTCGCTCAAGGAGGCCATCGACAAAGTGATGCTGGGTAAATAATGGCACTGACGGTCGACGCCCTGCTATGCCCGCAGAACCACCGTTGCCCGCTGATCCCGATCTGCCCCGCGGGCGCGATCTCGCAGGAGGGGAACTCCCTTCCGCGGATCGACCCCGGAAAATGCATCGAATGCGGCAAATGCGTGAAACGCTGCGGCATGCAGGCGGTATATAAAGCGAAGGAACATGGACAAACTTTGTAAGATCCGCGACCTTCAGCGCGCCGTGCACCAGTTCGAAAGCGCGTTCGAAAAACGCTACGGCATCTGCCTGAACGAGGGCATGACGCTGTGCAGCCTCTCGAAAACCGGGCGTCTCTGCCCGGGAGAGCTGGGAGAACTGCTGGGACTCACGCCGTCGAACACCTCGAAAGTGCTCCGCTCGGTGGAACAGAAAGGACTGGTGACCCGCGAACTCTGCAACGAAGACCGGCGCCAGATGTACTACTCACTCACGCAACAAGGACGCGAACTGCTCGCTTCGGTCAGCTGCCGGGAGGTGGAAACACCCGAAATCCTGCGCGACTGGCTCTGCGGGTAGCACGGGACGCAACCAAACACAGCAACGGCTGTCCTTCCGGGGACAGCCGTTTGTCGTTTCGGGACGGCAGGAGCGCTATTCGAGAAAATGGTTCTCGTCGTTGAAGGCCGCAGCGAATTCGCTCAACGACTTGAGGTGGCGGCGCTGCATCGCGACGGCCCCCTCCTCGTCCTTCTCGCGGACGCAGCGCAGCAGTTCGCGATGCTCGAAATAGACCTCCTCCTGCGGAACCGTGCAGACACGGTAACGCTGGTAATAACGCAGCACGTCGGGCGTGATGACCAGCAGCATCGACGCGATCACCGGATTGTGCGCCCCGCGGGCCAGCGCCTGGTGGTAGGCGAAGTCCTTCGAGACACGCTCCTCGGTATAGAATTTCGCCTCGCACTCCTCCAGCGCCCGTTCGATGTTCTCCAGATCCTCCGCCGTACGGTTGCGGGCGCAGAGCTTGATGGCCTCGATTTCGAGCAGCACACGCACGTAGACCAGCGACGCGAAGTCGTACTGTCTGATCTGAAGCGCGTCGGTGATCATGCGTTCGAGCACCTGCATCTTCTCCTGGGCGACCACCGTGCCGCTCTGGGGGAAGGTCTGGACGATGCCGTAAAATTCGAGTTTCTGAAACGCCGCACGCACATGGGCGCGGCCGACGCCCAACATGTCGGCCAGCCGCCGCTCGGCCGGGAGGCGTTCGCCCGGCTGCAAACGTCCGGAATAAAGCTCATTCTTGATGTATTTCAGGACGGTTTCCACCTGTTTGATGTTCGGCGAGTTGTTCATGGGTTATTCTTTTGCAGCACAAAGATCGCAAAAAAACCAATCAAACCAAACAATTCCGGCAATTTCGTGAACGTCCCGCAGATTCCGCTCCGCAAAGTCCCCGCCTCCGGGAAAAGCCGAAAGGCCGGATACGGGCCGCACGGCGTCCCGGAGCGCATTTTACATTTTTCAACCAGAAACCGGGTCGAAACCTATATTTTTTCCCGATTCCAGCCGAATGTCTGATAAATTATCGCCAAATATTGGATTTTAATTAAATTTTCCTAAATTTGTAAAAAGTGAACCAGACCGTAAGCTCATGGCAAAACGAGAACTCTTACTCGGAGACGAAGCCCTCGCACTGGGGGCGCTCCACGCGGGACTGTCGGGTGTCTATGCCTATCCGGGCACACCCTCGACCGAAATCACGGAATACATCCAGCAGCATCCCCTGGCTGCGCAGCGCAACGTGCACCGCACGTGGTCGTCGAACGAAAAGACGGCCATGGAGGAGGCGCTCGGCATGTCGTTCGCCGGCAAGCGCGCGCTGGTCTGCATGAAACACGTGGGGCTGAACGTGGCGGCCGACGCCTTCGTCAACTCGGCGATGACCGGAGCCAACGGCGGGCTGGTGGTCGTGGCAGCCGACGACCCCTCGATGCACTCGTCGCAGAACGAACAGGATTCGCGCTTCTACGGGAAATTCGCCCTCGTGCCGACCTTCGAGCCTGCGGACCAGCAGGAGGCATACGACATGGCGAAGGCCGCCTTCGACCTCTCGGAGCGGTTCCGGATTCCGGTGCTGATGCGCCTGACGACCCGCATGGCCCATTCGCGGGCCGTCGTCGAGACGGGCGAGGCGCGCGCCGAAAACCCGTTGAGCCATCCCGAACAGCCCCGCCAGTGGGTGCTGATGCCGGGAAACTCGCGCGTGCGATACCAGACGCTGCTGGAGGATTACGCCCGGCTGGAAGAGGAGTCCGCCGCCAGCCCGTTCAACGCCTATACGGAGGGTCCGGACAAACGGCTGGGCATCGTCGCCTGCGGCATCGCACACAACTACCTGATGGAGAACTACCCCGACGGATGTCCGCACCCGGTGCTGAAAATCGCGCAGTACCCGCTGCCCCGCACGCTGGTGCGCCGTATCGCCGCCGAGTGCGGCACGCTGCTGATCCTCGAAGAGGGCCAGCCCGTCGTGGAAGAGATCGTCCGGGGCATGCTGCCCAATCCCGTGGCGATCCGCGGACGCCTGACCGGCGAACTGCCCCGCACCGGGGAGCTGACGCCCGACAGCGTGCGCGCGGCCCTCGGCATGGCGCCCCGCCGGACGCACGCCGCAAGCGGAATCGTCGTACCCCGCCCGCCCGCGCTCTGCCAGGGATGCGGACACCGCGACATGTACACAGCCCTGACGGAGGTGATCCGCGAGGAATACCCCGCGGGCAAGGTTTTCAGCGACATCGGCTGCTACACGCTGGGGTGGCTGGCGCCGCTGCACGCCATCGACACATGCGTCGACATGGGAGCCTCGATCACCATGGCCAAAGGCGCGGCCGACGCGGGCCAGCACCCTTCGGTGGCCGTGATCGGCGACTCGACCTTCACCCATTCGGGCATGACGGGCCTGCTGGACGCCGTGAACGAGCGCGCGGACATCACGGTCATCATCTCGGACAACCTCACGACGGGCATGACCGGCGGGCAGGATTCGGCCGGAACGGGCCGTCTGGAACAGATCTGCGCCGGCATCGGCGTCGATCCCGCACATATCCGCACGGTCGTGCCCCTGCCCAAGAACCGCGAGGAGATGAAGGCCGTGATCCGCGAGGAGATCGCCCACCGGGGCGTCTCGGTGATCATCCCGCGAAGAGAATGTATCCAGACCGCAAAGCGACACAACGCTGCTAAAAAGTAAAGGCTTATGAAACGCGACATCATACTCTCGGGCGTAGGAGGCCAGGGAATCCTCTCGATCGCCGCCGTCATCGGACGGGCCGCCCTCGAAGACGGGCTTCACATCAAGCAGGCCGAGGTCCACGGCATGAGCCAGCGCGGCGGCGACGTGCAGTCGAACCTGCGCATCTCGTCGTCGGCCATCCGTTCGGATCTCATTCCGCGCGGCGCGGCCGATCTCATCGTCTCGATGGAGCCGATGGAGGCGCTGCGCTACCTGCCGTGGCTCGCCGACGACGGATGGGTAATCACCGGCATCACGCCGCTGATCAACATCCCGAACTACCCGGAGGGCGAGGCCCTGCGGCGCGAACTGGAAAAACTCCCGCACGCCGTAGTCCTCGACGCCGACGCCGTCGCCAAAGCCGCCATGGCGCCCCGCTCGGCCAACATGGCGCTGCTGGGAGCCGCCGCGCCGCTGCTCGGAATCGACGCCGCGAAACTGGAGTCCGGCATCCGCGCCATCTTCGCCCGCAAGGGCGGGCAGGTCGTCGAAACGAATCTCGCGGCGTTCCGCGCCGGCTACGAAGCGACCCAAAAACAGGCAAAGCCATGAAAATACCGTTCGACAGGTCCTGCCTGCGCTCCGCGCTGGAGCGGATGGACATAGCCGACATCGCGCAGGCCACGATCCGCCAGTCGGGCGACATCGCCCGCACGATGGAGCGCGACACGGGCGTGGAGTTCCTCCACCTCGAAATGGGCGTGCCGGGGCTGCCGCCCGAACGGGCGGGCGTCGAGGCCGAATGCGCGGCCCTGCAGGCGGGCGTCGCGTCGCAGTATCCCAACATGTTCGGCATTCCGGAACTCAAGACGCAGGCGTCGCGCTTCCTGAAAGCCTTCCTCGACGTGGAGGTGGCCCCCCGGGGCTGCATCCCCACCGTCGGGTCGATGCAGGGCAGCTTCACCACATTCCTGCTCTGCTCGCAGCTCGACCCGCAGCGGCGCAAAATCCTCTTCATCGACCCCGGATTCCCCGTGCAGCGCAGTCAGGTACGCATTCTCGGCATTCCCTCGGAGTCGTTCGACATCTACGATTACAGGGGCGAAAAGCTGGGGCCGAAGATCGAGAGCGTCCTCGCCGCAGGCGACGTGGCGGCCATCGTCTACTCGAACCCCAACAACCCGGCGTGGATCTGCCTCACGGAGGACGAGCTGCGCACGATCGGCGAGCTGGCCACGCGGTACGACGCCATCGTCATCGAGGACCTCGCCTACCTCTGCATGGATTTCCGCAAACCGTTGGGACGGCCTTTCGAAGCCCCCTACCAGGCTTCGGTGGCCCGCTACACGGACAATTACATCCTGCTGGTCTCCGGGTCGAAGATATTCAGCTACGCCGGGCAGCGAATCGCCGTGGCGGCGATCTCCGATGCGCTTTTCCGCCGCGAGTACCCCGCCCTGCGCCGGCGTTACAACATCGGACGGCTGGGCGACGCCTACGTACTGGTCTTTCTCTATGCGGCCTCATCCGGCACGAGCCATTCGGCGCAGCACGCCCTGGCGGCAATGTTCCGCGCGGCGGCCGACGGCGAACTGGACTTCGTGGGCGAAGCCTCGGAGTACGCCCGGCGCGCCCGGCTGACCAAGGAGACGTTCCTCCGCCACGGATTCCGCATCGTCTACGACAAGGACCGCGACGAGCCGGTCAGCGACGGATTCTTCTACACGGTCGGCTACGGCGCGATGACCAGCGCCGAACTGTTGAGCGAGCTGCTGCTCTACGGCATCTGCGCCATCTCGCTCACCTCGACCGGCAGCCGCCAGAGCGGCATCCGCGTCTGCGTCTCGCAGATGAACCGCCCCGAACAGTTCGAAATGCTCGAAGAACGTTTAACCGCTTTTGCAGAAAATAACCGCTGACAACATGCACTACACGACTGCCGCGGAGGCGGTAAAACTCATCCGATCCAACGACAGCGTCTACATTCAGGGCAGCACCTCGATCCCCGAAGCGCTCGTGGCCGCAATGGCCGAACGGGGCGGCGAACTGGAGCATGTGACGGTCTATTCGGCCTTCGCCGTGGGAGCCTTCGACGCCCCCTACTGCCGCCCCGAATACAAGGAGTCGTTCCTCGTCAACAGCCTGTTCGTCGCCA
This sequence comes from Alistipes sp. AF14-19, assembly GCF_003461645.1. Lineage (NCBI taxonomy): Bacteria > Pseudomonadati > Bacteroidota > Bacteroidia > Bacteroidales > Rikenellaceae > Alistipes > Alistipes sp. AF14-19. The sequence continues at coordinate 251,552 of NZ_QTXM01000001.1, forward strand.
ACAACATCCGCAGGTGGCTGGCCGACGGCTACGGACAGACCATTCCGGCCTTCCTGGGCGAAATCCCCGCGCTGTTCCGCGACGGCACGCTGCCTCTCGACGTCGCACTCATCAACGTCTCGCCGCCCGACGCCGAAGGCTACTGCTCGTTCGGCGTCTCGGCCGATCTGGCGGTTTCCGCCGTGGAGTGCGCCAAGACCATCATCGCGCAGGTCAACAAGGCGATGCCCTACTCCTACGGCGACGCCGTGATCCACACCTCGCGCCTGGCGGCGGCCGTGGAGGTCGATTCTCCGCTGGTGGAGGTCCCGACGGCCGTGCCGAGCGAAACGGAACGGAAAATCGGCAGCTACATCGCCGAACTGATTCCCGACGGGGCGACGTTGCAGATCGGCGTGGGCGGCATTCCGAACGCCGTACTGGCGGCCCTCGGCGGCCACCGGCATCTGGGACTGCACACCGAGGCGATGACCGACGGCGTGCTGCCGCTGCTGGAAAGCGGCGTGATCGACAACTCGCAGAAAGCGGTGATGCCCGGCGTGACGGTGGCCTCGCTGGCCCTCGGCTCGCGCCGGCTGTACGACTACATGGACTACCGCAAAGACCTCGTGATGAAGGACGTGGCATGGACCAACGACCCGTTCCGCATCCGGCAAAACCCGAAGGTCATGGCCATCAATTCGGCCGTGGAGGTGGACCTCACGGGGCAGGTGTGCGCCGACTCGGTCGGAATGCGCATCATCTCGGGCGTGGGCGGCCAGCACGATTTCATGTACGGCGGGGCGCTGTCCGAAGGCGGCAAGACCTTCATCGCCATCCCCTCGACCACACCCAAGGGCGAATCGAAGATCAGGGCGCTGCTGTCGCCCGGCGCGGGCGTCGTCACGACGCGCCACATGGTCCAGCACGTCGTCACCGAATACGGCGTGGCGCACCTGCGGGGCCGCAACCTCGCAGAACGCGCCCGGGCGCTGATAGCCGTGGCGCACCCCTCGGTCCGCGAGGAGCTGGAACGCGCCGCAGCCGAACGCTTCGGCTATTCGTTCCTGCGCCTCAAAGCATAAACCCCCGCCCGGTCCCCGAAAAGACCGGGCGGGCCTTTTTACCGATAGGCAGATATTCCGCAATCACCTCTTTTTCGCCCCCGACGGCCGCCGCACGACCGGCGTGATCCGTCATGCGCCCGGGGAACCGGGAACCGCCCCCGCGAAGCGGCTGCGGCCCGAAGGCTCGGAACACGCGGTGGCCGTCCGGGACACAGATGCGCCATAACAGCCGCGAATACGCCGGCGTCCCGCTCGACAACCCGATCTTCAACCGCCGGGCCGCGCGCAACGACATCAGCAAGGCGCAGCTCGCCGTGCGCAGCCAGCAGCTCGCCGTCACCCAAACCGTGCAGGCCAAATACGAGTTCGTTTTCCGTCGAAGATTCCCGATTTCCACCGCGGGAAGCCGTTGCAACTCTGAAAACGGGAGATTCTGATAAACGAATTCAAACAAAAAGGGTGACCTAAAACGGTCACCCTCGCTGCTACCCGGAACATCAAGTTCCTGAATAATCCGGGCGGCTGCCGGATTGGATCCCGGACCTTCTCCGGCAGAAAAGTCCTTCGTGCGTCACTGATGATCTGTGTTTATCCCAGCAATACAAAAGTAGACAAATTATCCCAACCCACAATAGGTAGAGCGTTTTTGTAATAAGGCTCGACCAAAATGTCATACCCCGAAAAGGCAAAATAATACGCCCGGACGCATACGGACCACTTTTCGTTCTGCAAAAAAGCGGCAATCCGGAAAATTTGACCTACTTTTGCAACGGTTTCAACAGTTGAAGGAATGGAATGGCTTAAAGAATTGTTCGTCGAGCACTCGGCTTTGCAGGCCGTCGTGGTGGTTTCGCTCATCTCGACGATCGGTATCGGACTGGGAAAGATCCGCTTTTTCGGAATCTCGCTCGGAACGGCCTTCATCTTCTTCGTGGGCATTCTGGCCGGGCATTTCGGGCTTTCGCTCGACCCGGCGATGCTGACCTATGCCGAGAGTTTCGGACTGGTGATCTTCGTCTACGCCCTCGGCCTTCAGGTGGGGCCGGGCTTCTTCAGTTCGATGCGCGCCGACGGACTGCGGCTCGTCTCGCCCGCCATCGCCATCGTGCTGCTCGGAACGGCCCTGGCCATGGCGATGAGCTACGCCTTCGGAGTCTCGATGCCCGACATGTCGGGCATTCTGTGCGGCGCGACGACCAACACCCCGGCGCTGGGCGCCGCGCAGCAGACACTGCAACAAATGGGCATCGACGCCAACGGAGCGGCGTTGAGCTGCGCCGTGGCCTACCCGCTGGGCGTCGTAGGCGTAATTCTGGCCGTGGTCTTCCTGCGCAAGCTCTTCGTGCGTCCCTGCGACATGCCGGGACCCGACGCCGAACACCGCAAGAACGTCTTCATTGCCAGCTACCACCTCACCAATCCCGCGGTCTTCGGCAAGAGCGTCCACGAAATCGCGACGCAGAGCCACCACCATTTCGTCATTTCGCGCCTGTGGCGCGACGGGCGGGTTTCGATCCCCACCTCGGACAAAACCCTACAGGAGAACGACCTGATCCTGGTCATCACCACGCCCGGCGAGGCCGACGCCCTGCGGCTGATCTTCGGCGAGCAGGAGACCAAGGACTGGAACACGGAAAACATCGACTGGAACTCCGTCGACAGCCAGCTCATCTCGCAGCGCATCCTCGTGACACGCCCCGAAATCAACGGCAAGAAACTCTCGCAATTGCGCCTGCGGAACACCTACGGCATCAACATCAGCCGCGTGTACCGCTCGGGCGTGCAACTGCTGGCCACCCCCGACCTGCGTTTGCAGCTGGGCGACCGTCTGACCGTGGTGGGCGAAGCGGAGGCGATCCGCAACGTCGAGAAAATCCTCGGCAACGCCGTCAAGAGCCTCAACGAACCCAACCTCGCGGCGGTGTTCATCGGCCTGATCCTCGGCCTCACGCTGGGAAGCATTCCCGTGGCGATCCCCGGGATTTCGATTCCCGTGAAACTGGGACTCGCAGGCGGCCCGATCATCGTCGGCATCCTGATCGGCACGTTCGGCCCCCGGCTCCACATGATCACCTACACCACCCAGAGCGCCAACCTGATGCTGCGCGCACTGGGCCTTTCGATGTACCTCGCATGCCTCGGGCTGGATGCCGGAACCCACTTCTTCGAGACCGTCATGCGCCCCGAGGGGGCCTTGTGGCTCGGCATCGGATTCGCCCTGACGTTCGTGCCGGTGGTGCTGGTGGGGCTGTTCGCCCTGCGGGTGCTGAAGGTCGACTTCGGATCGGTCTCGGGACTGCTGTGCGGCAGCATGGCCAACCCGATGGCGCTCAACTACGTGAACGACACGATCGAAGGCGACAACCCCTCCGTATCCTACGCCACGGTCTATCCCGTGTGCATGTTCCTGCGCGTGATCATCATTCAGGTGATGCTGATGCTGGTGCTTTAGCCTCCTCCGGGGCGGGCTGTTCCGCCTGCGGCCTTTGCGGGGCGGCCGGCCGGGATGCATGCAGGGGCGGCGCATTTTGCGGGGCGGCCTGTGAGGAGGCCTGCGGTGACGCCTGCGGGGGTGTCTGCGAGGGTGTCTGCGCGTTTGGAAAAAAGGCATTGCGCAGCGAGGCGACGTCCTCCCCCGACGGATTCTGAAAAACCCGCAACCCGAATTCGGGAATCACGGCCAGCACATGATCGAAGACATCCGACTGAATCCCCTCGTAATCCACCCACACGACCGTATCGGTAAAGAAATAGAGCTGCATCGGAAGCCCCGTTTCGGTGGGCTGCAACTGCCGCACCATCAGCGTCATATCCTTGTTCACCGGAACCTCGTTCCGGAGGTAGCGGACCAGATAGGCCCGGAAAACCCCGAGGTTGGTCTGATGCAGGCCGTTGATCCGCCGTTCCCCGGAGCCGATGCCGTGCGCGGCGTTGTACTCCTCGACGCGCCGTTCGGTCTGATCGACGTAGTCGCGGATCAGGTCGATCGTACGGTAGTGGTCCAGCATCTCGGGGGTGCAGAAACGCACGCTCGTCATGTCGATCGCCACGGAGCGCATCACGCGCCGCCCGCCCGAAAGCTGCATGGCGTGCCAGTTGGTGAACGAATCGGTCGTCAGCAGGTAGGGCGGCAGCATGACGAGCGTGTTGTCCCAATTGCGGATCTTGACCGTCGTGAGCGACACCTCCTCGACGTTGCCGTCGGCCCCGTACTTGGGGATCGAAATCCAGTCTCCGACCTTGAGCATGTCGTTGGCCGCGAGCTGAATGCCCGAAACGAAGCCGAGGATGCTGTCACGGAAAATCAGCATCAGCACGGCCGCCGAGGCGCCCAGTCCCGTCAGCAGGATGGCGGGCGACTTGTCGAGCAGGATCGAAACAATCAGAATCGTGCAGATCAGCAGCGCAATGCCCTGCGCCGTCTGCCGCAGGCCCTTGATGGGTTTGTTCTGCCAGGCGGGACGCGCCGCAGCGATGTGGAAGGCGGCATAGAGCAGGGCGTTGACGAAGCGGAAAACCGAAAAGACGATATAGGCCTCCATGAACCGCAGGACGATGACGCGCCCGGTGGATTTCTCCTCGAAGACCACCGGGAGCACGACGGCCAGCAGAATGGCGCTCAAAATATGGCACATGCGCCGGAGAACCGGAACGCTGAAAAGCGTGTCGTCCCACTTGGCCCGGGTGCGCTCCACGAGTTTCCGCACCCCGTGTACGATGCCCAGTTGCAGCAGCAGGTCGAAAACCACGGCGGCCAGCACCACGAGCACGAAAGCCGCCCAGCGGTCGAGCGCATCGCCGGTGGCCGAAGTCAGGCCCAGCCATTCGAGCAGGGCGTGCGTCCAACGTTTCAGAAGTGTCTGCATACCCGTACCCGCATCAACTTTCGGGCCTCAACCGCAGCGGCGGCCGAAAAACCGGAAACGACGCCGGCGCGGACAACGGAATCACCCGAGAATCAATCCGGCTTCGCCTTCGAAGTTGGGTGTGAAAACACCCTGTCCGAGGTTTTCGCGGATTTCGTCCGGGGACCAGAAACGCCCGCCGTCAAGCTCCCCGCTCGGACGGACCTCGCCGTCGTAGACCGTGCGGAAGACATGGACCAGTTCGTATTCGCGTTCCGAGCGGAACGGATAGACCGCAACCGCCCCGGGCACGAAATCCGTGATGCCCAGCTCCTCGCGCACCTCGCGCCGCAGGGCTTCGGCGATCGTCTCGCCGTAGTCCACATGGCCGCCCACGGCCGTGTCCCACCGTCCGGGCTGAATGTCCTTCCAGGCGGGGCGTTTCTGCAAATAGAGTTCGCCGCGCGAATTGAAAACATGGAGGTGCACCACCGGGTGCAGGAGCATCGACCCGCCGTGGCACTCGCCGCGCGTGGCTTTGCCGACGACGTTCCCCGCCGCGTCGACCACGGGAAAGATCTCTTCGCTGTTATCGCTGTTCATGCCGGGGATATTTACGGATGTAGATCATGGCGGCCGTCATCCCCAGCAGCACGAAAGCCGCGCCGGGAAGCGCCGTATATTCATAGCCAAGCCCGTGCCCGATCGGCAGGCCGCCGACGTAGGCCCCCAGGGCGTTGCCCAGGTTGAAAGCCACCTGCACGAGCGCCGCGCCGAGCATCTCGCCGCCGCGCGAATTTTCGAGGATCAGCAGTTGCTGGGGCGACGATACGCAGAAGAGGCAGGCCGTAGTCAGACACATCAGCGCTAGCGAAAGATAGCGGACATGCGCCCCGAAAAAGATGCCGACGAGCGCCAGACAGGCCATGCCGAGCGTGAAGCGCACAACCCGCTCGGGCGTGAACCGGTCGGCATAGTGACCGCCGACGATATTGCCCGCAAACATGCCGAAACCGGCCAGCATGACGATCAGCGTCAGGTCCTCGGAACGGAACCCCGAGGTGTGGACCATCAGCGGGCTGACGTAGCTGTACCAACAGAAGATGCCGCCGTTGCCCAGCATCACCGACGCCAGCACCAGCCACGGAGCGGCGCTTTTCAGAAACCGGAACTGCCCCTTCATCCCCGTATCGGGCAGCGCGGGCAGAGCCGGAACCCACAATTTCACGAGCAGCATGGCCACGGCTCCCCACACGGCGACGATCCCGAACGTGGCGCGCCACGTCACGACGCCGCTGATATAGGTTCCCAGCGGCACGCCGAAGAGGTTGGCGACGGTCATGCCCACGACCATGATCGACACGGCCTCGGCCCGCCGGCCCTTGTCGGCGACGCGCTCGGCGACGATCGACCCCACGCCGAAGAAGGCCCCGTGGGGAAGCCCCGAGACGAAACGCATGGCCAGCAGGGTCCAGTAGTTCGGCGAAAGCGCCGCACAGGCGTTACCGAGAATGATCAGGCCCGTGAGGGCCAGCAGGATGTGTTTCAGCGGCCGCGTGCGGGCCACCAGCACCGTGAGGGGCGCCCCGAAGCAGACGCCCAGCGCATAGGCGGAGATCAGGTGCCCCGCTTCGGGGATCGAGACGCCGAGGCTGCGGGCGATGTCGGGCAGAATGCCCATCATCACGAACTCCGCCATACCGAGCGCCAACGTCCCGAATGCCAGGGCGATCAGACTTTTCTTCATGGGAAAACAGACATTAACGGCTAACCGGCTGCAAAAATAGCACAAAAAAGGTGAAAAGTTTTTGCATCTTTTCACCTTTTTCCAATTTTTCAGAGCTTGGGTCCCGACTCCCGAGGCTGGCCCACCTCGAAGCCCAGCGCCCGCATCCACTCCACGGTGGCGGCATCGACCTGATCGTTGCGGTCGGCCCAGCGGCGCTCCTCGATCAGCTGCTTCTTGCGCTCCTCGAGGGCTTTCAGAAGCGGGAAATCCGGATGTGCGAGATGCCTCTTCTCCTCGCGCTGCGAGGGCCGGACCCTGCGGTCGAAAACCGCCCCCTGCGTCGGACGCCGCGCGCCCTCCCACTTGAACCCCTTGAGGTAAAGCTCCTGATCGGCGGGAATCTTGTCCATCGGATAGATGTTCCAGTCGGGGTCCTTGCGGTAGACGATCGTCACGACCTGTTTGTCCTCGATATAGAACGAACAGTCGCCGCTCTCGATGACGCCCATGCCCGTGATCTGGGGCGGCTCGCCGTCCTGCATGTAGTAGATCGTCTGGGCATTGCCGTTCACGTCGTTGCGGTAGATCTGATTGTCGCGGAACCACGCCGTCATCTGCTTGCCCGCCACCTGGTTGTAATGGACCGTGTCGAGCTGGGAGACCATCATCGGAGTGCCGATGAACTCGGCGCGCGTGATCTGCTGGTTCTCGGTGAATATGTCCATCACGTCGGAGGTGATCTGGTTACCCTGGTTCCACAGCACGGGATTGATGTAGAGGTGGATCGTCGAATCGGTGCTGATGGCCGTCATCGAGTCGCATACGGCCTGGAAATCGGAACGGAAAATGCGCACATTGCGGAAACCCTTCATCAGGCGGTAAACCGAGTCGGCGGAGTCGGTGAGCGAATCGACCGAGTCGGCCGGAATCCGCATCGCCAGCGAGTCGGCGGCCAGCGAATCGGCCATCTGCAACAGCAGCGAATCCATCTCCCGGTCGTTGCGGGCGATCAGCGAGTCGATCTCGCGCAGGGCCGTGGAATCGACCGGAATCACCTTGCCTTTGCGGGCGGCGCGGGCCTGACGGGCGCGGAGTTTCGACTCGGCCTTGAGTTTGCGCGCAGCGAGGCGCCGCTCCTCCCGCTCCTTCTGCGCCAGCAGTTTGGCCGTCGTCTTATCCTGGCGTTTTTTGGCGATCTCCTCCAGTTTTTCCTTCCGGGCCTTGGCGGCAGCGGCTTTTTGGGCCGCCTTCAACTTGGCGGCCTGCTCCTTGAGGTAGGCTTTCCGGGCATCGCCGACCAGCGTGTCGAGCGGATCGACGGCCGGAACGGCCAGCGAATCCGGGACGGAAACGCCCAGCAGCGAATCGGGGACCTCCCGCCGGGCCAGCGAATCCGGCCCTGCGGCGTCTTCCGGCGAACCGGGACCGACGGCCGGAACGCGGGGACTTCCGAGCGAATCCGCCGCAGGACGGCCTTCGGGAAGCTCCCCGGCCGGGTGGTGCGGCGTCCCGAGAAGGGCGGAATCGGTTTTCAGACGCGCCAGCGAATCGGCTTTGGCCGCAGCGGCGGCCCGGCGCAGTGCGTTTTCATTGATCGTGAAGAGGTACATCGAATCGGCGCGCATGAAAAGCGAGTCGCCCTGCGAAAGGTCGTAACTCACCACCGCGGGCCGGCGCGTGAGGAACGCATTTCCCGGCTCCTTCCAGTACTCGCCGTAGTCGCCGAAGGCGATCACCTTGTGTTCGGCGTCGTCCAGCTGCAAATCACGCCGCAGGATCACATGGTCCTCGGCGCGGTAGTAATGGAGGCTGTCGCTCCAGATCTCCTGCTTTTCAGTCAGGATATAGCCGTTGCGCGTCACGATGTAGAGCGTATCGGCCTTGTCGTAGGAACCGCGGTCGGCATAGAGGTAGTCGCCGTCCTTGTTCCAGATGTTGGTGCGGTCGAAGAAAAAGGCGTTGTCGGTAGCCATGTTGTAAACCACCGAATCGCCCTTGAGTTCGTATTCGTCGTTGCGCATTTCGACGCGGTCGACGGCGATCAGCTCCTTCGTGTCGGCATAATAGTAGCCGCGGACCGATTCGAGCAGGTTCTCGCGGTTGAGCATCACCCCGCCGTCGGCGAATTCGCCGATGTTCTTCTTCGTGTTGAACAGGAATTTATAGGTGTAGAGCGTGGCGTCGCCGTCGACGACCTTGACGATGTCGGAGTAGACCCGCGCCTCGTTCAGCTCGCCGTCGTACTCGGCCCGGTCACCGTAAATGTAGGTCGTATTCTTGTTGATGAGCACGTTGCCGAAGAACTCGATGCGCATGTCCGAGTAACGCACGGCCGAGTCGCACGTGATGACGGCGCCGTTGTGCTGTGCGGCGAAGTTCCCCACCAGGAAAACCACCGAATCGCCCGGGGCGATGGGGCCCATCAGGTCCGACTTGAGGTCGATGAGCTTTTTCTCGCCCTCCGGCTCCGGCGCCTGCATACCGCTGCGCGCCGCAACCACGGCGGCGGCCAGCACCACTACGGCTATGGACAAGAGCCTGCGCACGGCCTATTTCACCCAGTGTTTGTTCTCGAACTCCCCGTTGCGGAATTCGGGCGAGATGTAGACGTACATGCCGTCGATCTTCTTCGAAAGCCACTCCTTGAAGACCCGCTCCTGCTTGTCCTGCAAGGCCATCTCTTCGAGCCGCAGGTAGTCCTCGTTGAGCGAAGCCGTATGCGTGGGGATCACCTCAACCAGCTTGACGATCTTGGCCATCTGGTTGCCGAGCATGTCTTCGGTGAGGTAGGCCTCCGAAATCTCGCCGGGTTTGAGCCGGTTCAGGGCGTTGTAATCATCGAGGCTCTTGAAGCGGCCAAAGTCCTCCTTGAGGAATTTCGTGACGGTCAGCTTGGCGTCGAAGGCGTTGAAACGCTCCAGGATGTCGTGGTTCGAGACGATGCCGCCGTTCATCTTCGACTGCGCGTCGTCCGAATAGAGCAGCGCAGCCCTCTCGAAGGTGATCGAATCCTTGCGGATCACCTTCACCAGACTGTCGAGCGTATTGAGCGAACCGCCCAGCTCCTCGGTCGTGTAGACCGGACGCAGCAGGATGTGGCGGAAATGATAGAGCCGGCCGCGCTTGTCCAGAAGCTGGATGATGTGGAAGCCGAACTGCGACTCGACCACCTCGGAAATCTGGCCGGGGCGCATCTTCTCCAGCGCCGCGCCGAATGCGGGGTCGAGCTGTTCGAGCGTCGAGGGGTCCATCTCGCCGCCGCGCATCATCGTGCCGGGGTCCTGCGAATACATGCGGGCGAGGTTTTCGAACTTGGCCTTGCCCGTGATCACGCGTTCGCGCATGTCGATCAGCCGTTCGCGCGTACGCTGCTTGGCGGCGGTCATCGACTTGGGAAACTTGGTGATCTGCGCATAGACATACTGGTCGGCGACGAGCGGCAGGCTGTCCTTCGAGATCGACTTGTAGAAACGCTCCACCTCGCCCGGAATCACCGACACCTTGTCGACCACCTCGGTCTGCATGGAGTTGGCATAGGCCTGCTCCTCGTAACGCTGGCGCATGATCTCGCGGATGTTGAAGATCGGCATGTGGTGCTTGGCTTCGAGCTGGGGGATCGAGCCTTCGGCCTCGACCATCTGCTGCACCTGCTCCTCGACGCGCGCCATGATGTCGGCGTCGTTGACCTTCACCGAGTCGATCTGGGCCTGGTTGTAGAGCAGCTTCTGGGTCATCAGCGCTTCGAGCGCCTCGTTCATCGGGTCGCGGTCGGAAGTGTAACCCTCCTGACGGCGCTGTTCCGTCAGCTGGCGCGCATAGTCGTCCACCTCGGAGTAGAGGATCGACGATCCGCCCACCACGGCCACCACCTTGTCGAGCATCACCTGTCGTTTCTGCGCAAGGGCGCCTGCGAACAACAGGGCGAGCGCCGCGGCCATCATAGCTTTTTTCAACATCTTGGTTTCGTTTATCGTTTTATTTTTATTCGTCTTTCTTCGGTTTCTCGTCGGCGAAAATCTTCACCTCGCCCATCTCCGCGGCCCGGGCGCAAAGCTCCTCCTCGTGCGCGCGGATGATCTCGCCCTTGCGCTGGTTGAACAGGATGCGGCGAATCGTTCCGCGCAGCCGTTCGAGCGGAATCGGCTCGCCCTCGCGCAGCACCGCATCAATCTGGAAATAATAGTGCGCATGGCTGTCGCGCATCTCCTGCACGGCAGCAGTCGCCAGCACCGAATCGTAGCTCTGCGAACGCAGCGTCGGGAGGTAGCTCAAGAACTCCGGGAAATCAATCCACTGGTCGCGGAAATCGTCCACCGTGAAATCGTTCTTCTCGCAGATGTCCCTGAAATCCTGCTGCTGCGCCTCCGACCTGGCCCCCATCAGCGTCTTGAGCTTCGCGGCCTGCCGGTACCCCTCGCCGAAACGGACGATGCGCCCCTTGACGATCGTGCGGTCGAGTTTGAAATCGGCCTTGTGAGCGTTGTAGTAGGCCGCAATCTCGTCGGCGGTGAACACCGTGTCGATCGAACGGTCGACGTAATGCTGGTCCAGCTGGCGGATCAGCAGCGCCTGGCGGTACTCCTCCACCATCTTGTCGATGTCGCCCGCCGAAGAGGAAAAGAGCGTCTCCGCCTCCTGGAGCTTGAGCTGCTTGAGCACCCAGCGGTCGATGTAAACCTTCATAAAGGCCGCGCTGTCGTCGCCCGAAAGCCCCTGCGGGACCACCGACCGCACGTCGCCCAGCCGCAGGTCCTTGCCGCCGGCCCGCGCAATGGTCGTGTCGCCGGCAAAATAACGCGGCAGCTCCCGGCATCCCGCCAGCAGCAGCACACCCGCCGCGACCGCTATTTTCGCTCGCAAATTCATATTCCGAAGGGCAAAGATACGTTTTTTACTTGTAAGTAACGCAGTGCGGAGCCGGATTATTACGCCGCAGACGGATTTTTCTCCGCCTCCTTCATGCGCCGCAGCGTGCGCAGCATCATATAGCCCGACACGGCGGAGAGCGCCAGCGCCGCGATGTAAATCAGCACGTAAAGCGTCCGGCTGCCCACCAGGTCGATCAGCAGCGCATTGCCGTGCCCGGTGGCCAGCGCCAGATAGGCCACGGCGTTGTTCAGCGCATGGAGGATCATCACCGACCACAGCGAATCGGTCGCCAGGTAAACGTAGCCGAGCACCAGGCCGATGACCGTGGCGTTGATCACCTGCACGGGCTGGCCGTGGAGCACGCCGAAGAAAAGCGACGAGACGAGCCATGCGGTCGTCACGCCGAACTTACCGCGCAGCGACCCCAGCACGACGCCGCGGCAGATCAGCTCCTCGAAGATCGGAGCGAAGATCACCAGCGAAAGGATGGTCCAGAATCCGCGGCCCACTTCGAGCGACAGTTCGGGCATCAGCCGCAGCAGCGGTTCGAGCACCACGCCGACGGCGAACATCAGCACGAAGGCCCACAGCAACAGCGCGGGATTCAGCCCCCGGGCCGAGAAACGCGCCCACGGACCGCTGCCGCCGCGCGCGCGGCGGTAGTAGAGGATGCCGGCAAGCGTGATCGACATCGAGCAGAAATAGAGCGCCGCCATCACCTTGCCCAGCGCAGCCGGCTCCAGCGATTTGAAATCAAGCCCGTGCCCGGCGAAAAGCAGGAAGACCATCGCTGCGGTCCCCACGACGATCTGCGCCCCGAAGGCGATACCCAGCATGGCGAACAGGTCGCCCACGGTCGGGAATTTCCGGCGGCCCGGACGCAGCTCCGCCGCCGGGACTGCGGCCGGCTGTCCCGAAGCTGCGGACTCCGCCGCGGAAGCCGGCGATTTTTTTTCTTCCATAGTATCGTATAGCTATCAATTCATTCCGACCGTAAAGATAAGCATTTTTCCGCTACGGTTATGGATTTCCATTTAATTTCACTAAATTTGCCTGCTTATAAACCGAATTCAAACATGGCAAAGGTAATCGCATTGGCCAATCAGAAAGGCGGCGTGGGCAAGACCACGACAGCTATCAATTTAGCGGCTTCGCTGGCCCTGCTGGGCAAGAAAGTCCTGTTGCTGGACGCCGATCCGCAGGCGAACGCCACCTCGGGGCTGGGCTTCGACATCAACCTCGAAGGCATCTACGAGTGCATCGCCGGACAGAAACAGGCCGACGAAGTGCTTCTCCAAAGTCCCGACGTGAAAAACCTCTGGGTGCTGCCCTCGTCGATCGACCTGGTGGCCGCCGACACCGAACTGCCGAAGATGGAAAACGCCCACCACGTGATGAAACGCATCGTCGACTCGGTGCGCGGAAAGTTCGACTACATCTTCATCGACTGCTCGCCGTCGCTGGGCTACACCACGGTCAACATCCTCACGGCCGCCGACACGGTGCTGATCCCCGTGCAGTGCGAATACCTCGCCCTGGAAGGGCTTTCCAAACTGCTCAACACCATCCGCAAGGTCAAGGGCGGACTGAACCCCGGCCTCGACATCGAGGGCTTCCTGCTGACGATGTACATGCGCAACCGCCTGAACAACCAGGTGGTGAGCGAGGTCCGCGAGCACTTCGGCCCCCTGGCCTACGACACAATAATCCAGCGCAATATCCGTTTGGGAGAAGCGCCCTCGCACGGAAAACCCGTGATGCTCTACGACGCCGGGGCCGTCGGCTCGGAAAACTACCTGGCCCTGGCCCGGGAATTTCTGAAACGCAACCGCAAACGCAGCAAATAAACGAATACCGATATGAAACAGAAGGGATTAGGACGCGGACTCGACGCCATTTTCGGCAGCGATCCCGTGGATGCCAAGCTCAAACCGATGAGTCAGATGGCAGAAATCGAAATCGCCGACATCATACCCAACCCCACGCAGCCGCGCACGCAGTTCGACGAGGAGGCTCTGGACGAACTGGCCGACTCGATCCGCCAGCTGGGCGTCATCCAGCCCGTGACGGTGAAAAAGGGCGACGGAGGCAAATACGTCATCATCAGCGGCGAACGCCGCTGGCGGGCCGCGCAGCGGGCCGACCTGAAGACCCTCCCGGCCTATATCCGCGAGGTGGACGACGAGAACCTGCACGCCATGGCCCTCGTGGAGAACATCCAGCGACAGGACCTCAACGCCATCGAAATCGCGCTGGGCATGCAGCGCCTGATCGACGAGTGCAACCTCACGCAGGACGCCCTGTCGGAGAAGGTGGGCAAGAAGCGTTCGTCGGTGTCGAACTACCTGCGCCTGCTGAAACTCCCCGACGAGGTGCAGCTCGCCCTCAAGGAGGGGCTGATCTCGATGGGACACGCCAAAGCCATCGCCGGGGCGCCCGCCGACCAGCAGCTGCGCGTGCTGAAAAGGTGCATCAAGAAAGGCCTCTCGGTCCGCCAGGTCGAGGAGCTGGTCCGCTCTCTCTCCGAAGCCCCGGGCAAAGAGGCACAGAATGTGGAGGACGAAGAGTATCCCGAAAGCTACCTGAAACTGGTCGAGCAGCTCGAAAAGTTCTTTTCGCAGGAAATTTCGATCAAACGCGCGAAAAACGGCGGCGGCAAAATCGTCATCGGCTTCACGGACGACAGGGACATCGAACAGTTCATCGAACGTTTCGCTAAACGCTCCTAATTAATATATGGTGACAATCCGGTTCAGACTCCTGCTCCTGGTCGCAGCCCTTTCGCTGGGACTGCCCGCCGGGGCGCAACTCCACCGCGGCGCACGCACGGTCGTCCGCGGCGGACTGCTCGAAAAACCGGATTCGCTCAAGGGCCGGCGCGATTCGCTGCGCCTGGCGGGCCTCGTACGGCAGATCGACTCGATCGCCGCCGCCGAATACGCCGCCGACTCGGCGGCCGTCGCGGACCTGCGCTCCGACGACCTGCATTACCTCGACTCGCTGGCCCTGGCGCGCTTCGACGCCGCACAGCGGGGCGTGGACACCACGACCAAACGCAAGGTCTACAAAAAAGGCTGGTTTATGAGCGACTCGATGTCGCTCTCGAAGGTGTGCTGGATTTCGACCGTGGTCCCCGGCTACGGACAGATTTACAACAAACAGTACTGGAAACTGCCGATCCTCTACGGACTGGTGGGAACCGGACTGGGACTGTACATCCACGAAAACAAGACCTACAAGCCGCTCAAGCGCCAGTTCGAATCCTATACCGACGTGAACCTCTCGCGCACGCCCGAGCTGGACGCCCTCCAGTCCAAGATGATCCGCAGCAACACGCGGCGTCAGGTTTACCTGGGGATCACGATCGCCTCGTACATCTACTTCATCGGCGACGCGGCCGTGAGCTACTCGACCAACGACGTGTCGAGCGTCAAGAAGGCCACCACGCTGGCCTGCATCTTCCCCGGAGCGGGACAGATCTACAACAAAAGCTACTGGAAAGTGCCTTTCGTCATCGGCGGATTCGCCTCGATGATCTACTGCATCGACTGGAACAACCGCGGCTACCAACGTTTCAAAAAGGCCTACAATCTGTTGAGCGACTACGACCGCAATCCCGACAAATACCCCGACGGGCCGACCGACGAGTTCCACGGACGCTATTCGGCCTCGTTCATCCGCAACCTGCGCAACAACTACCGGCGCAACCGCGACCTCTGCATCATCCTCTCGGGTGCGCTGTACGTCCTGCAGATCGTCGATGCGCATGTCGACGCCCACCTCAAGGACTACGACATTTCGGACGACCTCTCGATGAACCTCGAACCGCTGGTCGACTACACCTACGTCCCCACCCTCGGGGGCAACCGCCCGGTGTTCGGCTTCAATCTGAGCCTGAAATTTTAGACGATGAAGAAACTCCTTACCATAGCGCTGCTCCTGGCCGTCGCCGCTTCGGCGTCGGCCCTCGACCGCAGCCCCCGCAAGAAGAAACGCGACAAGAAAGCCAAAACCGAAACCGTCGTCCCGGCGCCCGTTCCCGAGGCCGAACCGGTTCCCGTCCCCGAGCCGGAACCCGCCCCGGCCGAAGAACCCGTCGTCAACGACATGACGCTGGGATTCTCCCCCGAACAGACCGACTCGCTGCTGGCCGCATGGCGCGAACGCCAGCGGCAGGACGCGTTCAGCGAATTTTTCAAACAGTACATCCTGGAGGACTCCACCGAGGTGGCCGACAGCACGCCCGACTCGGTCTACTCCCGGCGGCTGCTCGACCTCGCGTCGCCGATCCAGTTCCCCTACAACAGCATCGTAAAGGGCTACATCAACCGCTACACCAACTCGCGCTACGGCACGATCAGCCGCATCCTCGGCATGTCGCAGTACTACTTCCCGATCATCGAGGAAGAGCTGCTCCGCGAAGGCCTTCCCGTCGAGCTGCGCGCGCTGCCGATCATCGAATCGGCGCTCTCCCCCACGGCGGTGTCGCCGATGGGCGCCGTCGGGCTGTGGCAGTTCATGCCCACGACCGGCAAGAGCTACGGACTCGAAATCAACTCGCTGGTCGACGAACGCCGCGACCCCTACCGCGCCACGCAGGCCGCCTGCCGCTACCTGAAAGACCTCTTCGCCATTTATAACGACTGGTCGCTGGCCATCGCCGCCTACAACTGCGGCCCGGGCAACGTCAACAAAGCGATCGCCCGCTCGGGAGGCAAGAACTTCTGGGAGATTTACGACTACCTGCCCCGCGAGACGCGCGGCTACGTGCCGGCCTTCATCGGCGCGTCGTACGCCTACGCCTACCACCGCCAGCACGGCATCGAGCCGACCGAAGCTCCGATTCCCCTTTCGGTGGACACCGTCCGGATCAACAAACTGATGCATCTGGAGCAGATCTCCTCGACGATCGACCTGCCGATCGAGACCCTGCGCCAGCTCAATCCGCAGTACAAACTCGACATCATCCCGGCCACGACCAAGCCCTACACGCTGGTCCTGCCGCAGCGGTATGTCATGCAATACATCGCTCACGAGCCTGAAATCCAAGCCAAAGACTCGATGTACCTCAAGGAGTACATCAACCCGGCCAACATCGACAAGAAACGCCAGGAGCGCAGCGGATCGGTCTACGTGGTCAAAAAGGGCGACACGCTGGGGGCCATCGCCCGCCGTTACCGCGTGACCACGGCGCAGATCATGCGCTGGAACAAGCTCAAGAGCGCCCACAAACTCCGCATCGGACAACGGCTCCGCATCGAAGGCAGGTAATGAACACCGATCACGATACCATCGTCGCCCCTGCAACCGCCGCCGGAGGGGCTATCGCCGTCATCCGCATCAGCGGCGGAGAAGCCTTCGCCGTCTGCGACCGGATATTCCGGGGCCGGCGGCTGCTCGCCGAGGCAGACGGCTACACGGTGCATTACGGTACGATAGCCGAGGGCGACCGCGTGATCGACGACGTGCTGGCGGCCGTTTTCCGCGCCCCGCACTCCTACACGGGCGAAAACTCGGTCGAAATCTCGTGCCACGGCTCCTCCTACATCGTCTCGGAAATCCTCCGGCTGCTGATTGCCGCGGGAGGACGCATGGCCCAGCCGGGCGAATTCACCATCCGCGCCTACCTGGCCGGGAAACTCGACCTCTCGCAGGCCGAGGCCGTGGCCGACATGATCGCCTCGTCGTCACGCGCCGCGCACGCGCTGGCCTCGACGCAGATGCGCGGCGGATACTCCGAAGAGCTCGAATCGCTGCGCGAAAAACTGCTGAACCTCACCTCGCTGCTGGAACTGGAACTCGACTTCTCGGAGGAGGATGTGGAGTTCGCCGACCGTACGGCGCTGCGCGCGACGATGCAGCGCATCGCTGCGGAGATCGACCGCCTGCGCAGTTCGTTCGCACTGGGCAACGCCATCCGGGAGGGCGTCGCCGTGGCCATCGCCGGAGCGCCGAACGTCGGCAAATCGACGCTGCTCAACCGACTTCTGAACGAGGAGCGGGCCATGGTCTCGGAGATCGCCGGAACCACGCGCGACGTGATCGAGGAGTGCGCCAACATCGGCGGCGTGCTTTTCCGGTTCCTCGACACGGCCGGCATCCGCCCGACCGACGACCGGCTCGAACAAATGGGCATCCAGCGCACGATGTCGAGCATCGAACGGGCGCGGATCGTCATTCATATGGTCGACGCCTCGACGCTCACGGGTCCGGTTCCCGCCCCGGATTTTCCGCTCCGTCCCGGGCAGAAACTCCTGACCGTCGTCAACAAGACCGACAAGGCTCCGGCCGCATGGCGGCTTCCCGAAGGCGTTGTCGGCATTTCTGCCAAACACGGCGAGGGTATCGACGCCCTGTGCGACGCCCTGCGGGAGTCCGTCGACACCGAAGCGCTCTACCACGGTGATCCGGTCGTCTCGAACAGCCGCCATTACGAAGCGCTTTCGGCGGCCCGCGAAGCACTCGGCCAAGCCCTCGACGGTCTCGCCCACGGCCTTCCGACCGACCTTTTGAGCGAAGAAATCCGCCAGGTCATCACCCACCTCAGCGCCATCACGGGCCGCGGCGCCATCGCCCCCGACGAAATCCTGCAAAACATCTTTTCGAAATTCTGCATCGGAAAATAGGTCGTCATTTTTCCAATTAACCAAAACGCCATTTCGCCAGCACATCATCGGCATATAAACAGCAATAACAAAGCTATTTACAGTTTTATCTGCCAAACAAAATTTTCTCATCTCTTTGCTGTACGGATGCAAATAATTTGTTACTTTTGTGTTGCTATTCTGTTACTCGGCCAAAATGAGTAACAGAAGTAACAAAAATCATTCAACGCAAAAGGATATGGCGGAGATCAAAGAACCGATCCGGATCAGGCGCAAGAAGCTGACGAACGGGAACGTCAGCCTCTACCTCGACATCTACCTGAACGGAAAGCGGGAATACGAATTTCTGAAACTGTACCTCATTCCCGAAAAGACAAAAGCCGACAGGGAGGCGAACCGGCAAACCCTCCAACTCGCCAACTCGATCAAGGCACGGCGCATCGTCGAGGTGCAGAACGGCGAGCATGGCTTCAAGTCGGCATACGCCTCCGACACCCTCTTCTTCGACTACTACCGTGCGATGTGCGCCCGGCGGCTCGGAGCGGAGAGTACCGGAAATTGGGGGAATTGGAAATCATGCCTGAAACACCTCCAAAAATACGAGCCGAACGAGCGGATCAGGTTCTCGCAGATCACGCAGGAATGGGTGCAGGGATTTCGGGACTATTTAGAGAAAGATGCGTGCGCGTGGAGCTGCGACGAGCGGGATCGCATCAAGGATCATCCGCTGTCTCGCAATTCACGGGTCAGCTACTTCAATAAACTGCGGGCCTGCCTGAATCAAGCATACGAGGATCGCATCATACCTATCAACCCCATGAGGGGCGTCGAGGGTTTCAAGGCCGAAGAGGGAACACGCATGTACCTGACCATCGAAGAGGTGCAGCGGCTCGCTCAAACAGAATGCGAATATCCGGCCATCAAGCGGGCGTTCCTGTTCTCCTGCCTGACGGGACTGCGCCGCTCCGACGTGATCCGTCTGACATGGGGCGATGTGCATCAGCAGGGAGAGTTCACTCGGATTATCTTCAAACAGAAGAAGACCAGCGGACAGGAATATCTCGACATCCCGCCGCAGGCCGCCGAACTCATGGGCGAGCGCGGCAAGGACGCCGAGCATATCTTCCCCAACATCCACTCTCCGAGTTGCACCAACGAAACGATCAAAAGGTGGGTATTGCGGGCCGGAATCCATAAGGATATAACCTTCCATTGCGGCCGCCACACGTTCGCGGTGATGATGCTCGACCTCGGAACCGATATTTATACGGTCAGCAAGCTACTCGGACATCGGGAGCTATCGACCACGCAGATTTACGCAAAGGTGCTCGACAAGAACAAGCAGGCAGCGGTCGCCAAGATACCCGACATATTCTAACGAAGAAAGGCATCGGTTTCGATGCCTTTTTCTATTGCTGGAACATCATGCCCCGTCCGGTCAGGAGCCATGTCGCGGATATGCCGCAATCCCGAACCAGCGGAACGAGCCATCCGACCTCGAAATAGCCACGATTGCGGTCTTTACGCTGCGTATAGAAATGAGGCGGAGCTATCGAATTATCCCGGCAATATTCGGCGATACTCTTTATCAGCCGATTCTGTACGGCAATGTCGAACGCCGTGAAAAACCGCTCCATAATAGCCAACGTATTGTCGCTGTAAACCCGTCTGCGGCTCATTTCTTCTTCCCCTTGATTAGCGTCTTTTCCTCCGATTTAAGCCGTCGTTCGACTTTCTTCACATCTTCGCCCGCAGGGAGCTGTTCGGGGACGATACCCCGGCTCAAAAGCATATTGCGGACGGCGACGTTGTTATCGACATGCTCCTTTTCTATCGCCATCTGTCCGTGCAAATTCTTCTGCTCGGCATTTACAGAGGTCATTTCGGCGGCAAAATCTTTCGCTTTGATACCGATCGTCGGCAGAAAGTCGGCCAGCGGACGGGAATCGGGTGCACCGAGTTTGCGCTTTACCAATGCTGTATCAAGATGGAACAAAGCCCTATCCCCTTTCGACCGGATAATCGCAAAACCCCGGCTATCGACGCCGCGCTCATACAGGACGCCTGACAGTCGTTTTTCGGTTTCTGCCAGCTTCGCGCGAGCCTGCACCCGTTCGTAATCGAGGATTCTCTGCTGCACCAACTCCGCTCTACGGGTCTGCACAGCGAAATAGTTTTGTGCAAATGCGATCTGCGGCTTGCGGGGATCGCCGTTCTGCGCAATCAGGTAGCAGGCATAGCGGGTCAGCATATAATCATCAATCTCGCGCTGCGCACCTTTGGCAAGTTCGATCATTTTCCCGACGCGGGGAAAATGATCCTCGACATGCTCTCCTGCGTTTACACACGCATCCCGCGCCTTTTCGATTACATTGTAGAATTTTTCCCACTTCGAATAGCCGAGAAGCCCGCAAAGTTCTCGCGCACTCCAACATTCGATCCCCTCATACTCATTGGCGATAGATTCGAACTGCTCGAACAACTCCTTTATCTCTTCTGTTTTCATATATCCGACCTCTATTTATTATTCTTTTCTATAATCCCGATGAGCCGATCCATCTGCTCGTCCTTTTTTTCGAGCAAGGCGATGAATTTCTCCGACAGCGCATTGATCTGATTCGAATCACCCGATACCGCGATACCGTGATCCGTCGCTACCGTATTCCCGCTACCCTCATAGAAATAACAAACACTTTTGTTGGTAACACGGGCAATATCCTCGATCAACCCACTTTTGACATCCTCGGATTTCAGGGCACTATGCAGACGTTGATCCCCATTATGTCCGAGCATCCGCGCAACATCCGCAATTGTGATGCCCTCCGAGCGAAGTATGTCCTTTATCTTCTGTCCTGTCATATATGTTTGTATATCACAATGTTATTCTTATTCAAACGCAAATCCCAATCTATGCCAAATATTTTTCTTTGCAGAAAACAAAGAAATATGTTGGTTATCCAAACAAAAGTATTTATCTTTGCCCTTGCAATACGGGAAGATATTGACGCATCAATAAAATCCGTCGGGTGCAAATATATAAAAATAGTACCTAACAAGTGAATAATTATCGACGAAATATGAGCAGAACAGAGAAAAAATCATTTTTCGACCTCTATGCGGAGCAGAAAAAGAAGCCGACGCCCGCGCAGAATTTCATCGCCGAGATCGCTGCGCTCACGCATCGTTCCGAGAATACGGTCAAGATGTGGCTCTGCGGTCGGCAAGTCCCCGACGAGCTGACGCAGAGTATCATAGCCCGTCGCTACAACCTGAATATAAACGGCCTCTTCCCAAAATCGGAGGTGCAATCCAATGAAATATGAAAGCTCTGCTGAATTGGCGATACTACGTTCTGATGGTCGTCGGTATGATCGCCGTTATCGGGACATTCTCCGTCCCCATAGACGACCAACCGCTCGGAGCATGGCTGCTCGCCCTGATAATCCCGAAGATCATCGGATTCGGGGCTTGGTATCTCATCTTTCGGATGTGCGACTATTGGGACGCTCGCGGGCTGATTCCCGAAATGTCGAAAACGATGCAGGAGGAGGACGACACATGGGAGTAGAGGAAAGATTGGAACGTATCGAGCGGCTTCTACTTCTCGGTTCGAAAGAGGTGCTCAATACCTCGGAGATCGCCCTGTTGCTCGGCATATCCGAAAGCCGCGTGCGGCATTTGACGAGTGCAAAGAAGATTCCGCACTACAAGCAGGGCAACAAAATCTATTTCAGGAAAAAGGAGATCGAAGCATGGCAGCTTCAATCCCGCGTCCCGACCGACGATGAAATCCGCAGCAGGGGCACGACCTACGCCGTAACGCATAAATAGCAGAGATATGAACGACAACCCTAATATTCAGGAATCCGAAAGCCAATGCAAGCGCATACTCGCCTACTTGCTGAACGGCAGCCGGATCACGAGCCTCGAAGCATTGCGGCTCTTCGGGTGCATGAGGCTCGCATCGCGCATCAGCGACCTGCGGAAAAGCCATCCCGAAATCAAATTCAAAGCGACGAGGGTTGAGACGACGACGGGGAAAAGGGTCGCTCAATATTACATCGAGAGTATTCAGTAAACATTCAATTCAACGCAAATGAAAACGGTAATCATTAAAGAAATCAGGCTCCTCAATTTCAAGGGACTGCGTAATCTGACGGTCGAGTTCGACCCCGCGCTCACGGAGATTTACGGGCGCAACGGCATCGGCAAAACTTCGATCTTCGACGGGTTCACATGGCTCCTGTTCGGCAAGAACAGCGAGGACAGAAAACAGTTCGGCATCAAGACCTACGACGAGGCCGGAAACATCATCCCGAAACTCCCGCACGAGGTATCGGCCGTCCTGCTGGTCGATGGCGAGGTCGTAACCCTCTGCCGTCGGTTCAATGAAAAATGGACGAAGAAACGCGGCTCGGCGGTCGAGGAGTTCGTCGGACATGAAGAGGAACGCCTCTACAACAACGTACCCTGCTCGGTCAAGGAGTGGAACGAGAAGATCGCCGCCATCTGTCCCGAACAGGTATTCAAGTTCATCACCAATCCCCTCTACTTCACATCGCAGTCGGTAGATACGCAGCGGTCGATGCTCTTCCGTATGGCCGGAGGTATCACCGACGAGGAGATAGCCGCCGGAAATGCCGATTTTGCGGCCCTCCTTGCCTCGCTCACGGGTAAGACGATGGAGGAATACAAGAAAGAGATCGCCGCGAAAAAACGCCGTCTGAAAACCGAAATCGAGGCCATCCCCGAACGTATCGACGAACGCCGCCGCGATGTGCCGGAGGCGGAGGATTGGGCGGCCCTCGAAGAAGAACTCCGCCAAAAACAAGAGGCACTCGCAAAGGTCGAGGAACAGATTAACGACGCATCGAAAGCCTATGCCGCCGCGAATGAGGAACGGCTTGCAACGGTGCGCAAAATCAGCGACCTGAAAAACGAACGGCTGGCCCTCGAACTCAAAATCAAGGACGAAGTACAGGCCCTCTACCGTTCCGACAAGGCCAAGCAGCGGGCCGCTGCCGAGGATTTGGAGCGGGCGAAGCGCGACAAAGCCGCCGCCGAGCGCGACCTCGCCAATGCCCGCCGAGAGGTAGAGGTATGCACCGATCGCCGCGCCGAGCTTATCAAGCAATGGCAATCAATCAATGCCCGCAAGCTCGTATTCGATGAGAACGAGTTTATTTGCCCGACCTGCAAGCGCCGTTTCGAGATCGAGGAGATCGAGAGCCGCCAGCAGGAGATTACCGAGAACTTCAATCGCCGGAATGCCGCCGACCTCGAAGAGAACAATCGTCGCGGCAAGGAGAACAAACTCCGCATGGAGGAGGTGAATCAATATATCAGCGAAATCGAGGAAAAGATCGCCGAGCAGGTATCTATCATCTCCGAAATCGAAATGAGCGGCATCCTCACGGCAAAACTCATCGAACCCGACGCCACCCCGACCATCGCGGCCAACACCGAGTATATAGCACTCGGAGAACAGATCGCAGAACTCGAAAAGGAAGTTTCGCAGCCCATAGCCGCCACAGAGGATGATTTTTTACGCGAGGGACGCGATTCTCTTACCGTCGGAATCGACGCGCTCAAATCGCGGCTGATGAAGCGCGAACAGATCGAGAAGAATAACCAGCGCATCGCCGAACTCGAAAAGTCTCTCCGGATGCAGTCGGAAGAACTCGCGCAGTTGGAGGGTATCGAGTTCACGATGGCAGCTTTCTCGAAAGCCCGCACGGAGGCCATCGAAAGCAAGATCAACGGGCTGTTCGACTTCGTGAAGTTCCGCCTCTTCGAGACACAGATCAACGGAGGTGAAGTGGAAACGTGCGAAGCAATGGTGAACGGCGTGCCGTTCTCCGATGCCAATACCGCAGGGCAATTCAACGCGGGTATCGACATCATCAACGCGATATGCCGTTTCGAGGGCATTTCCGCCCCGATTTTCGCCGATGGTTCGGAAAGCGTCAATACCCTGCATCCGACACAATCGCAGGTTATCCGCCTGTTCGTATCGCTCGACGACAAGCTCGTCATCAAGCACAACGGAAATCCGGCTCAACCGAAGAGCCTTTTCGACTAATAATCATTCACTTAAAATTCAACGCAATTATGAAAACCGAAGAACAGAAAAGCGCATTTATCCTCCGCGTGGAGGAGATGGTAAAAGAGATCGAAACGCTGATGCAGGAGGGGGGGGGCAATGAGAGGTCTTGCATCCTCCTCGTAAACGAGAAGCCGCAAGACAGCGACATGACGACCCAATGTATAGCGATCATGGGAAGCGGCAAAAGGCTAATCGAAAGCATGGCCGCATTCATCGATCGGCCCAACATGGCAGAAGTCGTGTCTCTCAGTGCAAAACTCGCCGCTCTTAAAAAACTCGCAGAAAATTAACATTCAAAATCAACCTTACAATGAATCAAGCAATCGCAAAGCAGGATCGCCCCGTCGATCTGCTCAAAGCAACAATCAATGCTCCGTCAATACAGGAGCAGTTCAAGAACGCCCTCGGCGAGCACAAGGATACGTTCGTCGCATCGCTCATCGACCTCTATACGGGCGACAAATCCTTGCAGACCTGCAAGCCCTCGGCAATCATCATCGAAGCACTCCGCGCGGCAACCCTCCGCCTACCTCTGAACAAGGCCCTCGGTTTCGCCTACATCGTGGTTTACAACAACTCGGTAAAAGTAACCAACGAGCAGACCGGACGCGAGGAATGGATCAAAGTTCCGACGCCGACGTTCATCCCCGGCTACAAGGGCTATATCCAGCTCGCCATGCGAACGGGGCAGTACCGGACGATCAATGCCGATGTAGTCTATGAGGGCGAAGTCCGCAAGGTGAACAAGCTCACGGGAGAGATCGCTTTCGACGGCGAAAAGACCTCCGACAAGATCATCGGCTACTTCTGCTATTTCGAGCTGCTCAACGGCTTTTCCAAGACGCTCTATGTAACCGTCGAGGATATGGCCGCCTACGCCAAGCGGTATTCTCCCTCCGTGAAGAAAGAGACGACCGTCGCGCAGCTCATCGCCAAAGCCAACGACGGCATCATCGGCAAGAAAGTCGGATGGGAGGGCAACTTCAACGACATGGCTCTGAAAACGGTGATTCGCCGCCTGCTGTCGAAATACGGCTATCTCTCCGTCGAGATGCAGAACGCGATGGCTCACGATGTCGAGGATGAGGCCATGTCCAACCGCAACGACGCACTCGATAATGCCGCAGCGCAGACGGTCGATCTCTCGGCAACGGAATACGAGGAGGTCGATACGGAAACGGGGGAAGTCAAGGAAACCGGATCGGAGCAGGCCGCACCCGCTCCTGCACCTGAATACTGATCTGACGGCACGAGAGTATGATCTTGAAATGTTTGGGGAGTTCATCACGGGGCAACTGCTACATCCTCGAAGCAGCCGATGAAACTTTGATCGTCGAGGCGGGAATACCGATGCGCGACATCAAAAAGGGTCTCGGCTGGCAGCTCGGCAAGGTGGTAGGATGCCTCGTATCTCACCGACACGAAGATCATGCAAGGTCGTTGAACGACCTTCTCACCTGCGGCATCCGCGTACTGGCTCTCGCCGATGTATTCGACGCCGCCAATCCGAGAAATCGCGTATTCTGCAAGATAATCGAACCGATGCACGGCTACAAAGTGGGAGGCTTCAAGGTCTTCGTACTGCCGGTCGTCCACGATGTGCCATGCGTCGGGTTCGTCATCGAGCATCAGGAGATGGGACGCCTGCTCTTTATCACCGATACGATGATGTTCGAGTACCGGCTTGCCGACCTGAATCACGTAATGATCGAGGCGAACTACTCCGATGCGATCTTACAGCAGAATATCGACCGAGGGTTTATGTCTCCCGCCATGCGGGGGCGGCTGCTGGGTTCGCACATGGAATTGCAGACGACGAAAGAGATTTTGCGGACGACCGATCTATCGGCGGCAAATGAGGTGATTTTACTGCATCTCTCCGACGGCAATAGCAATGCCAAAGGATTTGCCGAAGAAGTGCGGCAAATCGCCGGAAAACCGGCATATATCGCCCGTGCAGGATTGGAGGTCAATCTCGATAAACTCCCATACTGAATGCTGATATGCGACCTGTGCCTAACGATATAGTTTCAACGCTGATCCGCTGCCTGCCGCAGATACTCGAAAATGTGCAGATAGACAGCGGGAATACGCGGCTCATCAATGCCGTAAGACTGACAAAAAGGATTATTCCACGATTGCAAAAAATCGAATGCAATGCTGATAGTAAAGCAGGACAAGACCCGCAAGGAGGAAGAGGGACAGATATTCGTCGAACTCACGATTTACCGTGATGTCAGGAATATCGCAGACTGCAACCGCCTCGGATATTGGTGCGACAAAGCGCATCTGTCGCACTTCATCATGGAATGCGCGAAATGTTTTACGCAAGACGAATTAAAAAACATACTGAAAATGAACGGAAACAATATTTACATCGAGAAAAACAACCTGCTCGATGCCTACAAGAAAGGCAATGCCGATAACAAGAAGATGCTCGAAAATCTCTTCGGCAAGGAGATGTTCCGCCCGAAAAACATCATGGAGCGCATCAAGACCTTCGATGACGCATTCAAGGAACTCGGCGAGAACCATCCGCTCGTAAAAGAATACCACAAACGGCATCTGTTCCTCGAAGACGATTCGGATATTAGCTCCGATCTCGTAGCCTACCTCAAACTCCGCATCATTACTGCCGCTCTCAACGAGGGTTGGACACCGCAGTTCACCGAGGACGAATACCGCTACTTCCCGTGGTTTTGGCTCTACACCAAGGAGGAGATCGCCAAGATGGACAAGGAGGAGCGCAAGAAAGTTGTCCTGTTCGGCGGTGCTGCGACTAACGGCTCGGCTGCCGGTTTTGCGTCTGCGCATTCGGATCGCGCGCCCTCGTATACGGCTGCGCTGATCGGGTCTCGCCTTTGCTTCAAATCGTCCGCGCTGGCGAAATACGCAGGTGAACAATTCGCTGAAATCTACTTTGCTTTCGTGGGGAAATAGATGATGGGAGGATGGATAAAAATATATCAAACCATTCGGGAGCATTGGATATGGAATGATCCGCGAAAATTGAAGTGGTGGATCGACCTGCTGATGCTCGCCGAATGGAGAGATAGCAAACGCCTTGTTGGATCAGACCTCGTAACCATCAAACGGGGGCAATTGATCGCATCCGTCCACTATCTCCGCGAGCGGTGGGCATACAAAGATGACAACGGGGTGCAGCGCAAGCCGTCCGAGCATACCATCCTCAAATTTCTATCTCTCCTCGAAGCAGATCAGATGATAAGCCGCGCGAAACACCCTGCCACCCGTGCAACGATGATTACAATAGTTAATTACGATGATTACCAGCAGAATAGCGTAGCAGGATGCAACGAGGGCAGCAACGACCCCTGCAACGACGGGTGCAACGATCCCTGCACAGAAGATAAGAATAATAAGAATATAAAAGACAATAGAGAGGGGAAAAGTGGAAAAAGCGAAAAACGCTTTTCCCCGCCCTCTATCGAGGAGGTTGATTCTTATATCAGGGAAAAGGGGTACACGGTGGATGCCGAGCGATTCGTGAACTTCTACGAGAGCAAGGGATGGTATGTCGGCAAAAACAAGATGAAAAACTGGCGTGCGGCGGTGGCAACATGGCAAAAAGAAGACAACAAACGAAATGGGATCAATCAACAAAGATCATGTGATAAACGTCGAGGGACTGAGGCGACAGCTACTCGCCCGGAAGACTACGAGGGGAAATTTTAAGTGGTCGGTGAGCTTGAAGCAGGCAGCGGACATTCTGCTGGCAGCATATCAGGCGGAAGTCGAATACCGCCACCGCAGGTTCATCGAGGACGAGGCGACCAAAACCAACATCGAACGGCTGGCCGCATTCCTGATCCGCAACGATGCCAAGTTCGGGGTAATGCTCTGCGGCGTACCCGGCAATGGCAAAACGACCCTCCTGTATGCCTTTCAGTCGGCGGTGAATTGGCTCAACGACATAGGGCATTTCGAGGGCAAACGGGCCGGTATTCGGATCGTCGATGCAAAGGAGGTAGTTATGCTCGCAAAGGATTTCGAGGCATTCCGTAACCTACGCAATATGCCGATGATCGCCATTGAGGACATGGGGCGCGAACCGATAGAGGTTCTCGACTATGGGAACATCCTCAATCCGGTTGTCGATATGCTCGAATATCGCTACAACATGCAGCTCTTCACGTTCATCACGACCAATCTCACGAAATCGCAAATCCGCGAGAAGTACGGCAACCGCATCGCAGACCGATTCAACGAGATGCTCGAAGTCATCATTTTCAAGAATGAGACCTATCGGGACAAATGAAATTAAGGCGATTTGCCGCGAGTTTCAGGTAACGGCGATAAGATGGTCGGATAATCCGAAATAATGCGGCATATCGCAGAAAACAGAGCAAAGACACAAAATTCAACGCAATGGGGACAGAAGTAAAATTAAAACGGGAGGCAATCGAGCGACGCATCGCCGAATTGGAGGGCAAGATGCCCGACATCCAAGCCTCCAAAGAGGGAGCCGAAGCGCGGGCAACGATCCGCAGGCTGAAAGCGCGGCTCAAAACCTATCCGCAAGAGCCGAAAAAGCGGATTTACAAAGTCAAGGCCCGATTCATTTTCGACGGCGTTTTCGAGATTCGCGCCCACACTCGCAAAGAGGCCGTGCAGATGGCAAAAATCGGATGCGGGATGAACATCGGAGAAATCCACACCTGCTACGGGACTGACGTAGATTGGGAATTTGATTGCAAACCGGATAAAATCGTGAAATAACCGATACCATGACACAAGACGAATTTGACGCACTACGATTTTGCGCAGGCATGATCGCAGAATACAGAGGAAGCTGGTATAAAGTCATATCATGCAACTTTCCCGAACGCTTATTTGCCTTATGCGATGACAGCGGAATTGATGCAGACGACCCGATGTGGGTGCGTTGCGAAAATGTTTCACAAGTAAGATATAGTTAATCATGATTCACATAGGAGCTATCAGGAAAATATTTCGCGGCTGGCGCATCCTCATCTGCGCATGGGTGGACGACAATAGCCCGCTGAAATCGCAGTTTTTCATGCTCTTTCGCGGCGATAACGGGAAAGAGTACATCAGGATCGGAAAGGGGTACGACCCCAAGACAGACACCTACCCACGCATGGTCGTTACGCGCTGGTCGATCATCCGGTATGTCGGGGAACGCCATTGGGAGAAATCCTTTGTGTGGTTCGGCCTCGGTAAATTCATGGACGGCAGGGATATGTAATAATCAATAATTCAACGCAACTATGAAAGAGAATAAAATCAGTATCGAAATCACCGCTGACGGTTGGAAAACCGATGTAACGATCAACGGCAAAACCTATTCCGAACGGCATATCGGACATTATGGCAGCTCGGAGTGCGTCGAGGGGAACTTTGAAGAAGATGATGAAATCCCCGAATCAATCTACGATGCGCTCAACGACTTTTTCTGCTTCGGCTGCCAACAGGCATTGGCGCAGTTTGAAATTGAAGAGGGAATCGAGGAGGAATAGTCATGGAGATCAAACCAAAATTTCAGTTCGTCGAGGGTAGTTTCGATACCCAACGGGTAAAACTACTCTGCATACCGGATGATAATCACGGACGGGTCGATCTCTGCATCAAAGACCCCGACTGCGGATGGAATATCCCTATCGGCCAAATAAAGCTATTCAGCCGCGATTTGTACCGCGACTTCAAAGAAACACTACCCGACGCTACGAAACTCGGAGAAGAGATCGCACGTCGATGGAATGAATGCGAAACCAAAAAATAAGGCGATATGAAACTGCTATACATCGACTTATTCTGCGGAGCTGGCGGAACCTCTACCGGCGTTGAGAACGCTCGCCATGATGGACGGCAATGTGCAAAGGTCATCGGGTGCGTAAACCATGATGCAAATGCGATTGCCTCTCATGCCGCTAATCATCCCGACGCGCTGCACTTCACGGAGGATATTCGCACGCTGGAACTCTCGCCGCTGACAGCTCATATCGCCGAAATGCGGCGGCAATATCCCGATGCGTTCGTCGTCTTGTGGGCCAGTCTCGAATGTACGAATTTCAGCAAGGCCAAAGGCGGCCAGCCCCGCGATGCCGACAGCCGGACGCTGGCCGAGCATCTCTTCCGATACATCGAGGCTATCAACCCCGACTACATTCAGATCGAGAACGTCGAGGAGTTCATGTCATGGGGCGACCTCGACGAGAACGGCAAGCCGATCAGTAAAGATGCAGGACGGCTGTATCAGCAATGGGTGTCGAATGTCTGCGGCTACGGTTATCGGTTCGCGCATCGGATTCTAAACTCGGCCGATTACGGGGCATACACCACTCGTCGCCGATTCTTCGGCATCTTCGCCAAAGAGAGCCTCCCGATAGTGTTCCCCGAACCGACGCACAGCAAGGACGGCGCAACGGGATTATTCGGTCGGACGCAACGCTGGAAGCCCGTGCGCGAGGTGCTGGACTTTTCCGATGAGGGCGAAAGTATTTTCGGGCGCAAGAAACCGCTCGTCGATGCGACCCTCGAACGCATCTACGCGGGTCTCATCAAGTTTGTTGCAGGCGGCAAAGAGGCATTCTTGGTGAAATGGAACTCGATGAGTCAAACCGGGAAATACCACGCACCGAGCATCGACGAACCTTGCCCGACCGTTGCAACGCAGAATAGGCTCGGCATTGCGCAGGTCAATTTCCTTTCCAAGCATTACGGAGGCAGTCCGGAGGGCAAATGCGTTTCGGTCGAAGAGCCTGCGGGGACAATAACGACATGGGATCATCACTCGTTCATCACGGCATATTACGGGAACGGGCATAACCACTCCATCGACGCACCCGCGCCGACGCTGACCACAAGGGATAGGCTCGCGTTCGTGGATATGCAGTACGGGAACGGAGCGCCCTGCGACATCGAAAGCCCTGCACCGACGGTTACAACCAATCCGAAACTCCAGCTCGTAACCTGCCGAATGGAGCAGCAAGAAAGCACAACCACAATAACCTCTGACGACAGTCCGGCGATGGCAAAAATCAAGCGATTCATGGCGTTGTACGGCATCGTCGATATAAAGATGCGGATGCTCCGCATTCCCGAATTGAAACGGATCATGGGCTTTCCCCCCGATTACGTTCTCGTCGGGACACAGGCCGATCAAAAGAAATTCATCGGTAACGCGGTCGAGGTCAATATGGCGCGGGTTCTCTGCGAGGCCCTTTGTGCCCGATTAATTGAGGGCGATTGGCGTCCGATACAAATAGCAGCATAATACTATGGCAAAGAGAATTATAACCGCAATCCTTAATCACGACATGGACTTCCTGATTCATTTTCAGAGAAACGTGATTAAAAACTGCTCCGTAGAGGGGATTGATCCTCGTATGCTTTCGGCAATGCGGGATATTCTACACATCCTCGAAGCGGTAAAAGAAATCGGAATTTTAACAGAACTACCCAACAAAGAAAGCTAATAACCATGATTGAACCTCAAATCTTATACGGCGTTACATGCGACCGTTGCGGGGAGACCCTCATCAATAGCAATGACAATAGTGCTTGGTATGACCGCAGCACAGCGGAAGAAGAAGCATCCGAGGAGGATTGGCACTCGGTAAGCAGTCATCATTATTGCCCGAACTGCTATCGGGAAGATGACGACGGTAATCGAACTATTAAAGCACCATTTCCCTACTATGTGCAGAAAATCAACCGATTCATGAATCGTATAGCGAAATCCTACCCATGCCGCATTGTCGAGGAAGACGATCATTTCGCTCTTCATGGAAACACACAGGATGGCAAGCAGCTCGCTCCATGCGACGAAGAATGGGTACGATCCTACGCCGCCGACAAACTCCTCGGTATTCAGATGATCGACAAAGGATGCGCGAATGCCGAATATATCATCCGATTACGCAAAGAATAGAACCATGAAAATCAACAGACAAATAAACGAATGTCATTGCTACAACTGCCGAAAATACGAAGAATGCCAAACCAAAGGCGTATTCGACGATGATCCGGGCTTCGACTTCTGCGTGAACTATGAGGATGTGAGCTATCCCGATGACGATAACGATGAAAACGATTGAGCCATGAAAAGCGAAAAAGCAAAGGAATACATTACACATGCCACGTGTACGGCACAAGAGTATGCTGAAAGATTCGGAGGGCGCGAGTTGGTCGTGTCAAGATGGGATGTGTCTACCGCTATCGAACTTGCCGAGCAGGATGCCGAGATGCGAATGCGTGAGAAAGCGATTAAAGCGTATTGCAGCGAATGTGCATGCTATGAAACGGGGGCCTGCGCATTAGACCCCGACAAATGTGCGACAAAACTACTTTTTGTCCAAAACATGACCGAGGAATGAAAAGTCAGAAAGCAAAAGAATTTATAGACGGGTGCATGGCTCATCTCACAGTAGAGATGAGCGACCACGCCAAATGGCAGCTCCGGGCGGCAATGACCCATGCGGCCGAACTCGCCGAGCAAGAAATGGAGGGATTCTACACCTGCTGGATCGACCCGAAAGACTTCATGCCCGAAGCGAATAAGAATGTCCTCGTAAAATGTTCCAGCGGGGAGATTCAGACCGATTTCTATGCGCCTGAATTGGGCGGATTCTTCATCGAACACTCAACCCACGCCAAAGTCACCGGCTGGCGCGAAATGATGTAGCGATATGGGAATGCGAGGGACACGGGGAGGAACCCCGACCAAACCGAAACACACCGAGGAGAGCATCCAGCAGGCGTTGTATTGGAATCATCCAATTCTGACAAAACCCGCTTTCGAGATGGTCGGCTTCATCTTCTATGCGTGGGAATCCGATTATTTGGCAATCTCCAAAGCCGGATACGTGTACGAGTGCGAGATCAAGATCAGCCACTCGGATTTCCTGAATGAGGCAGCCCACAAGCAGGAGAAAATGCGATTACTGGGAGGAGAGGATATGACGGTCGCAAAATACCACAGCTACGACAAATACGGTATAGAGTGCGGCAAGGAACCGATGCAGAAGCCTAACTACTTTTGGTATGTCTGTCCGGAGGGAATCATCTCCGAGGCTGAATGCCCGAAGTTCGCAGGGCTGATGTATATCACCGATTCGGGCACATTCCGCTGCATCAAGTCCGCTCCATGCCTCCACAAGGCCAAGTACGACACGCAGGCCGATTTGCTCCGGCGGGATATGCGGGATAAGTTCTACTATGCAATGTGGAATTGGATTCGTCGCTATTGGCGCAATGTCGGCAAGGCGAAAGATATTGCCCCGCAGACCGCTGCCGCATACGAGCAGGCATTGGATAAGCAAGCCGAAGAAGTTGCCGACCTGAAATATCGGCTTTCTTCTCTGACGCAATGGCGCGACATTCAGGCCGACCCGAAATGGGGATTTGCCACCGATGACGCCATAGATGAGATATTTCGCAATCTGCCGCGCCTTGTCAGGGACAAGCGGGACGGGTGCATCGAACTCATCGACTACGATAATGCCGCCGAATGGCGCGGCGATTTAGAGCGCAAACCGAGCCTCTACCAATGGCTACCAATTAACGGAAATACACTATGAAAGACATAGAATTATTCAACGATCATTTTCAAAATTTCAAGGCATACGGCATCCCCAAAGCGCAGCTTATCATCGCCGATGTGCCGTATAACCTCGGTGCGAATGCCTATGCCAGCAATCCGGCATGGTATGTTGATGGCGACAATAAGAACGGCGAGAGCGCACTCGCAGGCAAGCAGTTTTTCGACACCGACAAGGATTTCCGGCCTGCGGAGTTCATGCACTTTTGTAGTCAGATGCTTCGCAAGGATAAGCCTATAAAAGAGGAGAAATCCGAGGGGGGGGGAAGATCGAAAGGAGGTGCGGCCTGTATGATCCTTTTCTGTCCTTTCGAGCAGATGCACTATTATATCGAACTCGGACAACGATATGGACTGAAACGCTACATCCCGCTCGTATTCCGCAAGGATTTCTCCGCGCAGGTACTCAAAGCCAACATGAAAGTCGTCGGCAACTGCGAATACGGATTGATTCTCTACCGCGACCGCCTGCCGAAATTCAACAATGACGGGAGGATGATATTCAACTGCTTCGATTGGGTACGCGATACAGATACGCCGAAGATCCACCCGACGCAGAAACCCGTTCCCCTGCTGGAACGCCTGATCGAGATATTCACCGACAAAGGGGATGTAGTCATCGACCCGTGCGCAGGAAGCGGAACAACCCTGCTCGCGGCTGCTAATATGGGCCGAAAAGCATACGGATTCGAGATCAAAAAGGATTTCTGTGCCGAGGCAAGAGTAAAGGTATTACCAAGAATTTCAAAATCGCTATTCGTATGAAAAAGATTTTGGATGCTTGCTGCGGCAGTCGGATGTGCTGGTTCGACAAAGACAACCCCGATACGGTCTTCATGGACTGCCGCAGCGAGGAACATACCCTTTGCGATGGGCGCAGATTGGAGATCAGGCCTGATGTCGTCGGAGACTTCCGCAAGATGCCGTTTCCCGATAATTCGTTCTATCTCGTCCTGTTCGATCCTCCGCATCTGAATAACCTCGGCGAATCGTCATGGCTGGCGAAAAAATACGGTCGCCTCCTCCCCTCATGGGAGGATGATATTCGGCAAGGATTCGAGGAATGTATGCGTGTTCTCAAACCGACCGGAACGCTCATCTTCAAATGGAATGAGCAGCAGATACCCACCGCGCGGATCATCGAGATCATCGGACAAAAGCCCCTATTCGGACATACGTCCGGCAAAGGCGGCAAAACGATATGGATGTGTTTCTTAAAAAACGAGAAATCGAATGAAACGTACCTATGAGATTCAGGTCTGCATCCCGTCCGGCTGTCGGCTGGTTGGATGCAAAACTGACGGAGATATTGCCGTCGCAATCTTTGAAGATGTCAGCGGCCCCGAAATCCGGCAAATCGGATTCATCCGAGAGCCTACGGGAGAGATCGAAGATGAAGATAATGAATAACTCACAAAACGAATAAAACATGACGAGACCCTGCAAATGCGGCGAATGCGCCTTTTTCAAGAATGAAGATGCAAACGGCTACGGACATTGCATCATCACTCTGAATCAATACCGATGCGACGACCTCTGCAAATTCAAAGAGGATCATATGTCGGACGTGGAAACCCTACGAGCACTACATCATTACCAAAAATGGAGGCGCGGCGGGAACGGGAGGCCGCCGCATCCCTTTGTCATCGGTCAAACGATAGACAATGCGATCCGCACTTTGCGCCGCATCACCAAAGATACCCCTAAATTTTAACCCAAAACATCTATCATCATGTGGTTTACAACAAAAGTTCGTTATGAAAAGACGAGAGAAAACGGTTCTCTGAAAGCCATCTCGGAGCCGTATTTGGTCGATGCCCTCTCATTCACGGAGGCAGAGGCCCGCATCACCAACGAGATGATGCCCTATACGTCGGGAGCATTCTCGGTATCGGCCGTGAAGCGCAGCAACATCTCGGAAATCTTTTGGGATGAGAACGGCGATCACTTCTACAAGGCCAAGATCAACCTCATCACGCTCGACGAAAATACGGGCGCAGAGCGCAAGAAAGCGATCTATATCCTCGTACAGGCATCCGACCTGAATCAAGCCGCCAAGAACCTCGCCGAGGGTATGAGAGGTACAGTATCGGATTATGAGGTCGCCTCCATCGTCAAGACCCCGATTGTCGATGCCTATAAAATCGCCGAGAAATGAACGCGCGGCAATTCTTCGACAAAGTAGCTCTCATGCGGAAGCTGCAAAAGGAGTATTTCCGCACTCGGTCGAAAACCGCGCTCAATCAGAGTAAGGCGGTCGAGCGGGAAGTCGATGCCGAGATTGCGCGGGTGCATGACGCGCTCGGCACTCCGGCGACCAAGCAACCCGAACAACGGAACATATTTGAGGAGGGCGCATCATGGTAGGGCTGGCAGAGGTATTCATGGATTTGGAGCGGGTCATAAATTCCCTGATCTCATGGGTATATCAACGCCCACAATGCGGATGGGGTTATATCGAAACCCGCCGCCCCTGCAAAGGTTATCCGAAGAGACCATTTTGGCAGCGAATACGCTCGAATCCAATGCGACGCAATTACCATTAAGGCCGACGGCAGATAATGCAAAATACCCGCATTTCTGCGCGAAACAGCATAATGAATTAAAAATCACAAATACCTAAAATGAAACGAATAGAATTTGGTGCAGGACAAGGGCTTGATGCGGCATATCAGGACTTGCAAAAGAACGCTCCGTGTTACGGAGAGTTCAACGGTCGCACCCTATACTCGACTGATAGCCTCGATGATATTTATATCAAGATTACGAGAAAAACAAAGCAGGAATTTGATGAATATCTCCGCCAAGAACGGGAAGACTACGAAAGGAAAGAGGCCGAATTTAAGGCCCGTATTCCCAAATTGACAGAGGAATATCGGGAACGCGCAAGAGGCATCATCCCGCAGGAACATTTGGAGTTTTGGAATAAGATTGTCCCTATCCGATTGCAAGACCTGTATCATGGGATGGAACTCGATTGCTGGCTCGACCTGATTGCCGTTCTCAATGATGAGAGTAAAAGCAAGGAAGATCGGATGAAAGAGGGGTTGCAAATGTTCATCAATCAAGGGCATAGCGGCATGAGTGCAGGGCTGGTATTATCCGGTCTTTGCAGATTTCACGCTCTTGGTCGAGAACTGGCCGAATACATTCAAAACAATTAGCGGAAAGCAAAGCCTATGAATTACAATCACGATATAGCTCATTGCAGCGGCTACCTATGTCTGTTGAGCGACCAATGCCGGAGGTACTATCTCTTCCGCGAATGGGAACAGCGCAAATTGCCGCCCGCCCCTTTCACGGGGGCATGTTATGACCTCGAAACAAAAACCTGTCCGTGTTTCCTGCCGATGACGGACGAAGAATATCAGAACGCAGAAATGAAAAAGAAGAAAATCGTCATCACCTTGTCGCGGGTGTTCCCGACGACGCATAGCCAGAAAGGTCAGCCGACCGGCTTCAAGGAAAAGCTCGCATCAGGCTGTAAGTTGCATACCATCCGAGGCAATTTCGACCAATGGAACGCCATCGCGGAGAAGATGCAACGGGGCGGCTATTGCCTCTCGATCCGCCAATGGTCGGAACGTCCGTACAACTCGCCGCAGGTAGAGATTGCCAGCCTCGACCAGCCTATCGGCATTCAGCGGATAGAGCTGCATTATCATAGCGAAAACGATACGATCACGGCCCGCATCGACGGTCGAGAATGGATCGACGCGGACTGCTATGAAATCGCCAAAAACGACGGACTGAATACAACCGACTTCAAAGAGTGGTTCTTCGGCCGACACCCGAAAGGGGATAAAGTTTTTCACGGCGTCATCATCCATTTCACGGATTTTCGGTATTGATATGAGGCATCAGGAAAGCATCATCCAGCAGACCTGCGTCCGTTGGTTCCGAATGAAATACCCGCAGCTTGCCTTGCTCCTCTTCGCCGTCCCGAACGGCGGGGCACGGCTTCGATCCGAGGCGGCGATCATGAAAGCGGAGGGAACGATGAAAGGCGTCGCCGACCTCCTGCTCCTGTTCCCGGCAAAGCGGTTTCACGGCTTATGTATTGAGATGAAGACCCCGACGGGCCGACAGCAACCATCGCAAAAGGCATGGCAGGAGCGGGCGGAATGGGCCGGATACAAGTATGTCATATGCCGCTCTTTTGACGAGTTCATGGCCGAAATCGACGCTTATTTGAAGTAAACTTCATTTTTTTGCCTTAATAACTACCTATTAGGTACTATTTTTATACCTTTGTGGTATCTATCTTAAAAATGAACAGTTATGAGTAAAGAGAACAAGCCTCTGAAAGCCATCGACGCCGATTTCGTCTCGCTGGAATTGGATCGGTTGGAGCTGAACGAGGGTCAGCTCGACGGCCTCCCCGCGAATCCCCGCGAGATATTGGAGACGAAGCTCGACCTCCTGAAAAAGGATATTCAGGCATACCCCGAACTGATGAAATACCGTATGCTGCTGGTATATCCGCTCGACAACGGCAAGTATATCATCATCGGCGGCAATATGCGCTATCGAGCCATGCTCGACCTCGGCTACAAGGATGCCCCGTGCGTCATCATCCCGAAAGAAACCTCCATTGAAAAGCTGAAAGCCTACACGATTCTCGATAACTCCGGCTTCGGTCGGTGGGAGTGGTCGATGCTGGCGAACGAATGGGACGCCGATGCTTTGGCCGCATGGGGCCTCGATCTGCCGATGAATGAAAGCGAGATCGACGTAGATAGCTTTTTCGACAAGCTTGACAAGGAGGCCGAGAAAGACAAGGGCGAGAAGATCACCGTCTCGATTCCCGATGAGTATGCCGACCAAAAGGAGGAGATCAAATCCCGTATCGAGGCAACGCTCATGGGCGAGTTCGAGGGCATCAAGATCAAGTGATGAAAATCCATCTCGCAGGCAACAATCCCTATCCGGGCATAATCCTGATCCGCTTGTATGAGAGCTGGATCGGCGAACGTCTCGGAAAATTCGGGGGGGGGTATTTAACGACCTGTATTTCAGAGTATTTGAATAGAATACCTCTTAAAGAGATTAACAAGGATGCTATGAGGATATTTCTTGCCGGAGGAATTTCAGGCAACCTCCGCGAATTTTGGCAAAAGGTTATGAAAGTTTACTGTGCATCGCCCAACAGCCGCAAAGAAGTCATCGAAGCGATGAACAGCTTTCTCGCGGGCGACAAGGACAAAATAATGCGGGAATCCATCTACGGAGCGGACTTCTTCGTCGGGGACGGGGATAGCACCCTATCAGGTATCAATGTCCTCGAAAGCTACTACTACCTGCGGAAAAACGAGGATTTCATGCCTCTCGTCAAGCATTTCGGGTCATTCCTGCTCGATAGCGGGGCATATACGTTCATGGCCGGTTCCCACAAAGGCGGCTGCGATTGGGATGCCTATGTATCGGAGTATGCCGACTTCATCAACCGCTTCGACGTAAAGCTCTTTTTCGAGCTGGATATTGACAGCGTCGTCGGGTTGGCGGAAGTCGAGCGGTTGCGGCACAAACTCGAAAGGATGACGGGCAAGAAGCCGATCCCCGTATGGCACAAGAACCGAGGCAAGGAGTATTTCGTCAAGATGTGCGAGGAATACCCCTATGTCGCCATCGGAGGCATTGTAACCAAAGAAATCCCCCGTAAAGTCTATGAAACGGCGTTTCCGTGGTTCATCAACACCGCCCACAAGCACAAGGCGAAAATTCACGGGCTGGGATATACCACCGTCGCCAACCTGCAAAAGTATCGGTTCGATTCGGTCGATAGCACCGCATGGCTCTACGGCAATCGCGGCGGCTACATCTGCAAGTTCAACCCGCGCACCGGATTGATGGAGCAGATGAGCAAAGAGGGATGCAGGCTCAAATCGAGAGAGGGCGCGGTAAACAACTTCAACGAGTGGGTCAAGCTCAGCCGATACGCCGAAAAATTCCTGTAATTCCGATTCTTACTTAAAAAGCAACAAGGATATGAAAGATTCTGTCATCATCGTATCGGGAGGCATGGATAGCATCACCCTCCTGCATGAAAAGGTCGAGGAAATCGCATTGGCCGTAACGTTCGACTATGGGAGCAACCACAATAAGCGCGAGGCCGAGTGCGCCGCGCGGCATTGCCAGCAGCTCGGCATCGAACACATCATCATCCCGCTTGCATTCATCGGTCAGTATTTCAAATCCTCGCTTTTGGAGGGCGCGGACGCCGTGCCGGAGGGACACTATGAGGCCGAAAACATGAAATCGACCGTCGTGCCGTTCCGCAATGGCATCATGCTCTCCGTTGCCTGTGGTCTCGCCGAAAGCCGGAAGTTGAGCAAGGTACTCATCGCCAATCACGGTGGCGACCATGCCATCTATCCCGACTGTCGCTCGGAGTTCATTCGGACGATGGCGGCGGCAATGCGATTCGGAACCTATGAGCATGTCGGCATATCCGCCCCCTATACCGGTATCAGCAAATCCGACATCGCCCGCATCGGCAAACGGCTCGGTCTCGACTACTCCACGACCTACTCCTGTTACAAGGGCGGCGAAAAGCATTGCGGCAAGTGCGGGACATGCGTCGAGCGCAAGGAAGCCCTCCGAGATGCCGGAATCGAAGATACGACGGAGTATGAAACGGAATGACGCCAATCTCATCACGCTGAATGTCGTGTTTGTCGTGTGCCTGATCGTGGCGAACGTCGTTACGAGCAAGGTACTCGATACCGGCATCCATATCGGCGGGGTTCCCGTCCTTATTCCGGGCGCGGCTCTGACCTATGCCATGACTTTCCTCTGTACGGATGTCATCGGGGAGATTTGGGGCAAAAAAGAGGCGAACAAGGCCGTTATCAGGGGCTTTATAGCCCAACTTGTCGCCCTCGCCCTGATTATCCTGACGATGTATCTGCCAGCCTACGACGAGGAGATGCAACGGGCCTATCGGATGCTGCTCGGTCAGACGCCGATATTCGTATTCGGATCGCTGGTCGCCTATCTATGCTCCCAAAGTTGGGACGTATGGATATTCCACAAGATACGAGGACGGTTCTGCGGCAATCCCAAACGGCGGTGGATATGGAACAACGCATCGACCCTGACCTCGCAGATCATCGACACGGCGATTTACATCTCAATCGCATTCGGCATCGGTCTCGGATGGTTCATGCAGGAGGGCGGCATGATGCTCGTCCTCGGCATGGTCATCGGGCAATACCTGCTCAAAGCGGGGTTGGCTCTATGCGACACGCCGTTTTTCTACCTCTTAACTCGCAAATATCAAGAAGTATAGCAATGTATTACGTTTCAAAAAGAATGGAGATCGCGGGAAGCCATCGGCTGACCCTCTCCTACAAAAGCCAATGCCAGCAGTTACACGGCCATAATTGGGTCGTAACGGTGTTCTGCAAGGCAAAAAAACTGAATGCCGACGGAATGGTCTGCGATTTCAAGCGGATCAAGGACAAGATTCACGGCTACCTCGATCACGGTAACTTCAACAAGCTGCTGCCGTTCAATCCGACGGCCGAGAACATTGCCCGATGGATCGTCGAGCAGATTCCCGAATGCTACAAGGCGACGGTGCAGGAAAGCGAGGGCAACGTCGCAATCTATGTCTCGGACACCAGCAAAGACGAGGAGGGCGCACTATGAGAGTAAACGAAATTTTCTACTCGATTCAAGGCGAGGGCCGCTATACCGGCACTCCGGCGATCTTTATTCGCCTTGCTGGATGCAATCTCCGATGCGATTTCTGCGATACGGAGCATCAGCCCTACCAAGACCTCACCGAAGAGGAGATCATGCGGCAAATCGCCGATTTTCCGACCTCGCACGTCGTGATTACAGGAGGAGAACCGATGTTGCAGATCACGCAATCGCTGATCCATCGACTACGCAACGGAGCGGGCAAGTTCGTACAGGTGGAAACCAACGGCACGATCCCGATCAAATGCTATCTCCCCGTCGATTGGATCACCTGCTCGCCGAAATTCGACTTTTGCCCTCATGCCGAGCTTCGGCTCCAACGCATCGACGAGCTGAAAGTCGTATATCAAGGTCAGGATATGACGGCATACGACGGCATCGAGGCCAAAGAGTACTACTTGCAGCCCTGCGATTTCAAGGACGAGGCACGGAACGCGGAAAACCTCGCGGCAACTATCAACTACATCAAATCACACCCGAAATGGAAGCTATCACTCCAAACGCAGAAGATATTATCGGTGCGCTGAAAACGCTCATCCGCGCCATCGGGGAAGACCCCGACCGCGAGGGCCTGATCGGTACTCCCGACCGCATTATGCGGATGTGGAAAGAGATATTCCGAGGCTACGATCCGAAGCAGAAGCCGAAGATCACCACATTCGCCAATGAGGAGGGCATGTCGGATATTGTATTCGACTGCGGCGACTACTATTCGATGTGCGAGCATCATATCCTGCCGTTCTTCGGCCGGTATTACTTCGCCTACATTCCCAGCCCGAAAGGACGCATCCTCGGCATCAGCAAAGTCGCCCGCGTGGTCGGCTATTGCGCCGCCCGCTTGCAGTTGCAGGAGCGGCTGGCGCGGGACATCGTGCAGATGCTTTCCGAGGCCCTGAACAACGAGGCTCTCGGCTTCGCTATCGTGATGAAAGGGCAACACCTGTGCAAGACGATGCGAGGAGTGCGGAATGACGGCAAGATGTCCGTAGCGCATTTTACGGGCGTCTTCAACCTAAACTCCGACCTACGCAAGGAATTTTACAAACTCATAGACCTGAACAGCAATGGCTAAATACAATGCGGCCAAAATCGAGGAGTGCGAGGCATGGGTAGCCGCTCATGGCCTGATCGACTACGGCGGGGCGAAACTGAAAGAGTTTGTCCGCGAGATGGGGATCGACGAAAAGACCTACCGCCTGTGGATGAAAGGCAAGCCGCAGTTCAAAGAGGCCATCGAGCGGGCAAAGGAGGTTTTCAAGCAGAACCTCACCCATGATCTCGCCATCTCGCTATCCAAAGCCGCCAAAGGGTATGAGCATGAGGAAACCGAGCAGGAGTTCCGCGTCGGAGCGGACGGACAGCCGACCCCGTTCAAGATGAAGAGGAAGAAAATCCATGTGCAGCCGAATATCGGGGCCGCTATTTTCCTCCTGACGAACCTTGACCCCGAACACTATCAGAACAGGCAGCGCAACGATGTAACGCTCAAAAAGGACGACGAAAAACCGATGACACTCGATGAGATCAATGCAGAAATCGCACGACTTGAAAAGTTTGAGGATAAGGCGGATAAATAATGAGATCATCTACAATCGAGGTACGCGAACAGTTGATGAGGTTGAAGCGCGAGAAATTGAAACTCGAAGCTCCGACCTCCTTTTCGCGTTTCCTCGGTTATAGTAATCCGAAATACGAGTTAGAGTGGTTCCATAAGCTCATCGCGGATCATTGCCAAATGCTGTTGGAGGGCAAGATC
The DNA here is from genome assembly GCF_003461645.1 of Alistipes sp. AF14-19. Taxonomy (NCBI): domain Bacteria; kingdom Pseudomonadati; phylum Bacteroidota; class Bacteroidia; order Bacteroidales; family Rikenellaceae; genus Alistipes; species Alistipes sp. AF14-19. Next base: position 294,798 of record NZ_QTXM01000001.1, read on the forward strand.
AAAAACCTGATGGTTTTCATGCCCCCGCAGCACGGAAAGTCGGAAATCATCTCCCGCAATTTCCCCGCATGGGCACTCGGACAAAACCCCGACCTGAAAATCGTCGGATGCTCCTACTCCTCCGACCTCGCGCAGCAGTTTTCGCGCTCGATTCAGCGAACGATAGACAGCAAGGAGTATCAGGCGATATTCCCCGAAACCTATCTCAACGGCTCGAATATCCGCACGGATTCGCGGGGTTATTTGAGGAATGTCGATCTCTTCGAGATGGTAGGACATCGAGGATTTTACAAGGCGGTCGGCGTAGGAGGTTCTTTGACAGGTACACCCGTCGATATTGCGATCATCGACGACCCGGTGAAAGATGCGAACGAGGCAAATTCCATCACTTACCGACAGAGGGTGTGGGATTGGTATAACACCGTCCTTTCGACCCGTCTGCACAACAATTCGCGGCAGCTCTTCATCATGACGCGATGGCATGAGGACGACCTCGCCGGACGCATCCTCAAAGCCGAGCCGCAGGAGTGGACGGTACTCGCCATCCCCGCGATCTGCGAACAGGAGTACGACGGAGGATTGAGCGAACGGCATATCGGCGACGCACTATGGCCGTCGCGCCACTCCATCGACAAGTTGCAGAAGCAGAAAGCCCGCGCCCCGCGTGAGTTCAATGCCCTGTATCAGCAGCACCCGACCATCGAGGGCGGCAATATCGTGAAAAGGGATTGGTTCCGCACGATTCCGCTTGCCGAGTTCCGGTCGCTGCGCTTCAACGAGCCGATACACTTCTACCTCGATACGGCCTATAACAAGAAGAAAAAGGGCCAAGACAACGACCCCAGCGGCGTACTGGCGGCCTGCCGGATCAGGAATTACATCTATCTGATCGACGCGCAGAAAGTGTATAAAGAGATGCCCGACCTGTTGCGGTTCCTGCCTCAATACATCGCAGCGCATGACGGCAACTCCGAGAGCAAACTTCATGTCGAGCCGAAAGCCAACGGCGAGAGCGTGGTGCAGATGCTTCAAGAAATCTCGACCCTCAATGTCAAGCGGACGCCCACGCCGACCGATGATAAGGAGGTGCGATTGCGGGCCGTTTCGCCGCGCGTGGAGTGCGGGCGGGTGTTCATCGTCGAGGGATCATGGAACGACGATTTTCTCGATGAAGTATGCGGATTTCCGAGCCAGCCGCACGACGAGTTCGTCGATATTCTCGGATATGCGATAAACGACCTGTACGATGAGGACGACGATATAGACTACGACGTATTGAGTAAGTCGAGTTTAGGTATGTAAACCAATAATTTAAGGATATGATGCTATTTGATTTGTTTCGCAACTATCTCAATGCTCTTGTAGGACGAAATCAGGAGTTTGAGAAACTATTGGCCGCCAAAGACATTTCGGCGGTCAAGGAGCGCATGGGCAACCGTATGGATATGGCGATTGCCGCGCTCAAAGAGTATGAAGTAACCTCCCATGAAATCATGAAGCGGGAGGACAAGATCATCACCGACAAAAAGGGGAATTTCATCCGGTTCGAGCCGGTATGGAAGCTGCCGATCCCCTATCAGGTTTACATCAATGAAATCGCCCTCGTATTCCTCTATGGTCGTCCGGTGAAATGGACGCAGCAATCCACAGGGACAGATCGGGCGTTCCAAAAATTTCAGGATGTCATCGAGCACACTCACTTCAACAGCAAACTCCGCCAATGCAAGCGTATCGCCGGATCAGAGACCGAAAGTGCGATGCTTTTCCGCGTTTTCCGCGATGCGAACGACGCGCCGGACGTTCAGATTCGAGTGCTCGCCAAGAGCAAGGGAGATGAGATTTACACGCGCTGGGATCAATACGAGAATCTGATTTCCGTAGCATGGGGCTACTATGTACGGGAACAGGAAAACAGCCTCGTCTATCACTTCGACATCTACACCCCGAACATCATCTACCGCTGCACGCGGAAGAGCATCGGATGGGAGGTCGTCGAGGAGACGAATTTCATAGGCAAGATTCCGATCATCCTCTTCCAGCAGGACAAAGAGTGGAAAGGCGTCGAGCCGCTTATCCATCGTGAGGAATTGATCGGATCGCGCTCTGCCGATACAAACGACTATTTCGCCGATCCTATCGCTATCATGGCCGCCGACCTCATCAAGAACCTGCCGGAGAAGAAAGAGGCGGCGAAACTGCTCGTAACGAACGATTCCGAGGGCGTGGACAAGGCGGCGAAGTACCTGACATGGGATAGTGCGCCGGAAAGCAAGAAGCAGGAAATCGAATGGTTGCAGAATCATATCCTTTCCAAGTCGTTCACCCCGAATATCTCACTCGATACGCTGAAATCGTTGAGCAATCTGTCGGGAAAGGCCCTGCGGACGGTGATGTTGCTTGCCGACATCAAGGCGGCCAAGCACAAGGAAACCCACGACGAGCTATTATCGCGCACCTCTTCGCTCATTACGTCGATCATCAGCAACGTCCTCGACGTAAGTCTGAAATCTGAATGCGACAATCTGAAAATCGGGCATGAGTTCCAAGAACCGTTCGGGGACGACATCGCGGAAGCCCTCGAAAATATCATCAAGAGCCTCGACGGCGGTATCATGGCAACCGAAACCGGCGTAGAACTGAACCCTCTCGTCAAGGATAAGAAGCTCGAAATGGAGCGTCTGAAAGCCGAAGAGGAGGAACGGGCGCAGAAGCAGCAACAGATATTCGGCGACATCGAGGGTGCAGGCCCGCAATCCGCATCGGATGGCGACGACGCCCCCGACGATAATGAAAACGGAGATGAAGATGATCCGAAGAAAAAGCAGCAACAGAAGCAGAAGAAGTAGGTAGCAAATGGCAAAAAAGGCATATTCTCCCGACCCGAAAGCGGAAACCATCAAGCGCATCCAGCGCACGGAGGCTTACGCCGAGAAAGTGAGGCAGCTATTCGCCGCAACGGTGAATGAAATCCTCGCTCTCAATAAATCCGTACCGACGCTGGACGAGGGGGTCATGTACTCTTTCGACGGGGATAATATGCGAATCCAAAAGAAAGTCGAGGCATTGCTCCGGCAACTGCATTCGACGACTACGACAGCTATCAAAAAGGGGATCACGCTCGAATGGGAAAAGGCCAACGACGCATGCGATAAACTCATTTCCTCATGTTTTGGGAAAGAGGTATTATCCAGTCCGGAGTTCAGCGCATGGAACAACCGCAATATGGCGGCGATGAATGCTTTCACCAACAGAACGGAGAACGGCCTCAATCTCTCAAAACGGATATGGCAGTCGGTTCAGCAGCTCCGCGATGAAATGGAGATCGCCATGACCGTCGCCATCGGCGAGGGAGATTCGGCGCAATCCATATCCCGCAAAGTCCGGCAATACCTGAACGACCCCGACCTGATGTTCCGCCGTTTCCGCTTCAAGAAAGGCGAAGACGAGCAGGGCAAGCCTATCTACGGGCGGAAGTGGAAAAAGCGCATCAAGGACGAGAAAACGGGCAAATACCGATGGATCGACTACGACCGTAGCGACTACAAAACCGGATCGGGCGTTTACAAATCCTCGGCCAAGAATGCCATGCGCGTTGCGAGGTCAGAGACAAACATCGCCTACCGCCGCGCCGACAATGAGCGGTGGCAGCAGATGGATTTCGTCCTCGGTCAGCGCATCCAGCTATCGAAGAATCACCCGAAGAAAGACATCTGCGACAAGCTGGCAGGCGACTACCCAAAGGATTTCGTATTCGACGGCTGGCATGTGCAATGCTTCTGCTTTGCAACGCCTATCCTGATCGACGAGGACGAGATGGCGAAAGTTACGGAGGCATTTCTCAAAGGCGAGAAATACACCCCGCGAGGCAAGCAGATCTCCGAATATCCGGCTAATTTCAAGGATTGGGTACGGGATAACAAGGAGAATATCCTTGCATCCCGCGATAGAGGCACGGAACCCTACTTCATTCGCAATAACTCGGCGGCTATCGACCAGATACTCGACCCGAAGCCGAAAGAGCTTACAATCGCGGAAAAGGCGGCATTACGCCATGAGGCCCGAACGCCAGAACAGGAGGCGGCGATCCGTAATGCGTGGGCCGAACGTCAGAAGAAGCACCAGCAAATCAAGACGGCGGCGAATAACATCGCCAAAGTCGCCGGGGATTATGGCGAGGTCGATTACTCCGCCCTGCAAAAGTATATCGACGCGGGCGATCTGTCGGCCATGCAGACCGAGACCAAGAAAGTGGCGCAAGCCATCCTCGCCGCCAAGAAAGCGGAGCAGGCTCTCGCCGACATCATCCCCAATGCTCACTCATGGCATAAGCAGTTCACGATGGATCAACTGCATGGGGTGTATAATGCCGTCAAATCGAAGATCGAGAGCTGGTCGGGCCTATCCCTCGAACAGCAGGCGAAAAAGCTGCATTTCGAGGCTTTCGACTTCCTCGGCGGCAACATGAAAGGCGTTCAGGAAAAGTACCCGACATGGAAAGTATCGCAGGAGGCATACATCAAGGAGCTTAACGCCGTCAATTATAAGATTTCGCTCAAACAAGCGATGGCAGATGTCGCGCTTGTCGAGCAATGGGCCGAAGCGCATCCGAAGAGCCTCAATGTCGCAAAGCTCCTTGCCGATGCAAAGCATGCCATCGCCAACGACGAGGATATTGCTGTTATCAAGCAAAAGGTTTCACTCGCAGTCGCCGAGAAGCAAAAACGCGAGATGGAGCAGGCACGGCGCGACGCGAAAAAGGTCATCAAGTCTCTCACCTTGCCAAATATCAGCAAGGCGGAGATAAATCGACTTCTCGACCAATATGAATCCGAGACATTCGATGATGCAGATGCCCGATTGCGCTCCATGACCGGAAGCATATGGAAGAGCCTGACGAAAGAGGAGCGGATCATCCTGACAAAGTACACGCAGACTTACAGCTATCTGAATGAGCCGCTGCGAGGACAGACCTATTACGGGGCACGAGGCAACGATGAGTTTGAACACGACCTGCCTATCCTAACGAGGGCACTTGAAAAGTTCTCCATGCCTCAAAATACCGTCGTCAGACGCGGCGTCGGCAGCTTCGAGATCAACGAACTCGGCTATGGCCTCGGAGATCTGAAAGTTGGGGATATATTCGTTGATAAAGGGTTCCTCTCGACGGCAATCCATAGGTCAGGAGGATTCAGCGATTCATACAATTTGGTGATCGTGGTTCCCAAAGGAGCAAAAGGCGTTTATGCCGAACCGTTTTCTCATTATACCGACTATAACAAATTCGAGTATGACGGCGAAATATGGGACGGAGAATCGGTCGAATCGGTAAGATCGGAAAAGGAGTGGATCGGACAGCGAGGCAGCCAATTCCGAGTTCTCAAAAGGCAAGGCAGAACGATCTATCTGCAAATGATCGGACAGCTCAAATAAACAAAGGGAGCGCGATTGCGCTCCCTTACTTGTAGTATCGCTTGTAGAATTTCTTGAACGGCTCGACACAATCCATCATCGACGACATATTGCCCTGTGCATAGCGATTAAACAGCAGGGATTTCAAGGTAATCGGCACTCCGTCCGCATTCTCGAACTCTGCCAATCCGACCGCAGTATATTCGTCGAGATTTCGACTTTCAGAGGCATTCACATCGCCTCTTGCAATGACCGCCATAGTGTCGTGAACCCATGTCCGCTCGTAAAGCCAAAGCATCATTTTGTTTTGATCTTTCCCCTCGTATGGGTTCTCCCGCTCGCCCTTATAATAGCGGCAGTATTGCAGTAAATCGGATTCTTTCATCAGTACGTTGCATAAAATTTCTTAATAACATTCCGCATATCTTCCGGCAGGTAGCTCATCGCGGCCTCTATGGTCGTAAGATTGACACCGAAACGGGCCTTTGCGAGCGATCCGACGATAGCTCCGAACGTATCGCTATCACCGCCGTAGAGAATGGCCTTGCGGATTGCGTCCTCGAATGAATCGCTCTCTTTGATGATATGAAAGGCCAGCGGAACGCACCCCTGACACGTTTCGTCGAACTTACCCCTCGGAATGAGGTGATGCTCCCAGTCCGCACCGTAGAACATCCCAACCATTTCGAGGGCCTGATTGAGGGCCAAAACATCGCAGAAAGGATCGCAACTCCGCATCAGGTAAATCGCCCGTGCAACCACCATCGCCCCGATGATTCCGTCGGGATGGTCATGCGTGATCTTCGCCGTTTCCATCGCCTGCCGAATCACCTCCTGCTCCGTATCGAACGCATAGGCGACAGGGCTGACCCGCATCGCCGCGCCATTACCGAAACTGTTATACGGCTGGGGATCGGGAGAATTGAGCCACAAGGCGAAAGACGCCCCGTATGCACCCATCGGATTAGGGTATTTCCTGCACCAGCGCAGGATGCTCGTCCGATAGTCCTCTCCGCGCAGTATCGCATCGGCTACCGCCACCGTGCAAATCGTGTCGTCGGTAAAGCTGCACTCCGGGGAAAACAGCGCGAAATTTCCATCCCGCGTATTGTTGAACTCGAATCGAGAGCCTACTATGTCACCAATTATCGCACCTATCATATCAAAAATTTTTAGAATCTATCACTTCGTCTATATCCAGCACCCCGTCGGCATTTTCTTTCATCGTATGCAGGTAGATATAGCCATTTCGGTAAAATGAAACCTTTGCCAGCTTTTCACGATACATAGCCTCCGCTTTCGCTCTATCGACGAAATACAGATGCGTAACGAGATCGTATGAATCCGCAACATAGGTCAGCCGATATACCATGCTATCCATCGCACTCCGATTTTAATGACCGTCCTCTCGTCTTGCGCTGGATTTGCCCGATGCGGATGAGGACTTTCTTGTTCTCGTATTCGCTTCTGCCCCTCGTCGCATTCGTGAGGGACTTGTATGTGATGCCGACCGCCCCGATAGGAACGGTATCGTAGATCGCTTTCAGGGAACCGAAGTAGAAGTCGGTTTCGCCGTTGTACGGCTCCTTGAACTGCAAATGCACTATCTTCTTTGCTTCCATAATCCAATACTTGTGCAAATTTACCGCTTTTCCGGCGTTCTGCCACGCTTTCGCGCAAGAATCGATCAATCTACCGACCCGACCGCAGATATTCGAAAATTGGCGGCATTTTCATTTTTCTTTTTTCGCGGAACTTTTTTCTTTTTCAAAGGATGAATTTACGAGGGTCTTGCCCGATGGTTGATCCTATAATTTTGCATCGAAAAAACTTCCCCTCTATCTTTTTAATATATCTATATATTCTTATCTTCTGTGCAGGGATCGTTGCACCCGTCGTTGCAGGGGTCGTTGCTGTACCCATTGCACCCCGTCGATATATAAGACCGATATTCAGGACAATACCCGCATCAAACATCGTTGCACCCTATTTGTGGATAAAATACTCTATCGCCGAATGCACGAGGATAAAATGCGTGGCGGTCTGCCTGCATTGATCCGCCCACGGATTGTATAGGTTCAAAGCCAACGCACGATACAACTCCGGAATTTCGCTTTTGACGCGCGATACCAGCATCCTATAACTGACCCTCCTTGCACCTTTCATAAGGGCCTCCCATTTTGAAGACGGGAGACCCTCGCACGTTGCATCGAGATACATGGCTAAATTCCGAATTGCTCCGACAAGAACCCGACCATCGCCCTGTTCTGCGGCAAAAGGGCCGGAATATCCATCGTATCGGCTTTATACAACTCCGTTGCGCCGTTGTATAAATCCCATACCGTGACCTTGCCGTTCTGATAGTAGCGATACATCATATCCTCGGTAAGCCGCGAGATTTGCGACTGATTGAGCGGATAGGTGCGGTTCTCCCTGATTTCTGCGATATGAGTATCGCATTTAACGCGGAGGGCGGTCAGCATCCCGATCAACGTAAACATCTGCTGCGCGTCGATAGGGATTTGCTTCATCCGCTCGATCTTCTCCCGCTCGGTAACGACGATTCGGCGGGCATCGACGATCCATGACTTCACGATGTCGAGGATTTCGGGAATCGTTACGCCATTGCCCCGTCCCTGTCCTTTCTCCGAATAGGTCGAGATATATTGATCCGCGCAGAGCATACATTGGTTGTGGCAGATCATCACCATATTGCCGAATCCGACCTGTATTCCTTTCTGATGAAATGCGACGGCAAGATTGGTCGTATGATCTGCATCATCGAAATTCGTGATGCGAATGTTGGCGAATACCCGACGGAGGATATGCGCTTCGACGGCCCGCTCTCCGTATTGGGCCTCTACCTGCGGCAAGAGGACGACACCCGGAGTATTGCGGTCTTTATTCTGCGCTGCAAAGAGGTCGTAAACCTCGACATCATAATTCTGCGCGTTGCACATGCCGATAATCTGATTCAGCAAATCATAGTGGTAAATGCCCCGTAGCGGCTTGCCGTAGATGTCGTTCTCCTTGTGGGTTCGCGCCAGTTGATCGAGGGAGAGGGTCTGCACCTTTGCTTTCTCGAAGTCGAAAAATTTGTTGTTCAATGTCGTTTCCATAATGCGTTGAATTTTAATTTATAATCGTTCAATCGTTTTTGCCACCTCTTCGCCCCAATACCCAACGATAAGGTCATAGGCTTCTTTATCACCATCCCATGCGATCATGCACTCGTGGTTATTGTATTCGTAGAAATAAACCTCCTGCGGATCGCATTCTTTCGGGATAGCCGCCCGGCTATCATCGTAGAACTTGAAGAATGCCGCAAGTCCGTCCTTTGTACCGAAAGCTCCCGTGTCCTTATCTTGGCATATTTTATCGCCGTCTTTGATGTGTCCGAGTTCTACCAAACGCTTGTATCCCTCGGCGAACTGTTCTCGGCTAAAAGCGAAGAAAACCCCACATTTATCCGCGTCGGGATGCTCATTCTTGATCGCCTTGTAGCGGTCGATAGTTTGAGCGTTCAGCATTACAACACCCCCGTCGTAATTACCCCAATCCCGATAGTATCGGAGTTCGCCCCGCGTGGTCTTGACCGTCTTAATATCTTTCTCTTCCATATCTGTTGCGTTGATTATTATTCGTCGATTCTGTCCTCCATGAGCGTAAAGCAGGATTTCGGAGGACGCCGTTTGAATTTCTCCCATGCTTTGCGTCGCGCTTCGGCCGCCGTCTTGGCTTTGACCGTATAGGACTGCGACCACGTCATAGAAACCTCAACCTCGTAGGTCTTTATAGCCTTTTTCGTTGCCATGATCCTACTGCTTTTGAGAGAGCCATAAATCCCGCTTTGCACGGCAGTTATCGAGGGATTCCCCGACACAGGAGAATAGTTCGCCGCTCTCCGTGCGGTAGTCGTATTGCCATCTTTTGACCGTTTTCCGGCCGATTTTGACCGTGAAACTCGTGTAGTTCTCTCGTCCCGGCTGGCAGACGGAGCATCCGTTTACATTGATTGAATTTGCCATTGTTGCGTTGAATTTTTAAGGTTTGCGATTATTGCTCGGCCTCGAAATCATCGACGATCTCGAATGCGTCGGTTTTGAGGGCCGTGTCCGGTTCCCCGTCGAACTCGTTGTTGTTCTTCGTGCAGAGCCTCATATTCTGATGCGAATAGTCCAAACTTATATCCACGACATACGTCCCTTTCTGCGTTTGGAATACCTCCCGATCCCATGAATCGAATCCTACATGCTTAATTTTGATCTTTTCCATACTTACGATTATTTGAGATTATTTTTCAACCAAACCCTATCAACCTCCCACAAGGGCAGGCCCTTGATGATTTTCCGGCGGATCAGCTCTTTCATGCCGATCAAATCGGCCGCTTTGATATGGAGGGTAATGTCGCCGAATTTCTGCGCTCTTTCGAGGAGGAAGTCCGCCATTTGGGACTTCCATTCATGCAGGCTTTCCGCCTTGGCCTGTCTTGCTTTATCCATGATTATGCGTTGATTAGGTTCATTATCTGTTCGAGCTTTCTTTCGAGAGCGTATCGCTTTTCGCACTCTTCCGCATATTTCTTGTAAAACTCATCGTGCTTGGCCTTTTCCGCGTAATACTTATCCTGATAGGACGTTGCGAGTTCTACCTGCCGATCATAGCTCTCTTTTTGCACTCTGATCTTTTTCTTCAATTCGGCGATTTCGATCACCATTGACCGGGAAAGATCGAGATGCCCTTTCTTGGTGGCGAATGGTTTGCAGAACTCGTCCTTGTCCTTATCCGAGGACATATACACCCCGTTCCATACCTCAAAAATTCCGTCCGATACATTCAAGCCAACTCTTTCGGTAAACTCTTCTCGTGTCATAGCCTATTATAAATTTTGGTCGTTATTTATTACTTATTAAGTATCTGTTTGATGATGCAAATATATAGCCAACTATTATAGTAAGCAACTTTTTTCGCAGAAAAAGTGCGCTCAAAATCAGTCAAAAACGTGTATTTACGGATAACTATATCATAACCACACAGATAATTTTTGTTGAAATTTTAGATACCTAATAGATATTTTTCATTACCTTTGTCCGTAACGATACGTTTTAACAATTTTTTTCGACTATGAAAAAGAAATTTCGCAAGCTCTTATCCGAAAAATGCAAGGATATGGGACTGACTGACAAGGCACTCGACGACCTCGTAGAGATCGGGGCGGAGGGTCTTGCCGACGATGCCTCGGACGAAGACATCGCCGCGAAAGTGGATTCGCTCGTGCCCTATGCAAAGGCAATGCAGGGGGAGATCACGAGGAAGACGCAACGTCCGAAACCGCAATCAAAGAAACCGCAATCCAACGACGAGGGCGAAGATGAGGGCGGAAACGATGATGAGGCCCCCGAATGGTTCAAGCCTTTCCAAAAGAAGTTGACCGATCTCGAAACCGAGAACGCCGCTCTCAAAGCGGAAAAGGCAAAAACTACGCGACAGGCCGAAATCTCGGCAAAGGCTAAAAAGCTCGGAATTCCCGACTACCTGATGAAGCGAGTCTCATTCGCAGAAGATGCAGACCTCGATAAGGAGTTGGCGGATTACAAGCAGGAGTTAGTCACCAACAACCTCATGCCCAAGGAGCAGGCGCATGAAACGGGAAGTAGCAAGGAGGCAATGGAAGCCGACGCCAAGGCTTGGGCCGAAAGTCTTCCCAACAAGTAAACAGCTCCGAATCATTCACCCCTTAAATTGATTGCAACAATGGCTATTGATTTCAAGAAAACGCAGCTATCGGGCCACACGCCCGAAATTTGGCGCGGCGAGTGCAAGATTCTGCCGGGCGGCTTCAAGCCGGTGCAGAACTTCCCCGTCGGAACGGTGTTGCATCGGGGAACTCCTATCTATGTCGATTTCGAGGCGATGAGTGCCGCCGTTTGCAAGACCGCCAAGGTTCTCAAAGGAGGCACGACCACCGCGCCCCGCGTCGTCAAAGGGCATTACTTCGTCGCAGGCGACGTAGTAATGAAACTCGGAGTAACCGACAAATCCCCGATCATCAAATCCATCGACACGGCCAATGCCGAGTACGATGTCATCACGTTCGCATCCGCCATCGCAGGGCTGGCCGAGGGCGACATCCTCGTAGAGGCAACCGAATATGCCGAAACAGGCGGCGGTTCGGGTTCCGACCCCATCCCTGCCGCGCCTCGCTATACGCCCAACATGGTTGTCGGAGCGGCCAAGGAGTTCACCGGAAAGGGCCTCCCGACGATTGATGCCGCATACGAGGCGGTAGTCCTCTATCCGAGCCTGAACTTCCCTTTGCTGGAAGACTGGCTCATCAATCCCGGCAAGGTATGCCTCAAAGCAAACCCGAACATTCTGTTCATTAAACAGTAACGATCATGCCAGAAATTCTTTATAGCTCAATCTTTGGCGCATTGACGCAGCATGTACAGGCTCGCTTCGATGCCGCCTCGAAACTGCACAAGCAGCTTTTCGACAACGTAATCTTCGAGCGTTTCCTCGACTGGGACACCCCGACTATCGGCCTCGACTTCGAGGAGATCATCGGTCAGTACAACATCACGGTAGCCGCCCCGACCATCGGCGACCAGTCGAAAGAGGCTATCCTCGGTACGGAGGGGTTGGAAACTGTGAAAGAGCGCATCCTCAATCATGCCGTAACGCTGCCGATGACGATTCAGGACTATCGTAAGGTTCTGCAAATCCTCGACAGCAAGTCGCTCCCCGACAAGGCAAAGACGGAGCAGCTCATCAAACTGATGTGGGGAAGCTCGACGACGGTCGTAAGCTCCGTCCTCGCAAAGCTCGACATCCTGTTCCTGCGCCCGCTCTCGAACGAGGGTATCGTCGAACTCGACGACAACATCAACCCCGAAGGTGGCGTGCGCGGCACGATCAACTTCAACCAGCCCTCCGAAAACATCGCGTCGTCCCGCATCGAGTGGAAAGACACCAACATCGACACGGTGGACTGCTTCGAGGATATTCAGGGGATCATCGACGCCGCACAGGACAAAACCGTATTCGGCAAAATCCTCTGCGCTCCGTCGCGCATCTCCTACATGTGCCGCAGCAAGAAGATCAAGCAGATGATCTGGGGAACCGACAAATCTGCGAAGATCGTGCAACTGAAAGACCTGAACGCCTATATGCAGGAGAACAGCTACCCTGTTTTCGAGCCTATCCGCCGTCAGGTTCGCATTCAGAAAGGCAAACTCCGCGTCCCCTATACGCCGTGGAATGAGAAGAACATGGTCTTCATTCCCGACGGCAAGCTCGGCATCGTCAAAAACGCATGGGCGAACAACGAGCTGAAACAGGAGGCCGGAGTAGCGTACTCCAACTACGGGCGTATCCGCGTCTCGCAATGGGGCGTGGGCGAAACGCAGGGCAGCAACGGCGTTGAGTTCACCAAGGCCGAATCGCTCTCGTTGCCCGTGATTACGGAAATGAACGGCATCTACACCCTCAAAACGCAGTCGTAGCCGTGGATAACCTTACCGCAACGAGGAGTTTGTGCAATGCGATAGCAAACACATTCTATCCTGATAACGCGACCATCGAATTTGCGCTTTTCAACGAGGGCATCGACGCAAAGGCCGAGGCGACCCCGAAAGACCCTATGATCTTTCGGGTTGCCGCCCGCCTTGTCATCGGATATGTCGAAAACAGCCGCTCCGAAAACGGCGTATCGACCTCCGTAATGAGCGAAGAAGCCCTCAAACAGAGCCTTTCGATTTGGTGCGGACATTATGGCCTCGATGCGGATGAGGTTCTTTCCGACTATATGCGCGTGATCGAGGACGGCACGCATCTATGGTGATATGAGGTACAACGGCACATTACGCTACGAGATACTCACCGAGGGAGGTATCGACGAATGGGGCGAACCGATAGAGGCCCGTTCCGATTGGAGCGATCCTTTGCCCTGTTCGATCAAGACCAACAGCGATAACCGCAAAGGGCGTTACGAAGACGGCGAATTTCGGCAGGCTTCGTTTACGATCCTCGTTGAGTGCATCCCTTTCCCCTACAATCGAGTGAAACTCGAAAGGATGGGCGAAAATCTCGGAGAATACCGCGTGATGAATGCGGAACCTCTCACCACCGTAGGCAGAACTCAAATCGTAGTGTGATATGGCGAAAGTCGTTACTACTCACGGCAAATACAAGGGCGTCATCGTCAGCAAAACGGACATGCGCAAGCTGAAAGCCGGATTGCAGGCCAAGATGAAAGACATCGTCGCCTTGCTCGTGAAGCAACTCTCTTTCATCGGGGAGGAGTGCATACGAATCGCCCGCGAGAGTGGCAGCTACAACGATATTACCGGCAATTTGAGGTCATCAATAGGCTATGTGGTGCTTGTGGACGGGAAGCCCGTCGTGACGGGAGCCTCGAAGCAATACAGCGGCAAGGATGGCAACGGCGAAGCCGGCCCGCCCGCCGCCGAAGCATTGCTCCAAAGTCTGCAAGCGAAATTTCCGTGGGGCGTGGTTCTGATCGTCTGCGCAGGCATGAAATACGCCGCGTATGTCGAAGCAGTCCACCACAAGGACGTTCTCACCTCCGCCGAGTTGAAAGCCGAATCGCTTGCCAAGAAATTACTCAACGGTCTAATCGAATAGCGAGATGATAAAAACGGAGATGCAGATTGAGCGGGATTTCTATTCTTTCGTCAAGAATAGCGACCTCGGAAAGGCCATCAAAGGAAAGGTTTACCGACCCGAAATGCGCCCTGCCAATGCCACGACGGAGGATTTGATCGTCAAGTTCCTCGCAGGACTTGATGAACAGGTACAAACGGGCGTGGTGATCTTCAATCTCTATGTCCCCGATATACCTCATGCCGACGGCCGGATGGTTCCCGACAAGAACCGCATCGGCAAGTTGGAGGAGCTGCTTCTCGCATTCGTAGAAACCGCAGGTGGTACGGAATACTGGCTCGAAACCGATACGACACCGACGACGATGCGCAACGAGGAAATAGAGCAGCATTTCATATACGCAAGAATCAAGTTTAACCGCATAACAGAATAGGATTATGGCAAAGAAAATCATCATGTCGTGGTCGAAGTGCAAAATCGAAGTCGGCAAGACCGGCGACGACGAGGCGATGGCCGCCACTCTGACCGATGTAGGGACGATCAACGACAAATCGACGACGCTTGCCACCGAGGACGGCGAAACGCTGACCGCAACGGCAACGGGCGGGATCGTGGTTGCCGAAGAGGAGGGCGAGCCGGTCGTTACCCTGACGACCCGCGTCAAGGAGATGGACTTCGACAAGGAAAAGATGTTCAACGGGGCAGAGGTCTCGGAGGACGGCGACGAGCTGACCGTCAAGACCAACGTCGTATCGGACGACTTTTCCGTGAAGCTCACGCCCAAGAATATCGGTGCTATCGGCATCAAGATTCGTCGGTCGCATGTTTCGTTCCGACCGGGCAGCTCCGAGGAGGAAGGATCGTATGTCGATCTCACGTTCAAGGTGCTCGCCTGCTCCGACGGGGAGCTTTACAAGAAGTTCCGCGTCAAGGCCGCAGACTGGGCCGCGCAAGCAGGGGCATAACATCGCAAGATGCTGACAAGCGGAAAGACGCCCTTTGCGGTTGGAGGAGAAACCGCAATCCGGAGGGTTGGCAGAGTGGCTGAATGCACCTCACCGCTAACGAGGCAAGCCGTCAGGCTTCGGAGGTTCGAATCCTCCACCCTCCGCAATTTTATTCAGAATATGGAACAGACTACTATCGAAAGCCGCGTCGCATCGGCCATACTCGAAAGAAATGTAGGGAATATCGAGATTGAGGGTGTCACCTACGAAATAGCGCCGCCGTCTATCGCAACGCTCATCGTCGTTTCGGAGTTCATCGCCTCCCTCCCGATTGTGGAGAAAGTGGAGAAAACCGAGATCGTAAATTCCGTACTGCATCATGCGCGGTTTTTCCGGCCTCTCGGCGACATCGCGGCGACGCTTATCCTCGGAGCGAAGAGCCTCACCGAGGAGCGCGTCGTCGTGCAGGAGAAACGCTATTTGTTCGGTCTCATCAAGCGCAAGAGCAAGAAGAAAATCAAGATCGACAAACGGGCGGAACTCGCCAAAGCCATTTTAGAGAACGTCCGTCCGACGGTTCTGTTCAACGTCGTCGTACAACGGCTTCAAGACATGGAGATCAGCAGTTTTTTCGCCATTACCACTTCCCTGTCAGAGGCGAATATCCTCAAACCGACAAAGGAAGTGGTAAAAGGCTGAACGACAGCATTTGGGCTACCGTTCTCGGAATCGCAAGAACGCTCGGAGTAACAGAGAAATACGCTTTATACGACATCAGTTATGTAAACGCGATCATGTATAGCCGTGCAATGCCGATGCCCGGCGACAAAGGCGAGAACGGCAACGCGCCGCTTTACGATGGCAGTAAAGACGCGAATAACCCTGAAAATTTCACGGATTTCACAGATGACGAGGAGATTGTAAGAATATGAAAAACGACGACGGCGCATTAAGTTTCGGCACGGCGATAGATATGTCCGGCTTCGATGCCGGCATCGAGCAGATCGAGGGGAAAGTCGCTGGATTGACCTCCAATGTTGAAGTTGAGACTTCCAAAATCTCTCAACTGCTCGCCAACGTCCCGACCTTGAATATCGAAGTCGTCACAAATGCGTCGCAATCCCTTTCCACCATCGACACCGCATACGCCGAACTCGACCGAGTGATTGACACCAACCGCTCGTCCGTATTGGCGTTGGAGGAGCAATATCGGCAGCTCGGCTCCGAAATCTCGAATCTCGGACGGCAGGCCGCAACTCCCGCTATTCAGGCCGAATACGATGCCCTCAAACAGCAGCAGACGGCGATCAAGGAGAATATAGCGTTACGCAAGAAAATCGTTACCGAGGCCGAGAAAGTCGGCGACGAACTCTATCAGACCGAACAGCGGTTGAAGAAAGAGGCCGCGGCCGCCGAAAAGAGTGCCAACAGCCAAGTATCGCTCCGCACCCGATTGAGGCAATTACGGGAAGAACTCGTAATGATGGAGGCATCGGGACAGCGCGGCACGGCACAGTATCGCGCCTTGCAGGAAGAGGCGGGAAAACTCACCGACGCATGGGCCGACGCCACGGCGCAGGCAACGATCCTCGCCCATGACCAGCGCGGTATGCAGGGTCTTATTTCGGGACTTTCAGGTGTCGCAGGGGCTTTCTCCGTAGCACAGGGCACGATGTCGCTTTTCGCGGGCGAGAATGAGGATTTGCAAAAGATCATGGTCAAGGTGCAATCCCTCATGGCTATTACCATCGGATTGCAGCAGATACAGCAAACCCTCAATAAAGATTCGGCATTCACCCTCGTTACCTTGAATGGTCTCAAAGAGTGGTGGAACAAGCTCACGGGACAGAGTGCCGTCGAGCAGGCCGCCGAAACCGCCGCGACCGAGATCAATACCGCAGCACAGGTAGCCAATGCAACGGCGACGGCCGCCGATACTGCGGCGCAGACGGCCAATAATACAGCTACCGCAGGAGGGACGGCCGCACAAGTGGCGAATACCGCATCGACAACGGCACAGACTGCCGCGACGACCGCCGGAACCGTCGCTACAAAAGCCATGTCCGTAGCAATGAAAGGTCTGCGGGCCGCGCTCATTTCTACCGGCATCGGAGCATTGGTCGTTCTTTTGGGGTCGCTCGTGAATTGGCTGATGAAAGCGTTTGAGGCGTCATCGAAAGCCGATAAGAAATTCGAGGAGCAGCAAGAAATCCTCAAAGCAGGCAACGAAGCCTACATCAAGGCTTCTATGGAGATCGAGAACTACAAAAACAAACTCGAAAGCTTCAAGGGGACAAAAGCGCAGGAGAAAGAAGTTGTCAAAGAGCTGAACTCCAAATACGGGGAGGCAATGGGTTACTATAAAACCCTTGCCGAATGGAAAACCGTCTTAAAGCAAAAGGGCGAGAAGTATTGCGAAATGCTCATGCTCGAAGCACAGGCGCAAGCTCTTTTGACAAAAACGACCGAAGCATATATCAAGCTCCAAGAGGTCAGAGCAAAGGCCGAAAACGGCGATTTCAACAAGTGGTGGCGTGGAAAGCGCGGAGATAATCGTGCAGCGCAAAAGGCCATAAATGAAGCGCAGGAAGAATACGAAAACTGGAAAAAACAATGGGGAGAGATACAGGAAAAAGCATCTCAGTTCAAAAAAGATAACGACCTCGATTTCCATATCGACCCGTCCAAAGACAAGTTCGACCCGAAAAAGGCGGCTCTCACGCAAAAGAAATCCATCGAGGAATGGAAGAAAGCGGTCAAGCAGTATATCAAGGATGCGCATAGCGAGATAGCCGACTATACGATTGAGGCGATGGCAGAGGGACAGTCCAAAGAACTCAATCAGATAGAACTCGATACCGTCCGCAAGCGTAATGCGTGGCGTCAGCAGTTGCGCCAACTCGCCAAGGTTAGGCAGGATGCCGAGAAGCAATATTACATGTCGCAGAAAGGCGCGACGGAGGTCAAATGGGCCAATTCCAAGCGCGGCAAGATGACTATCGACGATTACGTCAAGGAGTTACTCCAAGACCCTAAAATCGCCGAGGAGTTCAATCGCGTATTAACGGCCATCACAGAGCAGGGAGAGCGGGAAAAGGCCGAAATCCGCAGGAAATACACCGACGCGCTGATTGACGAATACGGCACGGTCGAGCAGAGGATCGAGAAACTCAATCGGGAGTGGGCGAAGAAACTATCCACTATGCCGACCGAATACCTGCACAACGCGATTAAGCAGATGAACGCCGAGTTTGCCGCATTGGAATCTGCGGATTTCAAAAAGTCGATCAACTGGGAGAGCGTATTCGGCGACCTCGGAAAACAGTCGTTATCGACCTTGCAATACAACCTCGACAAGATCAAGGCTTATTTCGCCTCGAACAAGGATTCGATGGGCGCAACCGAGATCAAGGACTATCAAGAAGCGATTACCAAGATGGAGGAGGAAATCGCCTCTCGAAACCCCTTTGTCGCCCTGCACAAGTCGATCAAGGACATAGGCAACGCCAAAACGGAGTTCGTCGCCGCATTGCAGGCATGGCACGACGCGCAGGATGGGATCACGACCGCGCAGCGGGAATACAACGAAGCTCTCGCCGTCGAGCAGGCCCTCCGCGAGCAGATTGATTTGGGTACTCTCACGGAGGACAGCGATAAGTACCGCGAAGCCGAAGAAAACCTGAAATTGGCGAAATTCCGCGTTGCCGAAGCGACGGAGCGCAACTCGCAGGCTGAACAGCGGGCATTATCCGCACGTAATAATATCACCGTTTCCTACAAGAATTTCGCAACGCAACTGCGGGCTGTCGGAGGCGTGATTTCCGGGATCGGCGGCCAAGCGCAGAACCTCGCGGCGATATTCTCCGATGATGTCGCAAATGGTATCGGCAAGGCCCTCGATACTATTGACGCGGTATTGGATGCCGCATCGACTGTCATGGATGCCATCGGAGATGTCGGCAAAGGCGTCGCCGAGGGCGTAGAAGCTACCGTTGATGCAACGGCACAGGGTGCAACGGCCGCAGCAGCAGCCGGAGCCGCCTCTATATCAACCATCGAGAAAGCATCGGTTATCCTCGCCGTTATTTCGGCGGCTTTGCAGGTCGCTACGGCCATCGCCAACCTCTTCAACGATGACGATTCCAAGCAGAAAGAAATCGAGAACCTGCAACGCCGCATCGACCAACTGCAATGGGAACTCGACAATGCCGATACCGTCCGCTTGCAGAATAATGTCGGGGATGCCGTGCAGAAATTGAGGGACATCTACGCCGAAACCACGCAGGAGGTATTGCGTCTGCATCTCACATCACAGCAGTACGGCAACTCATGGACACGGATGATCGCCCGGATGCGCTACGATAGCGAGGTATATGAGAAATCCATCGAGAAGATTGCCGATGCGTATGCAAAGGTAGCCTATACCGCCGATAAAGCCCTCGGAGGGAAGAGATACGACGAAAGCCGCAAGCAGCTCGAAAACCTTGCAGAGCAGCAGATACTCATTCAGAAACAGATCAATGAGGAGCAAAGCAAGAAAAAGACCGATCACGGCAAGATCGAGGAGTGGCAGCGACAGATTCAGGAGATCGCCCAAGAGATGGCATCCATCATCAACGAGATGCTGGAAGACATCATCGGCTATACCGCCGCCGACCTTGCCTCGGAACTCGGAGATGCTTTCTTCGAAGCGGCCAAGCAGGGAGAGGATGCGATGGAGGCATGGCGCAAAAAGGTCAATGATATTGTCGCCGATGTTCTGCAAAGGATGCTCGTACAGAAGTATTTGGAAGAGCGTATCGGAGGCATTTTCGACAGATACAAAAAAGAATGGTTCGGCAATGACGGCTCGTTCAAAGGCATCGACGCCGTGATCGGTTCGATGAATGGATTTGCCGGAGAACTCAATCAGGTCGGAGAAGAGTTCAACGCGATCTATCAAGGTCTGTCCGATAGCCTTAAAAATTATTTCACGGGAGATGCCGAGCGCGAGGGAATGAGCAAGGGGATCGCCACCGCGTCGCAGGATAGCGTCGATGAGAACAACGCCCGCCTGACGACCATTCAGGGGCATACCTATACCCTCGTACAAGGCATGAATGACCTGAATCGCACGAGCAATGCCGTCCTCGACAAACTGACGGGCATTGAGAAGAATACCTCCGAGGCCAACGACAAGCTCGATAGGGTCGATAAGAATATCAAGGACATCAAAAACACGGTTGATGATATTGACCGGAAAGGATTAAAACTCCGCAGCTAAATGAAAGAACTCATCAGACGAATACAGAGGGAATGGAGGGCGGCCAAAGATGCCGCCCAAGCCCAATGCGCCGATAGCGGGCAGTATGAAATGGCCGCAAAACTCGAAGCCTGCGACATGTTCAAAGGCGACGAGACATTGGAAGAGTTGATCGGGCTGATGTTCTCCCCGCGAGGGGTCGAATTTATGACGGCCTACAACTTCCCCAACATCGCCACATTCAGACGATTCAAGAAGTACCACCCGGAGCGATACGGGGTATATATCGACAGTGGCGAAATCTCGCTTTTGGAGGCTCGGAAAGTCTTTTTGATAGGAGATACCACCGCCGAGCTGAAATACCGCGAAACCGCCGGAAATCGGCTATTCCTAATGTGCGGAGCAAAAGCCTCCGTCGCGGCATCGGGATATGCGGTCGTCAAGGTCGAAAAGGATAAGGATTCCGAGGTGAGTTACATCGTTCAGGACAACGCGAAAATCCTATGGTAGGCAAGCTGTTCATAGACGGACTGGATGCGTTCAGCGAATACGGCATCTTCGTAGAGCAGTACGGGTACAAGGCACTCGTACAGATGCCGTCATTCAAAAAACTGAATAGCACCGAATGGCCCGAATATGACGGCGAGGAAACAGATCTCTCTAATCCGATCCTCGACAGCAAGACATTCTCGATACCGTTTTGCATCACCGATATTTTGAGCGCGAGCGATCTGTTCGAGGTGCTTTCCGATGGGGCATATCATATCTTCGACTTCGCCGAACTCGGCAAGTCCTACAAACTGCGGCTTCTGACCAATCCCGCATTGTCCGCCAAAATCCAGCTCGGAAAAATCACGCTGAATTTCGCCGATGACTTTCCGCCCGTCTATCCGACCGATGAGACGGACATCGAGAGCCTGAACGAGTACAATACGCTGCTGAATCAAGCTCCCTATGCAACAGCCCCGACGGGCTTCAAGCAAAACGGCTACGAGATGGATGATGTCGATTTTTCCCGCTTCGGGGTCTATGTCCTCGACGGCACGGATCGGAATATTCAGAAAGCCCCGAATGTCCGCGAGAATCTGAAAATTGATGTAACCAATCGGCCCGGAGTGGACTATGACGGAGAATCGGTTTTCTACAAGGCGAAAGACGTTGCGATGAAGCTCTTTATCTATGCCGATAGCATCGCTCAATTTTGGGAACGCTGGTATGCGCTTTTCACCGCCCTGCTGAAACCCGAATTACGCAAATTATACAACGACAACACTTTGGAGGAGTATAATTGCTACTACAAGAGCAATACGGTAACGCGATTCGATATTCGCCGCAACGGGCGGGTGTGGTGCGAGTTCACCGTAACCCTGACCTTTCCCGATTCGCGGCCCGACGGTAATTACTGCGTATTGGCGACCGAGGATAAGGATGTCGTGATAACCGAGCCGGAAGAGGGCCTCATCGTATTTAGAATTTAACTCTACAAGGATATGATAAAGAAGAAAATATCGGAACTCCCCGAATGCACCTCATTCAAAGGGCTGTGGACTATCGGCGTCGATATATTCAACAAGAGCGTCAGGGTGTCGCTCGAATATATCCAGTCGGTCGTCGAGGGGATGAAGTCGGCGACGAAAAATGCGACCGATGCCACCAGCGCGGCAAACTCCGCAGCGCAGACGGCCGATAATGCCGCGCAAAGGGCGCAGGCTGCTACGACCGCCGCCAATACCGCGACGACGAATGCCAATAATGCCACCGCCGCCGCGATTGAGGCGAAAGAGGATTGCGAGGAGGTGATCGCCGCCGCTGCGGAATTGGAGCCGCTGAACCTCGTACCTACGGCGATGACGGTAGAATACCCCTCGCGCCTGCTGGTCGGCAATATGGCGGAGAATTTCATCCGCGCGACGCTCGCTCCGGCAAGTGTTAAGCCGAATGTGCTGTTCCTCGGCGATGACAAAGCCGTATCGGTAACTCCCGACGGGCGTATCACGATCCTCGCCGCCGGGATTAGCATCATCCATGTCATCCCGACCTGTAACGTAGCCCTCTACAAGACGATTCAGATCAAAGTTTCGGAGCCTACGGTCAGATTGGTAACGCTCTCGTCGATCCGCCTCACGGCAAACGGTAATTTCAGGTTCAATTAAAAACAACATCAAGCTATGGCAAGACAAGGTTACATCAGCGAATTTATGAATGGCGGGCGCATCCTCTCGCATGGCAAGATCGAGAACCTCGCAGACGGTTTCAGCCTGCCGAATGACGCACTGTTCTCGCTCTACATCAGGCCCAAATACAGCAGCTCCACCGTGGACGCCGTATTGAGCGTGAAATGCTATCAGGACGACGAATTTTCCGACGCTCCGGTAGTGCTCAACGATTGGTCGCCGATGGCGATCAAGGCCATCGCACCGAATGCGGATTTTCTCAACACTCACGACCTCTATTGGGGAGCTGGGACTTACGTCGAAAAGGTATGATCGTCTCGGTTTTCATCTCCCTATCGCGGCGGCTGCGCCAATGGGCGACATCCCGTAGGCAAAAGAAAATGCGGCTGAATACCGCATCGTCGGTGATGTTCATCGCATCGAAAGGAAAAACGGTTTTCAAATTCTTAAACGACAAATAGCTATGACAGCAGAACAAGAAGCAATCCTCGAACAGATTATCGAGGCTTTTCAGAATGGCAAGCGATTGAGCGACTTGCCCGATGTATCGGGAACCAACCCGTTCAACCTCATTTGCGAGGTATTGGAGGACGGCGAGAGCAAAAAGGCCGCGCTCGCAACGCTCCTGCCTTACATGGAGGAGGAATGCAGCTACGGCATCGAGTTCGACACCGCTGTATCCTCGCCTGCCTGCACCCGTATCGGCAATCTCTCCCTGCACAAGAGCCTGCCGATCCACAACCGGATGAAAGGCTGCCTGCTCAACGACGACGGCGAGGTCGTGGAATATCTCAATCCGGCAAATTGGACGGGACAGACGCGCGACGGCTCGCGGGGTCAGGTCATGGTCGAACTTCCCATGCACTACCGCAAATTCGAGACTGACGGCACGAAGCGGCGGGTACGCATCAGCGAGTACCCTCTCCCCGGCTATCGTCTCGTCCCAGGGAATAGATACGTTTCGGCGTATCAGGCTACCATACAGCGCAGCACGACGACCCTCTGCTCGGTCGTGAATATGGATGCCGACTACCGAGGCGGCAACAACAATACGGCGTATGACGGAACCTATCGCACGTTCCTCGGACGCCCGGCGACGGGTATCTCCCGTACCAATTTCCGCAATTACGCCCGCAAACGCAAGTCCGGTTCGACGGAATGGAACTGCATGACCTACGACATCCAAAAAGAACTGTATTGGCTCTTCGCCATCGAATATGCCACGCTCAACTCGCAGGCGGCATTCAATGCGGAAAAGGACAGCAACGGTTATGCGCAGGGCGGCCTCGGAGCAGGTGTAACAAACATGTCCGATTGGGGCGGGTTCAACGGCTCTTATCCGTTCGTGCCGTGCGGCCATACCGACGAACTCGGAAACGGCACGGGCGAGGTCGCATACCCCGTCATCAATGAGGACGGATCGACCCGATGCACGGTCATGGTTCCGCGCTATCGAGGTGTCGAGAATCCTTTCGGCCATATTTGGCAATGGACGGACGGTATCAACATCCGTATCAGCCCGACCGAGGATAACAGCGGCGACGGATTAAGCAAGGTATTCGTCTGCACCGATCCGGCCAAATTTTCGGATAGCGGCTACGACGGCTACGCTCATGTAGGCAACGAGGCCCGCGCAGAGGGATATGTCAAAGAGGTGATTTTCGGCGAGGGAGGAGAGATCATGCCCTCCGTCGTAGGAGGCGGTTCTTCGACCTATTTCTGCGATTACCATTACACTAACATTCCGACGACCGAAGCATTGCGCGGTGTCCGGTTCGGCGGTTATGCGCCTTACGGCTCGAGTGCCGGTTTTGCGTTTGCGTCTTCGTCTAACGCGCCCTCGTCTACGAATGCGGCTTTCGGGTCTCGCCTTTGCTTTATCCCCGCATAACGCCACAGAAAACACGCTCGGCCAATAATTAAACGCTACGACAATGGAGAATAACCACAATCCGATGGAGGATGACGGCTCGCTGGATTTCCTGAAAATCCCCGCCGATGAAACCAACAAGCATTTCAACTGCCCCGAAACGACGCAGCAGAAGTTGATAAACCTCACCTTTTGGGTCTGCGACTACATCGAGGGAGTGAAAACGAAGTTCGGAGAGAATCGGACGCTCGTCAAGATCAAGATGAATCGGGACGATCACGACCGCGATGCATGCAAGTTCTTCACCAATTCGCGGGAAATCAAATATGTCCTCGCCAAGATTCGGGAAATGGACAAATTCCCGCGACGGGTAACGATGCGGGCATCGGGAACACGGTACTATTTGGAGTAATGGATGTATAAAGGTTGGTTGCTCTTGCGGTGTCCTGTTCAGCGGTAATGCGAATAACAGCTCGAATGCCGGTTTTGCGTATGCGAATTCGAATAACACGCCCTCGAATACGAATGCGAATATCAGGTCTCGCCAATGATTTTCAGAAAGGTAAAAACATAAATTTTGAGAGCAACGACCCTGCCTCTCGGCAAAAAATATCACCTCAAAAAGGAGTTAGTAGGCGGTTTCGGGCATCCCGAACTGCCGAACGCCCCGAATATGAAAAGCAAAGCGTCGAAATGAAGCGTATAGGAAACTTATACGAAAAGATCATATCGCTGGATAACCTCCGCCTCGCCGATGAAAAGGCAAGGCGCGGGAAACTCCGCTCGTATGGCGTCTTGCTTCACGACAAAAACCGTGAAGCGAATATCCTTGCCCTGCATGAAACGCTGAAAAATCATACATTCAAGAACTCCGAATACAGCACGTTCACGATCTATGAGCCGAAAGAGAGGATCATATTTCGATTGCCGTATTACCCCGACCGCATTCTGCACCATGCAATCATGAATATCCTCGAACCGATATGGGTTTCGGTCTTCACAAAAGACACATATAGCTGCATCAAGGGCCGCGGGATTCACGGAGCGATGCGGAATGTCAAGCGGGCCATCAAAGACCGGGAAAACGCCCGATATTGCCTCAAAATCGACATCCGGAAGTTCTACCCGTCGATAGACCACGACGTATTGAAAACCATCATCCGCCGCAAAATCAAATGCAAGGATACGCTCGCCCTGCTCGATACGATCATCGACAGCACCGACGGCGTGCCTATCGGCAACTATTTGAGCCAATACTTCGCAAACCTGATGCTCGCCTACTTCGATCATTGGATCAAGGAGGAGAAGCGGGTGCGGAACTATTTCAGATATGCCGACGATATGGTATTTCTCGCCTCCACGAAAGAGGAGCTGCACATCCTGCTGGCCGACATCAAGAAGTATCTCGCGGCCTTGAAATTGACACTGAAAGGCAATGAGCAGATATTTCCGATTGCCGAGAACCGGGCGGACAAGCACGGGCGCGGCCTCGATTTCGTCGGATTCGTATTCTACCACAACCAAACGCTCATGCGCAAATCCATCAAGCAGAATTTCTGCCGCATGGCCGCGCGTCTGAATAAGAAACTCAATATCAGCGCGAGAGACTACAAACAGAAGCTATGCAGTTGGTACGGATGGGCGAAAGTCTCCAATTCAAAACATTTGTTAAAAACCATCATTAAATCGCAATTCTATGACACGTTCGTATTACGATGCAAGGCCGTCTAAATTCGAGGCCGTAGGCAACGGAAGCTACATCTACCGTTGGGATATTCAGGAAGAGGACGCCCCGCAGCAGATCATGGCAGAGGGCGAAGATCAGCCCGCCGCCGAAAGTTCGCGCACGCAGTATTCCTGCTATGAGGTAATCGTATGGGCTTCCGTATCGAGCAACAAGATCACCGAGGCCGCCATCCGTGCAATGTGGGATGCCAACTACGAGCAGAAGCTCATCAATGAGTACAACGCCGCCAATCTCGGCGTATATGGCGGCTCCAAGTCGAGCGACGAGGCAAAGGCGAAGATCGCCTCATACAAGGACTTTCTCGCAGCGAGAGCCACGTTGAAAGCCCAAATCGACGCAGACTGCGCCGAGCTGAACATCGAATAAAATCAGATCATGCTGACCCTGCATTTCAACAACACGACGTTGGACGTACAGGAGAGCGATAGCAGTTACCGCTATCGCTCCCTCATGTCCAAGCCGCAACTCGTCCTGAAATTCTCCCTATCGGAATTTGTCGAAATTCCGGTCGGGGCATGGTGCGAGTATCAAGGCGTGAAATACAAACTCGGATCGCCGGAAAACATCAAGAAAAACGGAACCCGCAATATCGAATACACGCTCACCCTCGGAACATTGGAGGACAACATGAGCCTGTATAAGATGCGTAATCCCGTCGATAAACGCCTCAAATGGTCGATGTGCGCCAAGCCCCACGAACTCGTCGAAGCTATCGTCTGGAATCTCAACCAGCGCGACGGAGCCGGAGTTTGGAAAGTCGGCGAATGCCTCGATGCGGCGGAGCAGACGGTCGAGTTCAACCACACCTACGTCGATGCTGCATTGCAGGATGTCGCAAACAAATTCGAGACCGAGTGGGAAATCAACGACTATACGATTTCATTGCATAAAGTCGAGTATTTCAAGGATGATCCCCTGCCGCTCGCATACGGCAAGGGTAACGGCTTCGAGCCGGGTGTCGGGCGCACCACGCAGAGCGATGAATTGCCGATCAAACGGCTCTATGTTCAGGGCGGAGATCGTAATATCGACCGCTCAAAATACGGCTCAGCGGAATTGTTGTTGCCGAAGTCGCAGACGCTCGTTTATGAGGGCCGCATCTATCAATCCGACGCAGAGGGATATTCCATCGAGCGCATCGACAAAGTTTCCGATGCAGTCAAGGAGGACAGCCTCGATTGCTCCGAGATATACCCCTCGCGCGTGGGAACAGTATCGGCGGTCGAGTGCATCGACGCAGGAAAGAATTTCTACGACATCATCGACAATTCCATCCCCGCAGAGCTGAATTTCAACGATTATGTCATCGAGGGCGAGACGGCGACGATCATCTTCCAAAAGGGGATGCTCGCGGGCGACGACAAGCAGTTCGAGTTCAAATACAATCACTCGGAACGCCGCTTTGAACTCGTGCCGCAGGAAATCGACGGGGTTACGATGCCGAACGAAACATTCAGTCCCGCCGTCGGCGACACCTACGCCATTTTCGGTATCATGCTGCCGGATTCCTATATCTGTAACAATACGGATAAGACTGGGGCATCATGGGATATGTTCCGCGAAGCGGCCCGCAAGCTCTATGAGAACGAAGACCCGAAATTCACCTTTACCGGCACTCTGCAAGGACTATGGGCGAAAAAGAATTGGCTCCGTGTCGGCGGGCGGCTGAAAGTCGGCGGATATGTTCTGTTCACCGATGAGCAGTTCGCCCCCGACGGCATTCCGATCCGCATCACGGGTATCAAGGAATTTCTCACCTCGCCGTATGCTCCCGTCCTCGAAATCTCAAACTCGGTTTCGGGCAAGAGCGTATCTTCACAGCTTCGGGAGATCGGGCAAAATGAGGTGGCGACAGATAACAGCATCCGCAACGCCGTAAGCTATACCAAGCGTCGGTTCCGCGATGTCAGGGAAACAATGGCGATGTTGGAGGATTCGATGCTCGACAACTTCACGAACTCCATCAATCCGCTGACCGTGCAGACGATGATGATGCTCGTCGGGGATGAGAGCCTGCAATTCCGGTTCGTCGCCAGCAAGACCGACCTCACAGCGGTAGGCGACGGTATCACCTACGACAACACGGCGAAGCAGTTGCATATCCCGCACGGATTCATCCAGCACATGACGCTCGGCATCGGCACGATCTCGTCCTCTCATGCCGATTCGGAGTACAAGGTTTGGGAGATGAACGAATACCTTTCGCCGTACCTCGACAACGGAGCAAAGAAATATTATCTCTATGCCAAAGTCAGCCGCACGGACACCACCGTAAAGGGCGATTTTCTCCTATCTGACAGGGCGATCAAGATGACCGATGTCGCAGGGTATTATCATCTGCTGGTCGGCATTCTGAACAGCGAATACGACGGCGAACGAAGCTATGTTTCGCTCTACGGGTTCTCGGAGATTCTGCCCGGTCGGATTACGACGGATAAGATCGTATCGTCCGACGGCAAAACATATTTCGACCTGCTGCTGGGAGAAATCGGAGGCAATATCAAATTCATCGCCTCGGATGGAAGCCTGAAAGATGTTGCCGACCTCGAACGGACAGATTTGGATTATCTCAAAGAGGCTTTCAAAGATGCAACGACCGAAATAGACGGAGGTGTTGCCCTTTCGGGATTCGTGGGAGTGAGAGACGCATTGAAAAACGTAATAGCGGCTCTTTGCGGTTATAATCCGACCTCCGAGGATGACTACCCGTTGATATTCGCAGGAGCACAGCAAGGGAATGTAGAGTATTACGGATGGACAAGCAATAGCTATACCCATATCTACACCCAAAGCGCGACGCCGAGCAATGGGGATAATTGTTTCGACAATAAAGGCTCTGTCGTAGGAACTGTAACGAATATCGTAGGGGCGCAAATTTTCGCATTATCCACAACGGGCGAAACCTATCAACGCAATACCGGAATCGACTTTACCGCGAAAACGCCCTCTGCAATGGAGGGCAACCGAGCCAAGTTCCGAGTATATAAGGACGGACGATGCGTTTCCAATTACTTTGAAACGAGCGGGTCATACAAGACGATATACGTGCCGACATATTGTCCGCCATTGGTCTTTACAACCGTTTTGGATGTTTCGGAAAATTGCTACATGGACTTGACCGCCGGAGCGCAATTCGGTGTTTTGATGGAGACGAATGACGACTATGACGGCTATAACTGCTCGCTGTATAATTCCAGCAGATACCCTTGCACGGTGGTTAAAGGGACGAAAAGCTCCTATACGCAAGTCGGGGCATTGTCCCCCGGCGAAATGATGGATTTTGTCAATATCAAAGGAGGATGGGTATTAAAGAATTTCACCAGATATTCAACGAAAGAGTAAAATTATTTTCGCCCATATAGTACCTATTAGGTATTATTCACTACTTTTGTCATAAATCTAAACCTATTATGGAACAGAAAATCGAAAAGGGAATCGGGTGGCTCGAAAAGCTGCTCAAAATGGAGGAAAAATACGGGTTCTTCCGCTTTCTGCGAGTGCTTTTGCTTTTACTCCTCACGGGGTTTGTCATCCTTACTATCACCAATCCGCACTATGTGCTGGATAAAGTCGAATCAATCCAAGCAGAGCAACATGATGAATCGGTAGCCAAGCGCATTCAGGTAGATGCGGATATTCGTCTGATGCTGCGCAAACTCTTATATGCGCTCGATGCCGACCGTACATGGCTCATAGAGCTGCATAATGGGAGCAAAAACCTATCATCAGGATTACCGTTCCTATACGGCGATATGCGAATCGAAGAGGTCGCTGACGGCATCAATAACGTCGATGATGAATATACTGATTTTCAGCTATCGAAATACCCTTTTATCGGGAAAGTCTTTGACGACGGATTTTATTGGGGAGCTATCGAAACGATCAAGGAGATCGACGAACGAATGTATTTCAAGTTCAAGTCGAATAACGTGAACGAGGTCGCCATTCTCGCCCTATATGCAGGAGAAAAGCCGCTCGGAGCAATCGGCATATCATTTTGCGGACAAAAACAGATGGACGCCTCCGCTGTCGGCAAGGCTATTCGCAAGTGCGGTATTCAGGTAGCAACCCTATTATCCAACTAACATCACAACATCATGGAAACTATCAAAAATATTCTGACCGCCATCTTGAAATGGCTGGGGAGTATTCCATCCGACAAACTCCTGCACCTCATTGCAGGTGCGGTAATCGCAGCCTTTTTCGCCCTTGTCATTCCCTATACGGCTGAAATATGCGTCTTATTCGCCGCCATCGCAGGGGTGGCAAAAGAGGCTTTCGACCAATACCGCTACAAAGGATGGGATTGGCTTGACTTGGCCTATACAATGGCCGGAGGTTTCATCATTCAAATTTTCGCGTGGCTATGAAACTACTTTTGAAACGCATCGCATTGAAGCCGACCTATACCATCGGCTGGCTCTACATCGACGGGCAAAAGGTCTGCGACACCATCGAAGATGCCGTGCGAGACCTGAACAAAAACGGGCGGTTCGACAATGGCGAAAAGAAAGTGTATGCCGCAACCGCTATCCCCTACGGGACATACGACATCACGCTGAAAGTCCAATCCCCGAAGTATAAGGATCGGGCGCAGTACAAATTCTGCGACGGCTACCTGCCTCGGCTGCTCAATGTGCCGGAGTTCGACGGCATCCTGATCCATATCGGCAATACCGCCGAGGATAGCGCGGGGTGCATATTGGTCGGCGAAAACAAGGAGGTCGGCAAGGTGCTGAACTCGACGGCGACATTCCGACGGGTCTATGACATGCTCAAAACGGCCTCCGACCGGGGCGAACCAATCCAAATCGAAATCGTATGAGAACGCTGATTTTGTGCCTTATCATCGGTTTGCTGTCGGCCTGCTGCCCGTGCAAACATCTGACGACCTCGACCGGGACGCGGGACAGCCTGCATGTCGAGATCAGGCATCGCACAATATGGATTCCCGACACGGTACGGGTGCAACTGCCGGCCGAGCGAACCGAGCAGACCGTCCGCCAAGATTCGAGCCACCTCGAAACCTCGGCAGCGGTATCGGACGCAAGGATCAACCCCGACGGGTCGCTATCCCACTCGCTCGAAAACAAGACGGACGATCGGGAAATACCGACGCAGCGGCCGATAGAATATCGGGACAGCATCGTTTATCGGGATCGGGAGGTCGAGGTTGAAAAGATCGTCGAGGTAGAGCGCAAATTGACATGGTGGCAACAGACGCAAATACGCGGTTTTTGGGTGACAATTATCATCATTCTCGTACTGCTCCGTAAAAAGATTTTTCCCTTGATTCGGAGGTTTATTTGAGGGCGCAAAGGCGAACAATACAGCCGATTATAATAATAGCTCCAAATTTCAGAAACTTTTTGTACCTTTGAAAAAGTTTTGATATTATAGCGTTTGCTATTGTTTTTAAGGTTTAGGAAATCGCCAATTTCACAACGGACTTAAAAAACAATGGTAAATGCCTGCGTTATGCGTGGGCATTTCCTTGTTAGTCCGTAGGTGTTTGGCGATACCTCTAAACCGACAGGAACGCCCACGCTTTTCTGTGTGCATATCCGGAAACAGCAGCGAATGTTTGATTTACGGATAGCATGAGCGAAAAGAAACCAACAAGGCAGGCGGAGATCGTATTTGCCGCCATGAAAGCAATCGAGGCCAACGGCGGCGAAATGAGGATTTCGGATATATACGAAACCCTCGCATCATCGTTCCCGCTGACCGATTATGAGAAAGAGGAAACCAAGAGCGGTGTCATCCGCTGGAAAGCGTATCTCAACTTCTATTCGATAGAGGTAGGCAAGGTCGGGTATCTCGTCAAAAAGAGCGGGATTTGGCATCTGACGGAAGAGGGTGCGAAAGCTCTTGCCGCCGGAGCCGGAGAGTTCTTCGCCGATTTTCACGGCAAGTTTTCCAAGATACAGAAAGAGCACGCGGTATCGGTCATCGAGGAGAATGCGGATCAGCCCGATGATTTGGATATGTTGCAAGGTCAGGCATCGAAAGGCATTCGGGAGTATATCATCAAAAAGAACCCCTACGAGTTTCAGGATTTGGTCGCCGCCCTGTTGCGGGCAATGGGTTACTACACGCCGTTCATCGCCCCGAAAGGCAAGGATGGCGGCGTCGATATTATCGCCTACCGAGACCCGCTCGGCACGACCGCCCCGCAGTTGAAAGTACAGGTCAAGCATTATCCGACCTCTGCAATCTCCGTCGATGTCGTCCGCAGTCTGCTGGGGGTTCTCGTGAAAGAGGGTGAGGTCGGCCTGCTGGTTACATCGGGGACATTCACCAGCGAATCCAAGAAAGAGGCCCGCAACGGGCATCGTTGCCTGCGTCTGATCGACATCGACGAGTTCATCGACCTATGGATTCGCTATTACGACCGCATGAGCGAGGAGGACAAAGCCCTGCTCCCGATTATTCCCGTTTATTTTCTGAAAGCATAAAACCATCATACTTATGAAAAAACTCTTATCTATTCTATTCCTATCCCTTTGCATCGCAGCTTGCTCCAAAGACGATACCCCAAAGCCGGAGATGAACGAAACCGTCAAACAGATTTGGCAGACTTTGAACGGCAGATATATCGGGTTCCATGAGGATAAGTTATCATCCGCCGGTTCCTATACGGAAACCATCGTCTTTCAGCCCTATTCCGAGCCGGAAGAGATCAAGCCGACGGTAATCCTTTTCCCGGATTTTACAGCATACGGAACCGCCGTCATAACCGACACCCGATTTGAAGAGATCAGCGGCTCATCGACCTGCTATTACTCAATCGACGTAAAATATGAGGGAGCAATCCCGACGATCTCATTCTTTGAATACGGAACGGACGGCGAAGTAGTAAACAGCGAAGATCAGCGCAACATCAAGGTCATCGACGCCTCCTCTTTCAAAATGTGGGATTATGGCTTGACCGAGGCCGAGAATGCGATAATCTACACCAAGCAATAGAAATCCAAATAATTCACTATCTTTGCGGTACTGATAGCCCCGTATCAGTTGCGTTGAATACCCCTCTCGACAGACCGATAGATCGGGCGTTGAGAGGGTTTTTCATTCGATTCTGTTACCCGTCTGTTACCCGGCCTCCGAAGTGGCGTTTATTGGTTACAAATAAGCCAATATATCATAGTGAGTTACAACCTATTTTAGAAAGAAGTAATAGATTTTGGATCGGAAAACAAATGAGACAACACCTTGACAAAATACTTCGGCCATTTTCTTTTTAATACATATCTACCAACAATATCCACTGTTTTCAGGGAAATAGCATCGTGATATCCGTTTCAAATCAAGATTCGGATTTTGTCGAGTCATTAAATTCTTGTAATTTTCGTAAAATTTACGGACTAATCTCACAAAGCAATATGAAGAAAGACTTTGGATCGAAGAGTTGGCTCTACCCGATGCCCGTACTGATTGTGGCAGCCTACGACGAACAAGGCGTGCCCAATGTCATGAATGCCGCCTGGGATGGCATGTTTACCGATGAGACAATCGGGATCTGTCTCTCCGCCGGGCATAAAACCACGAAAAATATCCTTGCAACACGTGCCTTCACCGTCAGCATGGCCACGGTCGATCAAGTGGCTGCCTGCGACTATGCGGGTATCGTCTCCGGGAATAAAGTCCCCGACAAATTCGCCCGGGCGGGATTTCATGCCACTCCTTCGGCGCACGTCAATGCCCCGATGATCGACGAACTGCCCATGACGCTCGAGTGCGAACTACTCTCCTATGATCCCGCAAGCTGCCATCTGACAGGACGTATCGTCAATATCTCAGCCGACGAAAGCATTCTGACCGACGGCCAAATCGACCTGCGTAAGTTGCGCCCGATCAGCTACGACCCCATTCATCTCGAATATATCGAATTAGGGACTACGGTTGACAAGGCCTTCTCCTGCGGCAAAAAACTAAAATAGCAAGACCTACCGCTATTCAGAATGTACGACCCTCGGGAAAACCGGATTATCATCGACGGAGAGGACAAAACCGACTCCGTCGAACGCTGTTGGTACACCTCAAGGCCCAACCGCTGCCAGGTCGTTTTCTGTAATTTCCCGAAGACCTACTCCTATGTCCCGAGCAAAGTGTTGTGGCTGAAGGATCCCGTGGTCTTCGATCCGCAGCATTGCCATCTGCTCCACAAAGGCCGCCGGATAGAGCCGCTCTCCTACATCGCCGCCTTCCAACAAGGTGCGCGGCGATTCTGGTATGTGGAATACGCCAACGGCACCGGAGCCCACTACAAGGGATCGGAGGTTGAACTTGTTCGGTCGTGCCTGGAGGAACCACCCGCACAGGATCGCTTTGCCTATCTGCGCGACGTAGCGGAGCTCAACCCTCTGGAGACCGACGACGGGCAGAAACTGCTGCTGATGCAGTATCAGAAGATCGACTTCGTCTCCGACCGTTCGGCGGCGGCCCTCTACCTGAATCCCGGCAAGGACTCGCCACGGCAATTCCCGACGCCGCCGCTCATCTACCCCTTCGGGTGCAACGCCAGCCAGCAGAGAGCCATCCAGGCAGCCTTCGGGAATCAGATCAGCATCATCCAGGGCCCTCCGGGAACCGGCAAGACGCAGACGATCCTCAACATCGTGGCCAATCTTGTGGTGCAGGAGAAGACCGTGCTGGTCGTCTCGAACAACAACTCGGCCATCGAAAATGTGGTCGAGAAGCTGGAGAAGCAGGGGCTGGGATTTCTCACCGCCCTGCTGGGCAGCCTTGAGCGAAAGACGGCCTTCGTCGAAACACAGGCTATCGAGAAGGCCATCCCGGCCGAGATCGACTCGTGGTATTCGGCCGAAACAGACTCTCCGGAATTCCTCCGCACCATCCAGTCCGAAGCCGAAGCGTTGCAAACGATTTTCGAACGGCAGGAGCGGCTGGCTCGTGCTCGACAGGAGTTGTCGGGGCTGCAAACCGAACAGCTCCATTTCGAGCAGGAGACAACGATTGATCCCACCATCACGCTTCGTCGACAGATGCCGTCAGCTCGGCTGCTGATGCTGTGGAACGAATTGCAGGCCGCAGTCGAATGGCAACCGAACGGACTCTTTGACCGATGGCGGGAAGCGGTCCGATGGTTTCTGCTCAAACGCCGGATCCGCCGCCTCTTCGACGGATTTTCCCGCCATCCGGAGCGGCAGGATCTCCAACGGCTGATCCCCCTCCTCCAGCGCAGTTACTACCAGGTTCGGCAAGAGGAACTCTCGGCGGAGATCGACCGAATTGAAAAGCAACTCGCCACGTCGGATGCTCCGGCGATGGTAGCCCGGCTGAGCGACGACTCGATGCGTTATCTGCGCAGCCGACTGGCCGCCCGCTATGGCAAGGGACACAAACGACCGATTTTCCAGCACATCACCCCCGAGCTGCTCAAGGAGTACCCCGTCGTGTTGAGCACGACCTTCTCTTCGCGGTCGAATTTCCGGGCGGAGACGCTCTTCGACTACGTGATCATGGACGAAGCCTCGCAGGTGTCGTCCGAAACAGGGGCATTGGCGTTGATGTGCGCCCGCAATGCGGTGATTGTCGGCGATTCGATGCAGCTGCCCAATGTCATCACCGATGCCGACCGGCTCCGCATGCAGGCCATCGCCGCCAAACACGCGATCGATCCCCGCTACGACTGCGCCGCGCTGAGTTTTCTAGAGTCCGTCTGTCGGGTCTTTCCCGAAGCGCCTCAGACGCTGTTGCGCGAACACTACCGCTGCCATCCGAAGATCATCAACTTCTGCAACCAGCGCTTCTACGGCGGGCGCCTGTTGATCATGACCGAGGATCACGGCGAGCCCGACGTCATCACGGCGTGGCGAACCGCCCCGGGGCATCACGCGCGGGGAGCGTTCAATCCCCGCGAGATCGAGACGATCCGGCGCGAGATGCTGCCATCACTCCCCTGCGAGCCGGCCGAAATCGGCATTATCTCCCCCTACAACGAGCAGGTCAATGCGCTCCACCGCGAGCTGGGCGGAGGCATTGACGTGGCTACGGTACACAAGTTCCAGGGACGGGAGAAGGAGGCCATCATCCTGTCGACCGTCGACGATCAGATTACCGCCTTCACGGATGATCCCAATCTGCTGAACGTTGCCGTATCGCGGGCCAAGCGGCAATTCACGCTCGTCACCTCGAGCAACGAGCAGCCCGACAGCCGCAACATCGCCGACCTGCTGGCCTACATCGACTACAACGGCGGCAAGATCACGGAGAGCGCCATCCATTCGGTTTTCGACCTGCTCTACGAACCCTACGCCGAGGCGCGGCGGGAGTTCCTCAAACGGCATCGGCGGATCTCGGAGTTCGACTCCGAGAATCTGACCTATGCCCTGTTGGAGCGGGTGTTGGAGGCCGACCCGGCATTCCGGCATCTGGGCGTCCTCTGCCACCAACCGCTGCGACAACTGATCCGCGACTGGACGATTCTCGACGACGAGGAACGCCGTTATGCCTTGAACGGTGCCACACACCTCGACTTCCTGATCTACAACCGCGTAAGCAAGCGGCCCGTCCTGGCTATCGAGACCGACGGCTACCAGTTCCACAAACAAGGAACCCGCCAATCCGAACGCGACCGGATGAAGGATCGCATCCTCGACCGCTACAGCCTACCGCTGCTGCGCCTCTCGACCACGGGCACCGACGAGGAGGCCAAGATCCACACGCTATTAAAACGCAATTAACAGAATTTATCTACTTGCCCACCCGCTCAAGAAGGTTATCACAGAAGAATCCTATAAACCTACACCCTACCAGGATCAGACTTGCAATACAAAACCAAGCTTTAAGAAACAATAAAAACTCACGACCTCCTCTTTCATGAAATTAGGATATATACATAGCAACAGGGAAGAACAAACCCGGGTCATGCAGGTACTGAAAATGACCTCGGAATCTGTAGCCCTCGACGAACTCGGCATTGGCCGTATTCGTGACGCTTTTTCAGACCGGATGTTCCCCGGAATATCCACCCTGCAGAAGCACATTAAATATTTCTCGCTCATGCCTCAACTCTACCGCAAGGCTACTGAAAAACGATATAACCGGATTTCAGAGGTGAAAACGGAAATTATACGGCTGGAGCGCATCATGACAAAGAATCTCTGTGAAGGCAGTACGGACACACGAGGAATTATAGGAAGCGAAGTTATTAATAAACCCGGGAACAACTACGTTAAATACGATCCTGCATACATCTACAATACAGGATTGCTCACTTTTGGAATCTTGCGCAGTCCGCAATTGTATGAACTTATTTACTCAACATCCAATGCACTACACAACGCCCCGACGGCAGCCAGGACAGATGACGAAGATACCAATAACGATGCTGATGACAGGTTAGGCCTGTTCCAGTTTTGTTCTTTCCCGAATGTGGATTATGATTTTACTCAAAAATGCTCCTTAGACCTGACCGTAGAGGACAAAGACTTCATTGTGGGTCACATACTAAATGCAAAAGCATGTCAAGGTACATTATTACGTTACATCGTAGATAATCCAGACTTTGCGATAACCGATAGATTTGAACAGATCCCATACCGCCAATTGCCACAGGAGATTGGAGAATTGCAAGACCTGGCCCGACGCTTTGCGGATTTTATATATATGGTGCACATCCGCTATAACTATATCTATTCGCAATACCAGGATGAAGAGATGCGAGTTGAATTTCAGGAGAAACTTGAAGAATACCGGGAAAGTGGGACCGATATAGACAAGGTACTGAATGCCGTAAACATACGGGAGGATAGCGGGAAAAGGTTCTGCGAAAAAGCTGCGGAACGCCTTGCTGCCAATGATATTGAAGAAGATGGAGGTCTGGACCAACTGATTATCAGCCGAGAACGAAATGTAAAAGGGAATCGCAGGAAAATTGGAAATCCTGCATACGTTTACGACAAGAAAGCCCGCATACATTACTATAAACTCACGTACCGATGGGATACGGTGAAAATCTTTGTTGACGAATTAAGAAAGGAGGCTATCAATGGCTGAAGCATTATGGAATGATATTGTCTATACGGATGTATTGCAAAGTGACGGCTTTGTGGTTGATTATGCCGTATGCACGACCTATAGTCTGGACATGCCTTCCTTATTGTCGGTACCATTTATGCTGGGTACGATGACAGATTTGACGGAGGCAACCATGCGTTCTCCCCACTTGATTCTTGAGACTATCAATCAATCGGCAGGTAAATTTGCAGTTTTTTGTAACGCCGGATGTATTGCAATACCGCAGGCCAACTCCAAAGTGTATTCACTTCTTGAGCAAAGCGTTGTGCAGGTAACACTCCAGGCGAAAGGCGGAGGCTTCATCAATTTTCATCCCAAAGTATGGATAATCAAAGAAACAAACCCGAATACAGGTACGCAGCAAATCAAATTGATTGTCCTTTCACGCAACCTAACCAGTTCTAACGACCTGGACGTAGTATGTGAACTTTCCGGAAAGATCAGCACGAAACAAGCTACTCAAAAAGCCCAAAGCAAACATAAACCGCTTGTGGACTTTCTCACATGGTTGATCGGAAAAACCGATAACTGTACTATCCGTAAAAATATGTGTTCGCTCTGCATAGACATTAACTGCATCGAACAATTTGATCTTACGGATTCGCCCTTTGAAGATTACGAGTTTTTCCCCATGGGAATACCTGGATATGATGGACATGCAGAATGCCTTGAACAGAGTATGTTGAAGCATGCAACAGAGATGCTGGTTATCTCTCCATTCGTAGACACACATATCCTGAATCAAATGGTCAGTTGCAGCCACGGAGCCAGAAAGACACTCATCACAAGACATGCTTCTGTTACACAAGAGATCATAAATTTATTTAATAACGAAGTGTACACACCCAAGGAGGTACTGACCGATAAAGTAGAAAAAGATGTAGCTGTCGATTTGCACGAGAAAGTTTATTTCATACGCAGACATGAAGGCCATCTTTACTATAACCATATGTATCTCGGTTCTACCAATGCTACCAAGAACGGATTCGGACGGAATGTGGAATTTTTACTGCACCT
Source organism: Alistipes sp. AF14-19 (assembly GCF_003461645.1). Lineage (NCBI taxonomy): Bacteria > Pseudomonadati > Bacteroidota > Bacteroidia > Bacteroidales > Rikenellaceae > Alistipes > Alistipes sp. AF14-19. Next base: position 333,874 of record NZ_QTXM01000001.1, read on the forward strand.
GAAGTTTGCCCCATATAAGACCTCGTATGAAAAATACCGGAGTGAACTGATTAACGACAGTAAAGAGTGTATGTTCGAGCAGGTTATTTCGGTACCTAAGGAAGACGGTGGTAAAAAGAATGTCACCGACGAACTGATATTGCGTCGTGCGATTGCAGCGATTCAAAAGGCACAAATCAGATCAAATAACGGCAGCTATACCATTACAATCCAATGCCTACCAAACAAGCTCCCTTCGGAATCTGTTTTCCTTTATCCTTTAGGATGTAATGGCAAAGAACAAGAGTTGACTGATGATCTGATATTTGAAGACATACCACTGGATTCACTGACAGAGTTTTACTCAATACGCACTGGAGATTTACACCGAGTGATAAAGATAAAGACGGAAGAAATGCCAACCGACGAACGGGACAAAGCCATATTCCGTTCTTTCATCAATACAAAAGGGAAGTTCATCAACTACCTGGCTTTCATGCTGACAGAAGATGTGGAACAATATATATTGGAAAGTCAACAGTTGGAAAAAGAGTTGGCCGAAGACAAAACTGCTGCTTTGGAACAGCAAATCAGCACCTCCCTTTATGAGGATATGGTAAAAATGGCATATAAAGATCCAGACCGCATTGCATCTATCCGACAAATCGTAGAAAAAGCGGACGAGTCTGTTATTCCAGACCATTTCGTGGAGATGTACAGCACATTTGAAAATGTTCTTAAAAGAATCAAACGCTTATAAGCCGGGAAATCAAAGATTTTCAATGTGCCACAGCAGAGCGCATTCTACATATCTATAAAAACTTAGGGCACCGTCGGGTATTGCTTGCCGATGAGGTAGGATTGGGTAAGACGTATGTGGCCAAACAAGTTATTAATTTGATTCGAGAATGGCATAAGCAGGAACAAGATGATTTCTTTAAGGTTGTCTATATCTGTTCTAATGCTAATATAGCCGACCAGAACATTGAGAAATTGGGAGTTGACAATCGGATGAGTATCAGTGAGAGCCGTCTGTCAATGCAGCATCTTTATATTAAACTGGCAGAAAAAAGGATTGCGAAACAACGCGAGAAAGGGGAAATGCCAGAATCGATCATTCCACTGACACCATCAACCTCCTTCCGTTTTTACAGTGCACAAGGAACAGCCAATGAACGGGCCTTGATGTATGATATATTATGCGAGCTCCCTCAATTTAAAGATCATAAAAAAGTCATCAGCAATCTTCTTAGTTGCAATGTAAAAAACTGGCATGAACTTACTATCATCTATAACGGTAAAATCAAAGAATGTGGCAAAGACTATCTTTGCGAGATGTATGGCAAGTTGCAGACAAGCCTGTCAGATACGATTATCAATCAACTGATTGAATATGCTCAGAATGGTTGCGACAATCGGCAACGAGCAGATCTGATTAACAAACTGCGTCGTATTTTTGCCGGGATCAGTATAGACATGCTCGATCCGGATCTGGTTATCATGGATGAGTTCCAACGCTTCAACTCTCTGCTCGAACAAAGTGATGATGAGCAATCCATGCTGGCCAACAAATTTTTCGATAACAAGCGATCCAATACCAAGATTCTGTTGCTTTCCGCTACGCCCTACAAGCCATATTCTACCCTTGAAGAGTTGAATACGGATGGAAATGACGAGCACTATCAGGACTTTATGAAAGTAATGGACTTTCTATATGCCACAAAAGATAAAACCGACCGATTTAAGTTGATATGGCATACATATTCTGCCGCACTGAAGCGTACTGATGTAGTTGATCTGACACCTCTCGTCTCCGCCAAAAACGAGGCGGAAGAAGCTCTATATGGAGTGATGTGCCGCACGGAACGATTTAATAGTGGCATTATAGACGATTCTCAAGTATGCGATGTACAGGTCTTGCCGGAAGATATTCTTTCGTTTGCAGAATGCCAGCATCTTATGGATTGTCTAAGCCATGAAAATAAAAAAATACACTTGGGTAATCTTCCCATGGAGTATGTCAAATCTTCGCCTTATTTACTGTCCTTTATGGACAAGTATGAACTGAAGAAGCAAATAGTTTCAGCATTGCATCATTTAGAGGTAAAGAAACCCGGTAAAATGAAAGCATTACTCCTCTCAAGAGATGCAATCAACAAATATCGTTCAATTCCTTTTGCCAGTGGCAAATTAAAGTATCTTCACGACTTGGTATTTGGAGTTCGCCATGAAAAGAAAACACATCTGCTGCTTTGGGTTCCTGCATCCAATCCTTACTATACGGCCGAGAGTGTATTCGAGTGCAACGAGGCCCGCAGTTTCTCTAAGGTTATCCTGTTCTCGTCATGGGAAATGGTACCGAGAATGATCTCCATAATGATGTCATATTATTCTGATTTATATACTTTTGGAGAGTTAACCGAGCCGAAGATAGGCTATGCTTCAAAAAAGAAGAATCGTTACGGTGAAGGCCGTTTAAGAACAGGCGGGCTATTGGAGTATCCTTGCCGAACTTTAGCGGGTCTTTTCTCTCCTGCGGAATTCTATGGAGAAAAACTTTCTTCAATCCGGAGAATCATAAAACAGCGAATTCAAGAAAAATTTGCCCAGAATACGCTCATACATACCCTTCCACAACAAGGACGAAACAACGCCCAACTTATTCTTTCCCTCATGAGAATACTGGATGACGAACCAGTAGAAGACTTGATTGGCTTGTATGTACCTTCGAATGCATTGGATGTGATGACAGATATCGCTATAGCCTCACCTGCAGTATGTGCCTATCGACAATCAGGCAATGAAGAAGATGCCAAGATGGTAGCCAAAGCAATCGTCTCAGTGTTCAACAAGCCCGAAAGTGCAGTTGTGATAGATCTGATGTACAACAAGAAAAATGATGATGATTATTACGAATCTGTACTTGATTACTGTGTGATAGGCAACCTGCAGGCTGTTCTCGATGAATATGCACACATGGCACAAAAAAAGGAACTCGGACATGTTATCTCGGATGCCATTATCGGTACGAGCAATCTTAGTATAGACACAACCGATTCTTTGGGTACGGATAAGAAAAAGCAACTTATGCGTTGCCATTTTGCAATTCCGTTCATTGATAAAACAGTCACAGACAAATCAGTCGCACGTACCAGCAATATCCGTAAGGCATTCAACTCTCCCTTCCGGCCATTCTTGCTTTCTACCACTTCGATTGGACAGGAAGGTCTTGATTTTCATTGGTATGCCAGAAAGATTGTTCACTGGAATTTACCTTCGAATCCGGTTGATTTGGAGCAACGCGAAGGCCGTATTAACCGCTATAAATGCCTGGCTATACGCAGAAATGTAGTAAAATTATATGGCAATGCAGTGTATCATACTTGGGATGATTTATTCTCTATGGCTTACAAAGATTTGAAAGGTACGCATTCGGATATCGTTCCTTATTGGTGCCTTCCTGTCGCAGAACTAACAGAAGAACAACGGGCTAAATTGGAATACATTGAACGTATTGTTCCGCTTTACCCTCTCAGCCGTGATCGATATAAATACGATCGCCTGATCAAAGTACTTGCATTGTATCGTATGACATTGGGACAGCCACGTCAGGAAGAATTGTTGAACCTTTTGAAAGATATGCACCTTTCGGATGAACAGCTCAAAGAGTTGACTATTGATTTGTGTCCATATCATAAAGAGCGTGAATCATGAAATAAGACTTTCAAAACCAATAAATTTCATTTAGCCCAATAAAATCTAAACTATTTTGGAGGAAAAGACCATTAATTGTCCACCACATTATAACCGCATTTCAAGAAAAAGTCGTTCTGCTATATAATTATATACTCTAATAGCATTCTCCCAACCGCCACAGCAATCAGGACTGAGAGCAATAGTAAGTACAGCTATTTTAGCTTTCTCTTTAACAATCTGGGTACATATAGATTCTATATACGTCTCTGTAAATAATTGAACATTATTATTAAAAAAATAATCAACATCCAGATTTACAATCCATAATCTTCCTTTATTATTACTAATCTGCTCTTCCAGTAGTCGACTTAAATCATAACAATTGATATTGATTGGATTAACTGGATATTCTTGCCATCCGTTATTAAGATCATAATAGCGATCGTATGGCTGAGTTTTTGTTACACTGCAGTTTTCGCCTGATACAAAATCATGACATACATAAACTTCTTTCATAAACCAATGAGGAAACACTGATTTCATGTGAAGTATATAATTATCCCAACGTATAGCTTTCACTGGAGGCATCACAACTTTAGGCGGTTGTTCATAATGTAAGGAAATATATCTTTCAAGCGAAATTGGAGTTTCTTCAAATAAGTCCTTCACAATATCATGCTTATCATTAGCGAGATCATCATGCTGATCAATATGACAAAAGTTATATTCTTTACGACGATCTAAGGTATTATACCAACACCACCCTGCCGCAAGATGATTGTCCATTACATAAGTACATCCTTCCTGATAAAGAATATTTAACGCACTTGAGCCGGACTTCAATCTCTTGAACTCTTCACGTTGTATATGCCACATAGCTTTCATTGTGCATAAAAATAAAATAAGAATCGCACATATCTTAAGAATCTAACAATCTTGAGTTTCTTTCGACTCACTAACACAGTTTAGATTCTTATTATTTAGTAGGAAGTATTTCTCGCAGTCTGTTAAACTCATAGACCGTCTCTTGCTCATTCAACCCGGCCTTTGCTGCCACTGCCAAAAGATCCTCTTTCCTCGGTTCGATACTATCGTTGATGGAAGTCGTGCGAAAACCGTTAATGCCATCGCTGGGCAACAGGTCATAGGCCGGAGCAAAATGCCAATCGCCATCCCGATGAATAAAGGCGAAGTTCTTAGCGTGGTCATCCTTGTTACCGATGAGATAATTGAACACCATCAGTCGATAAACTTTCCACAACTCGGCTACACTATGCGTCAGCACGGCGCACACTTGAAAAATATGCTTGTAGTCGATACTGGGCAACCGATAATCGGCACCGATAAGACCAGCCACGCTAACAACATGCAACTTACCTTGAAGCGTTCGGTCGAAACGCTCCACGCCGAAGTACTTGCCTTCGAAAAGCCGTGTATCAGGCATTTCGATTCCGCACTCTTTAGCAAGCAGCGAATAGCGGTATTCATCCACACCGATACTCTGCGGATCTCTCTTGGCTCGAAACTTGACCAGCCACTCTTTGCCTTCATAACGGGCGAAGATCTTGGGACGTGCGCCACCCGGAGAGCCACCACGATCTTGAAATTCCTCGATGCCTTTCCCCCTATATTCGTCGCTGCCCAATATCCGCTCTGCTTCCAATGCCAACTTTTCGAAATCGGCATAATCCTGTCGAGTCACGACACTATGATCCGGACGAAACTCCAGGGCCCCACGTCCCGACGACCCGACCAATGCAAGGCGATCCAGCAAAGTAAGCGCGCGAGGATTGATCCCCTTTTGTTGCAGGTATCGATCCACAATAAGAAGGCCCCATCCATCGGGCAGGCAATCATCGAAGACACCGAATCCCCCCTCAAACGGACGCGGTTTGGCAATAAAGACGCCGCTTCGCAAAGGCAGCTCAAAGGGAGAAATGGAGAAACCCGAACCGAGCCAATCGGGAGCATATTCAAATGCACACAACCCCTCCTTGGTCAGAGCCAGACGTCCCACCAACCGATCCGCAAGAAGAACTTCGATTTGTTTGATGCTATTCATTTTTCCGCCCCCGTTTACGCGTGACACTTTGCTCATTCAAGACATCATCGAGCGATTGATATTGCCTCTGCGCAAAAAGAGCATCGAACTCCGAAAGAGCATTCAAGGCAAAGCCTATCTGAAGCAGCCCCTTCAACGAGATCTCCCCCGTCTGCTCAAATCTGCGATAGGTTGCGAACTTGATTCCTGCTCTCACAGCCAAACCCTCCTGCGTCAAATCCAACTCCAATCTCCGAGCTTTGACTCTCGCTGCAATCCGCATGGCCACCTCACCTGGATTTAAGACATCAAACGCTATCATGTTATTCATAAATGCCATTTATACCACAAAACAAATAAAATAATATTCCTTACAAATATAATCAATATCTTCCATTTAAGCAACATTCACCATGAAACACAGACTGCGAAGAGAAATTTCCTTGCAACCGGCCGGAAATTCCCAACAGAATAAAAAAGTCGGGCTCCGAAATTCGGAACCCGACTACCCTATCCTCAGTGTGTGACGGCTACTTCTTCTTGCGATACCCGCACTTCGGACATATACCCTCCTCGTTGAGTGCAACGCCGCACAGCGGGCAGCGGTCGATGTCGTTCTTGGTCACGAACTCCGCCGAGGCTGCATTCACACCGCTCGTGAAGGTAATCTTGGCGATGTTGAGCTTATCCTTCAGCAGGTCGTAGACAATCTTGATCATCCCCTCAACCGTCAACGTCTCCTTCGTGACTACCAGACGGCAATCGGGATAGGCCGTGGCCAGTTCCGTCTTGAAGGCCGGGCCCTTCATCTTGTTCTGCGGGTGTCCGTTGCGGATGCCCTGCTTCTCGTAGACGTCCAGAACGGCCGGCAGCAGCGGATCATCCTCGCGCAGAACCAGCGTATGGTCGAAATTCCGGAGCACGTCCCACGCTACCTTCTGAATCTCGTTGCAGGGGTAAACCATGTTCACGCCCGCCTCGATGCTATCCTCCACCTCGATGGTCAACTTTCCCGTGTGGCCGTGGAGATACTGAGCCTCTCCTTGAAAACCGTAGAAACGGTGTGCATACTGCAGATCGAATGTTGTGATACTTCTCATAACAAATTGCGGTTTTAAGTTAGACATTCTTTTTCAGAGTTACCTGTACCTGTACTTTTCCGATCTCCTCCGTCGGGGTGATAGATGAACGACAAACAATTTGCCAATCAGAAAAATTGGCATCAATTTTCATAAACAAAGCGAGAATTCGAAATATTTTCCTAACTTTGGATTCAAGAGCAAATAGGCTTCACGATGGCTTTCAAGGTTTTCACGCTGCTGATAAACGGACTGGTTCCTGTTATTCCGGCTTGGTTCATCATGAACTCGCACCCGGAAACAGCGGTTATCAAGCCGTGGCCAATCGTTTGGACATTGCTCGGGGTCAACGTGCTTTTCATTCTGATCGCCTGGAAACACCTCGGATATACACGCCGGCAACGAGAAACGGAAGCCTTGATGTTAATCATCAATGCATTCGTCCCTTTGGCAACGTACAACTGGCTGTTTCCTGCCGAAACGCAGTTTTCGTTTCCCGTGCAAATTCTGCTGTACTGTTTCATGCAGGTTGTATGGATTGTCTCGATTGAAATTGCACCGGATTGGGTCGGACGCATCCGACAACGCAAAGCCGAGGAGCGAGCCTTGTCGGGCAAACAGCACTTTGAATCCAGAGAGGAGGTTCTGAAAAAGCACCAAAACAAGGCTTAAAAAAAGATCTCGTTCTTCCCGGATGAATCCCCGGTTCGGAGCGGGAAATGAACCTCCAAAATTCGGACTCCGAACCCGGGTTTTACATTTTTCCGAGAATATCGGACCTCTGAAATGAAGCGTCAAACAAGGTTTTGCCGCCTCTTTACAGCGTGCCTTTTTGCGGCATCTGTTAACATCGTAACTAACAGAAAATTAACGAGTTACAACGCTTTTCTGCATCGGACTGTAACCCGGTCCGGCTTTTGGGAGATTCTTCATGGAATTTCCGGACAAAGCAAAATGAGGCGTCACTGTTTGTTCGCCGGACCGGGTTCCTTCCGCACGTCTTTTTAGCGTTTGAGCCGATAGTCGATTCCCGCTTTGCGGGCCTGCGAGTGCTGGTAACGGCGGTGGATGCGGTACATGCGCCCGTCTTTTACGAACCGCGCCCCGGTCTGGTGGAAGCAGAAGGAGATGTCTGCCGCCACGCACTGTTCACGCAGCCCGAGCACCCAGGCGTAGTCGCACGGCCGGGCCTCGTTGCCCGATTCGCCGCCCGCCGAGACCTCCTCGACGGCGGGCGAGAGATAGCGTGCGATGTCGAGCGGTCCCAGCAGCGGGGCGCAGACGATGAGCCGGTGGCGGACCGGCGTCGCGAGGAACAGCAGCAGCCGGTAATCGGCCATCGCCTGATTTTCGACCGTGCAGCCGATGACGACATTCTCATATCCGTCGCCCCAGTCGGGCGGCAGTACGGCGGCCAGCCGGTCAATGCGCTTGGTGAAGAAGAGGAACCGCAGGTCGTGGCGGATGCGCATCATCTCCCAGGCCTCGGCACGCCAGGCGTCGGCCTCCTCCAGCAGAAAATCCGATGTGAAGCAGGTGTAGACCATCTCGCCGGCGGGGACCTTGAACCGTCCGTCGCGGCTACGGCGCACCGGACGGTCGAACATCGCCGTCTGCCGCACTTCGCGGCTGTCTTTGTCGTGGCGGCTGTCCTGCCGGTAGACATAGCAGTTGCGGCAGCCTTCGCTGATTTTCCGGCATCCGTGCCAGGGGTTCCACGAAACGGACATGGTTACATGAACTCCATGCGCAGGCGCACCATGTGGCGGCACTCCACGCCGTTTTCGAAGATCGGCGTAGGGCTGTGCTTGCGGAAATAGTCTACGTCGATGCCGCAGCGGACGAATCCGCAGCGTTCGTAGAGGGCGATCTGCCCGAATCCCGAATTGCCCGTGCCGATTTCGAGCAGGCGGAACCCCGCCCGGCGGGCCGTGTCGACGGCGTGGGCCAAAAGGGCCGTGGCGATGCCCTGCCGCTGACGGTCGGGCACGACGGCGATATTCACGACCTCGGCCGTGAAGGGCCGCGTGTGGATCAGCACGTACTGTCCGACGATCCGGCCGTCGTCGCAGGCGGCGTAGCACGTTCCGCGGCCGATGTAGTCGGCCACCGAGGCTTCGACCTCGTCGGCCAGCAGCAACAGTTCCCGCGAAGGGGTTTCGGTTTTGCGAATTTCCATATCAGAAAAGGGATAGGGCGCCCCGGAAGGTCGCCAGTACGACAATGTAACGCAGGGTCTTGCCCGCGAGCATCGCGCTGCCGGTCAGCCACACGTTGCTGCGCATCAGTCCCAGCACGATGGCGATGGCCTCGCCGATGGTGGGCAGGAAGGCGAAGAAGGCCATCAGCGCCCCGCGTCCCGAGAGGAATTTCCGCGCCCGGGCCAGTTGGCGCGTCGAGACACCCAGCCGGGTGATCCATTCGGTCTTGCCCAGCGTCCCGATCCAGTAGCAGGTCATGCCGCCGAGCGTGTTGCCCAGCGCGGCCGCGACGACGCATCCCACGGGATCAAGCCCCATGCCTGCGAGCACCACCATCACCGCCTCGGAGCTGAAAGGCAGGACGCTTCCGGCGATCAGCGCCGAGAGGAAGAGGCCCCAGTAGCCCCAGTCGATGAGAAATTCGGTGATTGTTTCCATATCTATCCGCACGGGGCTTTCGGCGGCCCGTGCAGACAAAGATAGCGATTTTTTCGGTTCCTACGCCTCCCCGGCCCAGCCGCGGATCACACGGCTGCGGACGTCGACGCCCATTTCGCGGGCGCGGGCGAGAATGCGGCGCGCCAGGGCGGCTTTCCTGTCGTCGGGCGCGTAACGGAAATAGGCTTCCGCCGCGCGGATGTGCGCTGCGTCGACGAGCGGGAATTCGCGCGTTTCGGGGATTCCGAACGCCGATGCGGGGAGTTCGCGGCGTTCTTCGACGGTGAGCCGGTCGGGAGTTTTGGTTTTCGGAGCCATGACGGTGTGGTTTTTCTTTCCGGGCGGCAAAATCCGGGCCAGCGGAGCGGCGTTTGTCTGCGAGGTGGCGTGCCGACGGCGTGCGAATGGCTTTCAGGGGGCCGGGTGCAGAGCCGCCGGGCGATCCGGCTGCCGGCGGCATACCGCCCGGGACCGGCGATCCAAAGCAGCGCGAAGGCCGCGAGGCAGAGCATGTTTGATGCCTTCGTTTGGTTCTCCCAAATTGATGGATTATCTTTACAGCCGTGAATTTCAACCGCTACATAACGGAGGCCGAATTTTCGGAACTCGCCGCCTTTATCCGCCGCGAGGGCGTCGTACGGCGTTTCGCCCGCGGCGAACGCCTCTCCGGGCAGGGACTCCGCAGCCACCGCTGCGGACTGGTCGTGCAGGGCGCTTTCCGTTACGTGCACGCCGACGCCGCGGGAGAGGAGCATGTCGTGGGTTACGCCTTTGCCGGAGAGTTCGTCGGCGACTATATCTCGATGTGCGTCGATGCGCCGTCGCAGGTGACGATCGGGGCGATGTGCGGCGCCGAGGCCCTGCTTGTTCCCGGCGAACGGCTCGAAACCTTCTACCGCACCGATGCCGCCTGCGAGCGGCTGGGCCGCAGGCTGGCCGAACACATGCTGGCCGAGGTTTACGAACGTCTGCTGGACCGCTATGCCGCCTCGCCGCAGCAACGCTACGAGGCCCTGACGGAGCGTTGTCCCGACGTGTTGCAGCTCGTTCCCCTGCGGGAACTGGCCTCCTATCTGGGCGTGCGTCCCGAGACGTTGAGCCGCATCCGCCGCCGTGTCCGCTGATTTCTTGATCTGCGTCAACGTTTTTTTGGGGCGCACCCGTTAACTTTGTTTCCATGAAACGAGCGATTGTCATCGGGGCCACTTCCGGCATCGGCCGGGCGTTGGCCGAACGCCTTGCGGCCGAGGGATACCGGGTCGGCGTGACCGGGCGGCGCGAGGCGTTGCTGGAGGAGCTGGCGGCCAGCCGTCCGGGCAGCTTTTGTTACGCCGCGGCCGACATCATGGACCCTGCCGCCGCCTGTGCGGCGCTGGAACGCCTCGCCGGAGAGCTGGGCGGCATGGATTTGTGCGTGGTCAGCGCCGGAACCGGCGACCTGAATCCCGGACTGGACTATGCGCTGGAAGAGCCGGCCATCCGCACCAACGTCGTGGGCTGGACCGCGGCGGTCGACTGGGCCTACGGCCGTTTCGAGGAGCGGGGCGGCGGCCATCTGGTCGTCATCACGTCGGTCGGGGGCCTGCGCGGCGGCGGTGCGGCTCCGGCCTACAACGCCTCGAAAGCCTATCAGATCAACTATGCCGAGGGCCTGCGGCAGCGGGCTGCGAAGTCCGGACTGCCCCTCCCGGTGACCGACATCCGTCCGGGATTCGTCGCGACGGAGATGGCCAAGGGCGAGGGGCTGTTCTGGGTGATGCCCGTCGACCGGGTCGTGGAGGGGATCGTGCGGGCCATCCGCCGCCGCCGTAGCGTGGCGGTCGTCACACGCCGCTGGCGGCTGCCTGCGTGGCTGATCCGGCACATGCCGGAGTGTATTTACCGTAAAATGGGATGATGATGAACGGATGGTTTCTGGCGGCCGGAGCGTTGCTCGCCGCCGCATTCTTCGTACACGTGTTTTCAGGCAACCGCTTCTACTCGGCGGCGCGCCCTGATGCGGCAACGGCCCCTTCCGGAGCTTACGAGGCGTGGCTGATGGGCCGCTGCGGCGTTCAGATGATTTCAGTGGACCTGTTCCTCTGCGCGGCTTTTCTTTTGCTGCTGGGGACGGGCGTCCTGCCGCGCAATTTCGCGCTCGAACTCCTGCTGCTGCTGGTGTTCGGCGGCTGGTGCGTCTTCTGGCTGGTGTCGCTGCTGTGTGAAAAAGCCGGAGGGCGTCATTACCTCCGGCTGTGCCACTGGGCGTTGTTCCTCGTGCTGTTCGGTTTGGTGCTGGGCGGCATGCTCGGGTAGTCCTACTCCTCCTCTTCGTAATAGACTTTGTAGAACTTGCCCTTCTCGTCCTCGCCCTGCTCCAGCAGGTTGCGGTTGCCGTGGACGTAGATGTGGAAATTGCGGTCGAGTTTGATGACGCTCTTGTACGACCGCGCCTGCTTCTTGACGGCTGAATCCGAGATGCCGAATTCGTCCTCGATGCGGATGTCGCGGTCCTGTTCGTACTCCTGGCGGAAGCGCGTGAAGCTCTCCACGACCTCCGGCTGGCGGATCACCTTCTCCGAAAAATCGTCCATCGAAAAGCTCTCCTGCTCCTGGAAATACTTCATCGTCTCGTTGAGCAGCTCGGCCTGGTCGGCCTTCGACACCTCGAACTCCTTCGAGAGGTGTTTCGTGACGTATTTCTTGCACATCGCCAGCGTGTTGTGCGTATTGTGGTAGTTGTCCTGCCGCTGGCGCACGCGCAGGAAGTCGTCGATCCAGTAGCGTGCTTCGGTGCGGTTGGTGTTGTCGACGACGAAGACCGCAAACCCCTCCTCGCGTTCCGTGTTGAAAATGACGGCTCCCTTGTCCAGCCGTTTGATGTCGATGCCTTCGCGGGCCGCGATGTGCACCCCTCCGGCCTGCTGTTCGACGTCGAGGAACGTGTCGCGCGTCTCGGACTTGAACAGCCCCAGCGCGTCGCAGCGTTCGCCGCCGAAATTGCAGTCCGAAAAGTAGGCCGTGTAAAATTCGCCGCCCTTGATCTGCGGGTGCATGCCGCTCTCGTAGAGGTGCTTGGCCAGGCTCACCGAATGTTCGAGGAGCGCCTCCGGGTCGTCGAAGATCCTGCATGCGAAGTTCCAGACCTCGTTGCACCCGAGGTCGGTCTCGTGGTGGAGGTTGTAGCACTCCTCGCTCTTGAAGCCGCCGAGGAAATAGGCCGTGAGCGTGCGCATCAGCCCTTCGTCGGCGACCTGTGCCGAGAGTTCGGGCGAGACCGTCAGGGGTTCGTCCTTCGATTTGTTGCCGACGACGTGTACGGCCAGCGCTTCGATGCGCGTATCTTCGGTGTATAACATGTTCGGGATCGTTTAACGGACGACAAAGATGCGCATTTTTTGTCTCCCCGGCAAGTCCTGCGGCCGATAAAAAGGCCGGAATCCGCGGGGGACTCCGGCCTTCGGGCGTGTGGCGCGGCTTATAGGCGGGTCGCAGGCGCGATCTTCAGGCGGAACGTGTAGTCGGCGTAGGGAATCCGGTATTCGGGCAGCGGCAGCGCGCCCCACGAGTTGACGCACGCCAGTCCGTACTGCACCTTGTCGAGGCATACCGAAACGTTCTTCTGCTTTTCGACCTCGGGCGAGTGTCCCTGCCGTTTTGCGGGGCCTTCGTCGAGCGACTCCTGCGGGTAGTGAAGCGCCGAGGCGGAGAACGGAGCGTCGGAGGTCACCGTAAGACCCCGTCCGCCGATGTCCGCGAGGTGCCACCAGCGCAGGTCGCTCTTCGTGCCGGTCTCCTGCGGGCGGATGTAGGGGTGGAACTGCTCGTCGACGTTCTGGCGGTAAAGTCCCACGAAGGCCGACGATTTGCGGTCGGCGTAGTTCTCGCCCGGTCCGCGGCCGTAGTATTGCAGGCGGTCGAACGCCTCGGGCATCTCGAAGCGCATGCCGAAGCGGAACATGTCGGGAACTTGGGCCCCCGGCGTGGCGTGCAGCGACTGTGCGATCGTGACGGCGCCCGTGTTGTCGACGGCGTATTCGATCTCCAGCGTGGCCTGCACCCCGGGCATTTCATAGCCGGCCTTCACCGTGACGATGCCGTCGGCCTCGGCATGGGTGAGCGTCTTGAGTTTCATCTCCGGCTGTTTCCAGACGGCCATTTTGTGTTGCAGTCCGGCGCCGAAGTCGTTGTCGGTCGGCGCGCGCCAAAAGTTGGGGCGCAGCGTGGAGCCGTCGGCCAGGAAGTCGAGCCCGCGGACTTCGTAACGGGTGATGAAGCCCGTCTTGCGGCTGAAGTCGAGCCGCAGGCCGTTGCCCGCGACGATCAGGAAGTCTTTGTGGTTGTCCGCAACGAAGAGCGATTCACCTTCGGCTGCGGATTTCGCCGCGGGAGCCGTGAAGACGTATTCGCGGATCGGCAGCTGGGCGCGCGCCGCGGTGTGGCCCGCGGGCAGGATGCCTTCGGCCGTCTTGAGTTTGTAGGCCACGTCGAGCAGCAGTTCGCCCGCCGCGGGCAGCGTGGCCGGATCGTAGGGGAGCGTGATGCGCACGCGCTGCTGCGGCGCGGCTTTCAGTCCGTCGACGACGCCCCGGCGGAGGGGCGTCCCGTCGCAGAGCACCTCCCAATGGAGGTCGTAGTTTTCGAGGCCGCGGAAGAAATTTTCGTTGAGGACCTCGACCGTATTCCCCGCATCGCCGGCCCACGAGGTCCAGACCGACTGGTAGTAGTAGCGCACCTCCTCCATGTGGGGGTTCGGAATGCGGTCGGGACCGATCAGGCCGTTGTCGCAGAAGTTCTGGTCCGAGGGATCGTAGGGATTCCAGTCGCCTCCGTAGCCGTAGACCGTCACGCCGTTGCGGCCTTTCTTGCGCAGCGACTGGTCCACGAAATCCCAGATGAATCCGCCCTGGTATTTCGGTTCGCGGCGGATCAGCTCCCAGTACTCCCTGAATCCGCCCATCGAGTTGCCCATAGCGTGGGCGTATTCGCACTGGATCAGCGGTTTGGCGGGATTCTCGGCGAGGTATTTCTCACACCGCTCGTAGCCCCAGTACATCGGGCAGATAATGTCCGTGTTGCGGCTGCCGGGCGAATAGACGGCCCGTTCGTGGTGAATCGGCCGCGAGGGGTCGTAAGCCTTGATCCAGTCGTAGCAGGCGTCGAAGTTCGGCCCGTCGCCCGCTTCGTTGCCCAGCGACCAGATGATGACCGACGGATGGTTGATGCTGCGCTGCACGTTGCGTTCGTTGCGCTCCAGATGCGCCTTGGCGTAGAGCGGATTCTTGGCCAGCGTCTTTTCGCCGTAACCCATGCCGTGCGACTCGATATTGGCCTCGGCCACGACGTAGAGTCCGTATTGGTCGCAGAGCGAGTACCAGCGGGCGTCGTCGGGGTAGTGGCACGTGCGCACGGCGTTGATGTTGTTCTCCTTCATGATGCGGATGTCCTCCAGCATGCGCCCCTCGGAGACGTAATAGCCGTAGTCGGGGTCCATCTCATGCCGGTTGGCGCCCTTGATCAGCACCGGCCGGCCGTTGACGAGCAGCTGCCCGCCCTCGATCTTCACGTCGCGGAATCCGATCCGGAGCGGAATGACCTCGATCACTTCGCCCGCCGGCGCGCGGAGCGTCGCCGTCAGTCCGTACAGCACGGGCGTCTCGGCGCTCCACAGGGCGACTTTCCCGGCGTCGAGCGTGCAGCGCTCCTCGTCCTTCGTGACGCGCAGCTGCTGCGACGCGACGCTGCGCCCTTGGGCGTCGGTGAGCGCCAGTTCGACGCTGCATCCCCGCGCCTGCCTGGGGAAGAAGGCTTTGACGGCTACCGTTCCCGCGGTGTAGTTGGCCGAAGGCGCGGCGTCGACCTGAATGTCCGTAATTTGCCGTTTGTCGCGCGCGTAGAGGTAGCAGTCGCGGCCCACGCCCGAAAGGCGGAAGAAGTCCTGATCTTCGAGGTATGTGCCGTCGCACCAGCGGAAGACCTGGAACGCGATGAGATTCCGGCCGGGTTTCACGTAGGGCGTCAGGTCGAACTCGGCCTCCAGCTTGCTGTCCTCGCTGTAACCCACATAGCGGCCGTTGACCCAGAGGTAGATGTTCGACGTCACCGAGCCGAAATGCGCGACGATCTGCCTGCCGGCCCATGCCGCGGGGATGTCGACCGTACGGCGGTAGGAACCCACGTGGTTCTGCTCGACGGGAACGTGCGGCGGATCGTTTTTGAACCAGCCCCGCCAGGCGTAACCGACGTTGAGGTAGACCGGATCGCCGTATCCGTTCAGCTCCCAGAGTCCCGGCACGGGCATGTCGTTCCAGCCTTTGTCGTTGTAGCCGACGCGGAAAAAGTCCGTCGGTCGCTGGTCGGCGTCGCGCACCCAGTTGAATTTCCAGTTTCCGTTCAGCGTGACGAACCGCTCCGAGAGGGTCTTGTCGCCCGTTTGTGCGGCTTCCGGCGATTCGTACGCGAACCAGGAGCCATGCATCGGCATTCGGTTCACGGCATTCACGCCGGCGTCCTGCCATTCGTTGCTCTGCGCGCCGGCCGTCAGCGCCGTCGCCGCGGCCAGCCAGCATAAGAGGATTTTCTTCATCGGTTATCTCTGTTTTTAAGGTTTAGGCATAGTCTGCCGAAGCGGTTTCCGCTGTGCCGGATGTCCGGCGCGGTCCGATCGGTTAAATTTCGGAAAAATGTCGGGAAACTCCAAATATGGCGGCTGAAAAAGACGACAGCCGTATTGTTCCGGTGCATTTTTGCCGGGTGACGGTTATTTCCAGTCATGTACCTGGTCCGTTCTCACGCCGCCGCCCGCAGGGCAGTCCTCCTATAAAAAAGCAAGGACGCAGGTACAACCCCTACAGTCGGCCCGTTACAGCCTTATGATGGTAGTTGCCCTTACGCCCAAGCCTGTCCCCCACCCGAACGGGCAGGGACAAGGCTCAAGTTTCAGACAAATATTACACCATCATAAAAACTGCCGTATTTCTACAACAGGTAACGGTTTACTGTAGGTATAAAGGTTTGTCTTAACCTTTGTTTCTATTTTCTATTGCGAAGATAGTCAAATAATCCGACTAACCAAAAAATCCGGCCCCCTTTCGGAGGCCGGACCCACTATAAATAACTATGACAAAAACTTTCGTTTATGCGTTGGCGGTCGCCAGCGGCGAAGCCTGCGTGTAGGTGCGGGCGGCCAGCTCCTTGTCGAGCATGTACAGCCCGAACTTGTTGCCTTCGACGGCCTCGCAGGCGGTGATCATCTCGCGTGCCGACTCCTCCTCCTCGACCTGCTCGTCGACGAACCAGACGAGCATGTTCGACGAAGCGTAATCCTTGTCCTCGGCGGCGATGGCGGCCAGATTGTTGATCATGGCCGTAACCTCCTTCTCATGGACCAGCGTGTCCTGGAACATCTCCAGCGGCGAAGTCCAAGCAGTGCGCACCTCCTCGATCGGGAGCAGCTTCACCTCGGCGTCGCGCGAGAGAATGTAGTTCATAAAGATCCGCGCATGGTCCTGCTCCTCCTGGAACTGTACGTAGAACCAGTTGGCGACACCCTTCAGCCCCTTGGCCTCGGCGTCCATCGACATCGAAAGATAGAGATAGGCCGACCAAAGCTCGGCATTGATCTGCGCGTTCATCGCTTCGTGTAATTTCTTGCTTAACATAACTGTATTGTTTTAAGTTTGCGGTTTATCATCGTTCGTGATACAAATATACAATAGTTTTTCGTGATTTGTATCAAAATAGTCATCAAATTATTTTATATCGAAATGGCGAGACATTATAAAACAAAATAGACGGCGTCCGAATACGTATTCGGGCGCCGTCGGATGGTTTTCAGCGGAATGCGGATCAGTCGTCGATCTCGATCAGGCGGAACTGAAGGTCGAATTTCAGGTCGAGACCGTTGTCGAGCTTCACCTCCCAGTCGCGCTTGTCGCGGTCGATCGAGACGATCTTGCGGCCTGCGAAGTTCTTGGCGACATAGTCGCGGATCTGCTGCGGAACGATGGCTGCGGGAACCTCGCCGTACTTGCAGTCGACCTCCTTCCACGCTCCGTCCTTGGCGAACTCGACCTTCGAGCCGTTGACGAAGACCACCTTGTAATCCTTGTCGAACAGCTCCTCGTCGACTTTGGCGTAGGAGACCTCGACAGCCTTGAAGTGGGTCTGGACGAACTGTTGCGCAACGGCGGGAAGTTCGCCGACGGTGATGATCCGGTCTTTACCGGCGAAAGCGGGAACCGAAGAGGCCATGACGGCCAGCGAAGCGAGAAGAATCGTGAACTTTTTCATAATCGTAGTGTTTTAATTGAATTTCGTACTGCAAAGTTGCGGCCCGAAACTGAAACGAATCTGAAAAAAGCGGATTTCCTGCATTTTTTTCACGCCGGGAAATCGACCGCGAAGCAATGCCGCCCCTCCTTATAAGAATAGGACACCTTCAACCCGTAGAGACGGCAGACTGCGTCGACCACGGCAAGGCCCAGCCCCGTAGAACCCTCCTTCTTCGTTCCCTGATAGAACCGGTCGAAGATACGCCCGGCGTCGAGCGGACCGCCCGCACCGCTGTTGCAGACCGTGAAGCGACGCGGAGCGACGCGCACCGTCACCTCGCCGCCCTCGTCGCCGTGAACGAATGCGTTTTTCAGCAGGTTGGCGACCACGCTCCCGGCCAGCGACGGATTCATCCGCGCCGTGAGCGGCCCCTCGTCCACGAGCGCAAAGCGCATGCTGCGGTAGGCGTAAATCTCCTCCATGTCCTCGGCCGTGCGGCGCACCAGTGCGTTCACGTCGACCTCTTCGGCCTCGGGGAACTGGCCGTTGTCGATCTTCGACAGCAGCAGCAGCGAACGGTTGAGCCGCACGAGGTAGTCCAGCGTCCGCTGCACCTTGGCGATCTCGCCCAACTGCTCCCCGGTGAGCGCATGCGCATCGTCGACCAGCATTTCCAACCGGTTGCGGCAGACCGCCAGCGGAGTCTGCATCTCGTGCGAGGCGTTGCCGATGAACTGTTTCTGCCGCTCGAACGACGACTCGGCCCGCTCGGCATAGCGGCGCGCGGCATCGTTGAGTTTCCGGAACTCCGTGACGGAGGTCTCGACGGCCAGCGGCGCATTCCGCGCCCCCACGGTGTAACCGTCGAGCCACCGCAGCAGGGCGTAGAGCGGCCGCATCGTGCGGTAGAGCACGATGACCGTGACCAGCAGGATCATCAGCAGCAGGAAGAGGTAGAGGCAGACCATCCACCGGAGGATCGACTCCCGGAGGTCGTCCTTCTCGATGGTCGGAGTCATCACCGTCAGTTCGCGCCATTGCCCCGCGCCGTCGCGGAACACCTTGCGCAGCACGCGGGCCGGCTCCTTGTCGTCGCGTTCGGGAATGAAAATCTCCTCGTCGGAATAGCGTTCGTGGTGCTGTGCGGCGGCATATTGGGGCGACACTTCGTGCAGGAAATAGCCGTTGTTGCCCTCGTCCGCCGGAACGGGAAGCTCCCGTCCGGCCAGAACCCGCTTGACGATCACTTCGGCACGAGCTTCGAGCGCGTCGTCCACCTCGTCGTTGATCTCGTCGATCAGCGTGAAGTAAAACAACACGGCCCATGCCGCCAGAAGCAGCGACAGCGCCCACGAAAGGTGCAGCAGGATGCGGTAAACCAGTTTCACGGCTGTACGAGTTTATAGCCGAAGCCGTAGACTGCGCGGATCTCGATGTCGGCGCCCGCATCGTGGAGCTTGCGGCGCAGGTTCTTCATCTGCGCATAGACGAAATCGAAATTGTCGGCCTGGTCGATATGGTCGCCCCAGACCCCTTCGGCCAGCGCGGTCTTGTCGACCGTGTGGTTGGGGCGGGACATGAAGTAGTGGAGGATGTCGTACTCCTTGCGCAGCAGCTCCACCTCGCGGCCCGCCACCTCGACCCGGCGGCTGTCGGGCCACAGGCGCACGTTGCCCGCGTCGAGGCTCTCGTAACCGCCGCGCTGGTGACGGCGCAGGACGCTGCGGATGCGGGCGCTCAATTCCGCCAGGTGGAACGGCTTGGGAAGGTAGTCGTCGGCGCCGAGTTCCAACCCCTCGATCTTGTCGTCGAGGGAATCGCGGGCCGAAATGATGATCACCGCAGCCGGGCTGCGACGCCTCTTCAGCTCTTCGAGCAGCCGCAGGCCGCTGCCGCCGGGCAGCATGATGTCCAGCAGGATGCAGTCGTAGTCGTATGCGGCGATCTTGTCGAGCGCCGCGGCGTAATCGGCGGCCTGCTCGACGACGTACTGCTCCCGGGTCAGCGTCCGGACCATGATCTCCCGCAGGGAGGGTTCGTCTTCAACAATGAGTATCTTCATAATACACTCCTTTTTCTCGTTTCTCGGGACAGGGGGAGGGGCGAAAATCCGGTCTTGAAACCCGCGGCCCGCCACCGCCCTCCGAAACCCGTCTTTCAGACGGGCGAAATTACGGCCCGAATCCGAAAGGAAACTGAAATGCCGGGAATCAGCGCTGCCCGGTGCGCCGGAAATAATTCTGCAAGACCAGCAGTGAAATGATCTTTTCGCGCCGGCGGTCGCGGAACTGCGCGACGTATTCGTGCGCATGCGCGATGATCGCCTCGGCCTCGTCCGGATGCTCGATGTAGTAGCGCATCCGCTCTTCGAGGTCGGAATAGTCGGGCCGGATCTCGACGTAGTGGTAACCGGGGATGAGCGTGCCCTCCATGAACCACGTCTCGTAGGTCGGACGGGGCATCACGGCCAGCGAGTTCGACGACATGATCCACTTGAGGTTCGTCGCCACGTCGTAGCCCTCGATCGCCAGAATGAACTTGTAGTTCAGGTGGTCGTACATCGAAATATGGGGTTTGGTCCACTCCGGGGGATATTCGGGACGGGGCGTCGAGATGCCGGCATCGCAGCACTCCGAACCGAAATACATG
This sequence comes from Alistipes sp. AF14-19, assembly GCF_003461645.1. NCBI lineage: Bacteria > Pseudomonadati > Bacteroidota > Bacteroidia > Bacteroidales > Rikenellaceae > Alistipes > Alistipes sp. AF14-19. The sequence goes on from NZ_QTXM01000001.1 coordinate 354,210, forward strand.
CGCATGAAACGTTCGCGGTGGGGACGCCGCGTGATCGCCAGCCGGAAAATCGCCTTGTCCGACTTCTTCCGGAACGGAATGTCGTCCCGCAGGAAGATGAAATGGCGGACCTTGTCGAGGTTCAGCAGCACCGAATTGGCGTTGTCGCCGCAGATCGGCCTGCTCTTGACGATCGACGGCACGTCGGGAACCGTCGTCACGTCCCCGGGAACGGTATTCCACAGCAGGCGGTCGCTGAACCAGCGGGTGAACTCGTAGGTATCGAAGAAATAGGCCGTCTTGACGCCCCGACGGAACTTGTGGTCGCCTAACGGACGCAGCCCTTCGCGGGGGGGGGTCGCAGGCGCAGGCGACAGTTTGTTGTAATAATCCGCCCGCCGACAGATGTACTCCCAGTCGGGGCGGCGTTCCGCCTCGGCGAGTACCCGGTCCAGACGGGACTGCAACAACCGTTTCGGCGTAAGGTAACGCGCGAAACTCCGCAGGAACCAAAACAGTTTGATCTGTTTGTTGTGAAAAATACGGTTCAGACGGTTCATCGGCAATGGGTTTAGCTCAACAAAGATACGAAAAAGTCGAATGGGTTGCAAAACAGAACCGTACAAGATTCCGTAAAACCGCCTACTGATATAAAAGGGGCGTTACGGCTCCAAAGATAAAAAAATTCCGCGAAAACGAACAAAAAAAGGCGGAAACATCGGTTTCCGCCTTTTGCCGGGGATCGCCCCGCTTATGCCTTCAGGCCGTCGTAGGCCCACTTCACATAGGTCGCACCCCAGGTATATCCGCCGCCGAAAGCCGACAGAATGAGGTTGTCGCCCTTGCGCAACTGGCTCTCGTAGTCGCAAAGACACGAAGGAATCGTGGCGGCCGTGGTATTACCGTTGCGGTCGATGTTGATCATGCACTTGTCCTGCGTGATGCCCATACGGCGCGCCGTGGCGTCGATGATGCGCAGGTTGGCCTGATGGGGAACCAGGAAACGGATATCCTCGCCCTTGAGGTTGTGACGCTCCATCATCTCCACCGAAACGTCGGACATCTTCGACACGGCAGCCTTGAACACGGCGTGGCCGTCCCACATGATCGTGTGCCAGTTGTTCTGCACGGTTTCGACCGAAGCCGGGTAGCGCGAACCGCCCGCCTTCATGTAGAGCTGCATCTCGCCCGAGCCGTCGGAATGCAGGATCGAATCCACGACTCCGAAACCTTCGGTATTGGCTTCCAGCAGCACGGCGGCGGCAGCGTCGCCGAAGAGCGGGCAGGTCGAACGGTCGGTATAGTCGACGATCGACGACATTTTGTCGGCGCCCACGACGATGACCTTCTTGCTCGTGCCGGCCTCGATGAACTTCGCGCCGGTGGTCAGGGCGAACAGGAAGCCGCTGCAAGCTGCCGAAACATCGAACGCAAAGGCGTTCTTGCAACCAGCCTGGTCGGCGATCAAGTTACCCGTCGAGGGGAAGAACATGTCGGGGGTCACCGTGGCGCAGATCACCACGTCGATCTCCATGGGGTCCACCCCCGTCTTATCCAACAAATTGATGACCGCACGGGCGCCCATGTAGGAGCTGCCGATACCCTCGCCCTTGAGGATATGGCGCGTCTTGATACCCGTATGCGACATGATCCACTCGTCGTTGGTGTCGACCATCCGGCTCAATTCGTCGTTGGTGAGGATATATTCCGGAAGGTACTGTCCCACACCCGTAATAGCTGCTGTTATCTTACCCATTAGCTTTGGCTTTTCGTGTTTTGGTTAATTTTGAAACGCACGTTGCAGTTTCGCTGTCAGATCGGCCTTGATGACCTGTTCGGTCGAAAGGATCATGCTCCGGATCGCCTGGGGCGAAGAGCATCCGTGACCGATGATAACGGGCGCGTTGACGCCCAGGACGGGTGTTCCGCCCACGTTTTCGTAATTCATGGCGTCCCAGAAGGCATTGCGGCAGCCCAAGGCCGTGTTGATGCGGTAGAGGCCCTCGGCCATTTTCAGCGCCGTGTTGCCGACGAATCCGTCGCAGACGATCACATCGGCGACCTTGCCCGAAAAGAGATAGGAACCCTCGACATTGCCCACGAAATTGATCCGGCTCTCCGCCTTCAGCAGTTCGTAGGTGGCTTTGGTCTGGGCGTTGCCCTTGGTCTCCTCCTCGCCGATGTTGAGCACCGCCACGCGCGGACGCTCGATGCCCAGCACCGCCTCGGCGTAAATCGAGCCGATCAGGCCGTACTGCGCCAGCACCTCGGGCTTGCAGTCCACATTCAGGCCCACGTCCAGCAGCAGCGCAGGACGCCCTGCGATGGTGGGAACGATGGATGAAATCGTGGGACGCACGACACCCTCGATCGGTTTGACGGCATACATCGAACCGACCATCATGGCGCCGGTCGAACCTGCGCTCGCAAAACCGTCGACAGCTCCCTTGGCCAGGTAGCCAAACCCGACCGTGATGCTCGAATCCGCCTTGGCCTGGAAAGCCTTGGCCGGATGGTCGCCCATCTCGATCACCTCGGTGGTCGCTACGATTCCGAACCGCTCGGCGGGACATCCCTCCGAAGCGAGCACGGACTTAATTTTCTCTTCGTCGCCGAACAGCACGATACGGCTGTCCGACCCGATCGCATCGAGCGCCATGACGGCTCCCTTGACAGCCGCTTCGGGTGCATAATCGCCGCCCATGGCATCTACGCCAATCTTTATCATACTCGTACGAGTGTTGGTTGATATCCTGTCCCGCTCCCGACCCGCCCCCGGAAAACATGCACGACCGGGGATTCAGGCAGCCGGAAGGGAACCTTCATAAATTAAAAAAGAGGCACTCCCCGCGGGGATGCACTCTTTTGAGCGCCGGAATTATTCGGCAGCTTTCTTCTCGATGGCGAGCTTTCCGCGATAGAAGCCGCACTCGGGGCATACACGGTGATAGAGCACCGCTGCGCCGCAGTTCGAGCAGGTAACCACCGTCGGAACGGTAGCCTTGTAGTTGGTTCTGCGCTTATCGCGTCGCGTCGACGAGACTTTGTGTTTAGGATGTGCCATTTTTAAATATAATTTATAAGTTTAAACGTATCTTTATCCGTGTTTATTTCGCGCCGCCGGGTTCTTCGCCGCCTTCGCCTTCTTCGCCGTCCGCGCCTTCGGCCTCCATCCGCTCGCGCAGGGCGGCCAGCTTGGCCCATTCGCCCCCGCCGCGCTCCCCGGCGCCTTCGGCCGCAGCCTCGATCGACGCGAACTCCCGGTCGGAAACGATCCGGAAGCGTTCGAGCATCTCTGGGTTGCACTCCCCCTCGGGATGCACCCGCTGGTAGGGCAGCGACAGCACGATGCTTTCGTAGATGTACTGCGCAAGTTCCACGCGGTCCTCGCCCGGCAGCATCCACATCACCTCGCCGTCGTATTCGTGCACCTCGTCGGAGAATTTCACCACCAGCTGCCCCTCGAAATCAATGGGCACACGGCAGTCCTCCAGGCATCGGTCGCATTCGACGACGACATGACCCGTGATCCCGACATCGAGCGTGAGCTGCTTCTCCGAGCGGTCCACACCGACCGAGACCTCACACCGTCCGTCCTTGATCTCCGTGCTTTCGAAGGCTTCGAACAACGCCTTGTCGACCTCGAAACGGAAGTCGTGACGACCGTTTTTCAGCCCTTTCCAGGCAATCGAATATCGTTGAGCTACCTCCATTTACGCACATTTAGTGCGCAAAGTTACGAAAAAATAAGACATTTGCAAAGAAAACCGCGAGTTTTAGCACTCCCGGCCCGGCGGGGCGCAAATAAATTTGGCGTTGCACGACAGTTGTATTATTTTTACGGAAAAATAGTCCGCGCACGGACCGCCGAACCGATCCGGCGCTGCATCCGGCCCGCGCGGCCCCGACAGAACATGGACGAAAAAGGATTTACAATCGAAGTCACGAGCCGCTACGAAGGGTGGTGGCGGTACAATGCGGCGCTGATGTGCGGCTGTTTCGACGCCGCCGGCCGGCGCATCGGATTCGCCTCGTCGGCATCGACCGTGGCCGACGTCGGCTCGAACCTTGCCGAACGCCCCGCAGACATCGCCGCTGACCGCACGGCCGCGCTGCAAACCATGCCGTGCGACCACCTCGTGCTCTACCTATATATAATTCCCCACACGCTGCCCGCGGACAACGAAATCGACGCGACCAGGCCCTTCGGGATCGAGGTGAGGATCTCCTATGCCGGACGCCGCCTGCGCACCGAAAAGCGGGAGATCAACCAATGGTCGGGCGCCTCGGTCGAAATGCGGGTCGATTCGAAAAAATAGGCTCCCGACCGACCCGGAAGCCGATATAAAGAAAAGAGGAAACCATCGCTGGTTCCCTCTTTTTCTATCGGATGGCTTACGACTATTTGTTGTTGTAAGCGGCCATCTTCTCGATCAGCATGAGGACCTTGTTCGAGTAGCCCCACTCGTTGTCGTACCACGAAACGACCTTCACGAAGGTGTCCGTCAGCGCGATACCGGCAGCCTTGTCGAAGATCGACGTGCGGGCGTCGCCCAGGAAGTCCGACGAAACGACAGCCTCCTCGGTGTAACCCAGGATGCCCTTCAGTTCGCCTTCCGAAGCCTCCTTCATGGCAGCGCAGATCTCGTCGTACTTGGCGGGCTTGGCCAGGTTTACGGTCAGGTCGACAACCGAAACGTCGAGGGTCGGAACACGCATCGACATACCGGTCAGCTTACCGTTCAGCTCGGGAATCACCTTGCCTACGGCCTTTGCAGCGCCGGTCGACGAGGGAATGATGTTGCCCGAAGCGGCACGGCCGCCGCGCCAGTCCTTCATCGAGGGACCGTCGACAGTCTTCTGCGTTGCGGTGGTCGAGTGAACGGTGGTCATCAGACCGTCGGTGATGCCGAACTTGTCGTGCAGAACCTTGGCGATGGGGGCAAGGCAGTTGGTGGTGCACGATGCGTTCGAAACGATCGTCTGGCCCTTGTAGGTATCGGTGTTCACGCCGCATACGAACATCGGGGTGTCGTCCTTCGAGGGAGCCGACATAACGACGTACTTGGCGCCGGCTGCGATATGAGCCTCGGCCTTCTCCTTGGTGAGGAACAGACCCGTCGACTCTACCACGTACTCGGCGTTAACCTCGTTCCACTTCAGGTTTGCGGGGTCCTTCTCGGCGGTTACGCGGATAGCCTTGCCGTTTACGATCAGCTGGCTCTTCTCCACGTTGAAATCCACCGTACCGTCGAAACGGCCGTGCATCGTGTCGTACTTCAGCATGTAAGCCATGTAGTCCACGGGAACCAGGTCGTTGATGCCCACCACTTCGATGTTGTCGTTCGTGCAAGCGGCACGGAACACCAGACGGCCGATACGACCGAAGCCGTTGATACCGATTTTAATAGTTGCCATAATAATTTGAATTATTTGTTAATAAAAAATTGCGTTATTTTTTTAACAGCACAAAAGTACATACTTTATATAATTTACGCAAATAAAAAATTAAATTTTTTTACGAACCGCGGACGCATCCGTTTCCCGGCACGCACCCGTCCGCCGGAAACCTCCGCCGTCTTCAGGCGCACAACACCGCGGAAGCCTACTGCGCAGCCAGTTTGGCCCGTTTGGCCATGGCCGAGGCGAAGACGAAATCGTTCAGCTCGCGGTTGTCCGCATGCAGGATGTCGTCCTTCGTCCCCTCCCACCACTTACGGCCGTCGTGGATGTATACAATTTTCTCGCCGATCTCCATCACGGAGTTCATGTCGTGGGTGTTGATGATCGTCGTGATGCCGTACTCCTGGGTGATCTCGTGGATCAGGTTGTCGATGACGATCGAGGTCTGCGGGTCGAGTCCCGAGTTGGGTTCGTCGCAAAACAGGTAGCGGGGATTCATCACGATAGCCCGGGCGATGGCCACGCGCTTGATCATGCCGCCCGACAGTTCGGCCGGATAGAGTTCGTTGGCCCCGTCGAGCCGCACGCGCTGGAGGCAGAAATTCACGCGCTCCATCTTCTCCCGCTCGCTCTGCGAGGTGAAGAGGTCGAGCGGCAGCTTGACGTTCTCCACGACGGTCGAGGAGTCCAGCAGCGCCCCGCCCTGAAAGATCATGCCGATGTCCTTGCGGATACTTTTGCGTTCCCGGAAACCGAGTTTCGAAAAGTTCACCTCGTCGTACCACACGTCGCCCGAATCGGGTTCGTGCAGGCCCACCAGCGTCTTGAGCAGCACGGTCTTTCCCGAGCCGCTGCGGCCGATGATGAGGTTCGTTTTTCCGGTCTCGAATTCGACCGAGATGTCGTCGAGCACCACCCGGCCGTCAAACGACTTGACGATATGTTCGGCGCGTATCATATAAGCAGGACTTGTGTCAGGATCAGGTCGAAAAGCAGAATCACCACGCAGCTGGCCACCACGGCGCGCGTCGAAGCCGCGCCGACCTCCAGCGAGTTGCCCCGGGCGTTGTAGCCGTAGAAGGCCGAAATCGAGGTGATGATGTAGGCGAAGAAGACGGTCTTGATCAGCGTGTAGGTGATCGAATAGGGCTTGAAATCCATCAGCAGGCCGTCGACATAGTCGGCGGGGATCATAATGCCCGTCGCGGCGGCGATGAGGTATCCGCCCAGAATGCCGATCAGGATCGAGAGGATCGTCAGAAAGGGGAAGAAGACCATCGCGGCGACGATCTTCGGGAGGATGAGGTACGAGGCGGAGTTGACGCCCATGATTTCGAGCGCGTCGATCTGTTCGGTGATGCGCATGGTTCCGATCTCCGAGGCGATCGACGACCCGACCTTTCCGGCGAGAATCAGCGCCACGACCGCCGACGAAAACTCCAGGATCATCGTCTCGCGCGTGGCGTAACCCACCAGCGAGCGGGGAATGAACGGCGAATCGAGGTTGATGCACATCTGCAACGTGATGACCGCGCCGATGAAGACCGAGATGATGGCCGTCAGGCCGATCGAGTTGACACCGAGCGACTCCATTTCGAAAATGATTCGCCGGCGGTAGATGGCGGCCTTCTCCGGACGGGAAAAGACCTTTCCCATCAGCATGAAATAGCGCCCTATGAGTTCGAAAATCTTCAACATGCTACTGCTTTTCCTCTTCGAAATCGACGTAGTCGCCCACATCCTTCGACACGCGCTTCTCGGGCATTCCCGGGGTTTTGTGCACCTTCACCTCGCCTTCGCGCTCCTTGCGCGGCTGCTCTGCAAAGGGCGAGCCGAAACCGCCGAATCCCTTCGGTCCGGACTGCTGTCCGAAGCCTTCGCCGAACTGCTGCTCCATCTGCTTGCGGACCTTGTAGATCCGCCAGCGGAAAGCCAGCATCAGCACGACGACCAAAATAACAAGTCCCATAAGAAAATACAAGATAAACAGCGCGATGCCCTTGAGCAGCGCGGGGGCGCCGAGCGCCAGTATGACGATAAGGAGCATCGTCAGCGGATTGCGCTGCACGAAGCCCGCCAGGGAGTCGATGATTGCCAATATGAAATTCATTCCGATTTCGGTTTACATCTCCACAAAGGTATGGAAAATTATGCGTATTTCAATTAAATGTCGTAAATTTGGCGTCTGGAAACGAAAAACAAATCACAATCCCATATGTTAACTCCCCTCACCGCCATCTCGCCCGTCGACGGGCGTTACCGTAATAAAACGGAGAAATTAGCCGATTATTTTTCGGAGCAGGCCCTCATCCGCTACCGCATCCGCGTCGAAGTGGAATACTTCATCGCCTTGTGCGAACTGCCGCTGCCGCAGCTGACCGGCATCGACCGCTCGAAGTTCGCCGCCCTGCGCGCGCTCTACCTCGATTTCTCGGACGCCGATGCCCGGCGCGTGAAGGAGATCGAGTCGGTGACCAACCACGACGTAAAGGCCATCGAGTACATCATCAAGGAGAAAATGGACACCCTCGGGCTGGAGGCCTATAAGGAGTTCGTGCATTTCGGCCTCACGTCGCAGGACATCAACAACACGGCCATTCCGCTCTCGCTCCGGGAGGCGATGACGGGCGTCTACTACCCCGTCGTCGAGGAGGTCCGCGACGCTTTGGCGTCGTTCGCCGAGCAGTGGCGCGAGGTTCCGATGCTGGCGCGCACGCACGGGCAGCCCGCCTCGCCGACCTCGCTGGGCAAAGAGTTTTCGGTATTCGTCGAGCGGCTCGAAAAGCAGTTGTTCATGCTCCACGACATCGCCGTTCCGGCCAAGTTCGGCGGCGCCACGGGCAACTTCAACGCCCACCGCGCAGCCTACCCCGAAATCGACTGGGTGGCTTTTGCCAACCGATTCGTGAACGAGACGCTGGGGCTGTGCCGTTCGCAGTACACCACGCAGATCGAGCACTACGACAACCTGGCGGCGATCTTCGACAACATGAAGCGCATCGACACCATTCTCATCGACCTCTCGCGCGACATGTGGACCTATATTTCGATGGAGTACTTCAAACAGCAGATCAAGGCCGGGGAGGTCGGATCGAGCGCCATGCCCCACAAGGTCAACCCCATCGACTTCGAGAACGCCGAGGGCAACTTCGGCATCGCCAACGCTGTTTTCGAGCACCTCGCCTCGAAGCTGCCCGTCTCGCGCCTCCAGCGCGATTTGACCGACTCGACCGTGCTGCGCAACATCGGCGTGCCGATGGCCCACGCGGTGATCGCCCTGCAATCGCTGCTCAAGGGGCTGAACAAGGTGATCCTCAACCCCGAGGCGCTGGCGCGCGACCTGGAGAACAACTGGGCCGTGGTGGCCGAGGGCATCCAGACCATCCTGCGCCGCGAGGGTTTCCCGAAGCCCTACGAGGCGTTGAAGGCCCTGACGCGGACCAACGCCCACATCACCCGCGAGTCGATCGCGGCATTCATCGAAACGCTCGACGTCGCCGAATCAGTCAAGGAGGAGCTGCGCGCCCTCTCGCCCTCGACCTACACGGGCGTGTTCCGGTAGGCCGGAACCGGCATCGAAAACAAAGGCAGGACCCGAAAGCGTCCTGCCTTTATTCGTCCCGACGGACCGTCACTCCTTGCAGCAACGCACCGTATAGCCGTAAGACCGGTTCATGTCCAGTTCATTATTGATCGAACCGCTGCTCGACAGTTTGCTGCGGAAGAAGAGGTAATAGGATTTGACCGAAGAGGTTTCCGCCGACCAGTAAGCGCCCGAACCGCCGGTCGAGCTGCGCAGCCCCACGATGGCGCCCGAACTGTAATTGCGATAGCCCTGCGCCGGATACCAGGCCGTCTGTCCCCCGTGGGTATAGGTCATACCGTAGTTCGTTCCGTCCCATACCGAAACGCCGTCGATGTACTGACGTCCCGAAATCAGATCCTCCCATGCACCGGTTCCAGGAACCCTGTACCCCGGCGGGCAAGGGTCGTTGAGCGTTTTGGCCTCACCCCACAATGTCGCGTTCGGCGACGCAAGCCAGTTATAGCCGGTTCCGACCTTATCGTTGTAGAACGTCATGGGATTGGCGGCAGCCCCGTCGGTCGTCGTCGCACTCTTGCTGAAAGCCCAGTCCAGCGCCGGATAAGCGGGATTCACCACCGTGCCGTTCTTTGCTTCGAGGAACGCATTGGCCGAAGTTTCCGTTTTCTCGCCCCCGTAGAACGGGTCCTTGCGCCCCCACTGGTAATACATGCCGTAAGCGTCCGTACCGCCTGCGGTCGTACCTGCGGCGCCCAGGTTGCGGTCCATGAAGACCGTCCCGTTCCCGTAGGTCATCGTCTGCGGAGCGTCGGTCACCCAGACATGCCAGCTCCAGACGACCTTTCCGTCCTGCATCAGGGCGACCAGCGCGTTGCCCCTGCCTTCGCCGACCGTGAGGAAAATATCGCCGGAGGTCGTGTCGAGGGCGACTCCCGAAACGAGTCCTTCGGAGTCGGTCCACAGCCAGTCGGCCGTCATGCCGTCCGCCATCTCGATCGCCGGCTCGAATCCGACCCCTTCGCCGGCTCCGTTTCCGCGTACCCGGGCATTGAAAACATACGTTCCGGGCGCCGAAACCACATAGCAGTTGGCCGTCCCCGCAACGCTCAAGTCGTTGACCTGCGCCGCCGAAAGAGTCCCGCCGTCCGTCAGCGCGATTTCCACCCGGCCGTTTCCGGCCTTTACCGACCGAAACAACTCCACCTGCTCGTCGCCCGTGGCTTCGACCGGATTTCCGGAGCCGTCCTCGATCTGCCACGGCGTCACGGCGGCGTCCGTCGTCACGGTCCAGAAACCTTTATCATCGCGCCCCACGACGGGGACAGGCCCCGAAACAGGCATTTTCGCTCCGGCGGCATCTTTCAGCCAGGGAATATCCTTTTCCGCGGCGAGTGTCCAGTAATACGCATCCCCATCGACCGCAATGCCGATCAGCGGCGCTTCCGCCGCCGCATTGCAGGCTACCGTCACTTCGGTCCCGTCGCAGAACGTAAGGCGCACGCCGTCCTCCGTCTCGGCCAGCGACCGCACTTCCGACTGCGACACGGCTCCGGCCAGCGTCTTCAGCGAGACCAGGCCCGCATTCAGGTCTTCGATCTTTTGCAACAGTTCGGCCGAGGGGGGGGGAACAGGTTTGTCTCCATCCGGGTCCGAAGCCCCGGATTCGCTCTTGCAGCCGCCGAGAAGCAGCGCCCAGGAGCAGATCACAAATAATTTTTTCATCATACCTTGTTTTTTAGTTAATGGTTCCATCTGTTCCGTCCGTAAGGGACAGACTTCACGGAGAATACCGCGCAGGCAAAAACAGGCATGACGACCCGGCAAAGCATGGCGACGACTTCCTCATCCAACCGTAAAAAAGTCTGTCCGAAGAGGTTCGCAGCAACAGGAAAAAGAGGGCCGAAGCAAATAAGGACGCACGGAAAAACCGCCGGCGACGACTTCAGGCGCTCCCTTTCTCCGCAGGAGCAAACACCCTATCGCGCAAGGCAGGTCTTCTGACTTGTCCCCCGAGGCGGCGCCTTCCCGGTCCCGGAGGACCAGTGGCTCAAGAATGCCGCAACGAAAAAGCCCTTGCGGGCGGGACTCACAGCAGCGGGAACTGTTGCCGATTCACACGGCATTCCCTTTTAATTCCCCTCCACGGGGAAACCATTGCACGGCAAAGGTACACTTTTATCGGCAGGAAGCAAGCGATCCGGCGGAATATTTCCGCGAAACGCGCCCCGCCGCTCTGCGCAGCGGACCGTTCCGACCACGATGCGTCCCTTTTCCGGCAGACGGCGGCGCGACTTTGGCACGCGCTTTGTACTTATTTCAGTCAACTGCGGCACAGCAACCGCAGTGAGGTTTCTTCATTTATTTAAGTTTGGGTTAGTAGTTTTAGGAGGGCAACCTCCTGGGGGCAGCAGGCAATCGTGAGATTCCCTGCTGTTTTTTTATCCCCGGAGGGCATCACTAACCGAACAGGTCGTTGAGCACGGCGGCCAGACGATACGACGCCAGGATCAGCTGGCGTTCGGGCAGCAGGTAAGTGTCCGTCACGAACTGCTTGCCGTAGGTCCCGTCGGCCCGCTGCCAGTCGTAGATCACCCGGCAGGCGACGGCCGTTTCGTACAGCCATTCGCGGGGCGTACCCTTGGCCATCCCGGCCTTCTCGCGTTTGGAGAAGGTGTCCAGCAGCAGCCGGTACTCGCTGTAACTCCAGCCGTGGGCGCCGTCCAGCACGCCCCAGTCCCACATCGCATGGTAGGACATCTTTTTCCCGTTGAGGTCCGCACGGCCGCTCTTGCAACCGGGGTACTTGACATGCGAAGGGCAGTGCATGTCGCCCACGATGTGAATGACATACATTAGGTTCAACCGCACGAGCGAGTCGCTCATGTTCCGGTAGTCCTTCAGCCGGTCGATGGCGTGCATCAGCTCCACGACACAGTTGGTTTTTCCCTTGCGCAGCGTGTCGACCAGCTGCATGTCGGCATCCACGTAGCTCACGTGCTCGACATTGCGGAATTCGGGGGTGTCGCGGTACTTGTCCATCCACGAAGCGTAGTAAACGATCGAATGGTCGAGGTAGCGGGCGATGTTCCTCTTCGCCCGGGGCGTCAGGTTGCACTCGGCGATGTAGGCGATGGCATCGTGACGCGTGCGGTCCCATGCCTGCGACGGCAGCGCCGCGCAGAGCATAAGGCCCAACAAAAACAGTTTCAGGTTCTTCATTGTCTTTCAAATTAACGGGTTAACGATTCGGCGCGGAAGTTATCGAACGGCACGCGGTTCTTGCTTTTGACCGCCGGGGCGAACACCACGCGGGTCGTAGCATCGGCTCCCGCAACGGCGAAGGCTGCAAATTTTCCTTTAAAGGCACTATCATCAGGCATATGCCACAAATAAAACAATAAAAAGAAATAAAACCAAAATTATTCCGGTGAAAATTCCACGACAAGACCCGATAATCGGCCAAACGGTCCCCGGCGGACGGCGATTGCAGGTTCGGCACGCGCTTTGTACTTATTCCGGTCAGCTGCGGCACAGCAACCGCAGTGAGGTTTCTTCATTTATTTAAGTTTGGGTTAGTAGTTTTAGGAGGGCGACCTCCGGGGACAGCAGGCAATCGCGAGATTCCCTGCTGTTTTTGCGTCCGCATGCCGGGCGCGCCGTTCCCGCGTGCGCAGGGTACGAAAAAGCCGCCCGGTGTTCCGATCGGTTCTTTGCAACGCTCCGGCTGCCGATTTCACGGGGCGGCAATGCGCTCCGGCACGAAAACTGTGCGGCGGACGACGAGGGAAAACAGCAAAATCCAACCTACCCACCATGGCAAAACGTAAAAATATCACCACGACGCAGCTGGCGCTGATGACCGCTGCGGCCGTCATCAGCCTGCGCGGGCTCCCGATGATGGCCCAGGAGGAACTGACGATGTTCTTCTACATTTTCTTCGCGACGTTCCTCTTCCTGATTCCCGCAGCCCTCGTTGGCGCCGAACTGGGCAGCGCCTTCGCCGACCGCGGCGGCGGCGTCTACACCTGGGTCAAGGAGGCTTTCAACCGCCACCTGGGCTTCTCGGCGATCTTCCTGCAATGGATTCAGAACGTCGTCTGGTATCCCACCGTACTGGGATTCGCCGCCGCGTCGATCGCCTACATGATCGGCGTTCCGGCTCTGGCGCAGAACGGGCTGTACGTCGGGTTGTTCTCGATTGCGATGTACTGGTGCGCGACGCTGGTGACCCTGCGCGGCACGTCGGCCATCTCGGGCATCACCTCGAAGGGATTTCTGATCGGCACGGTGCTCCCGGGCGTCGTCGTGATCGTGATGGCGGTCATCTGGATGGCCGGCGGCAACGAAATCGCCCTGAAGGAGATTCCGGCCGGCGTCTCGCAGATCGTCAACGTCGACGCCGCGCAGCACGTCCACCCGCGTCTCTTCCCCCACATCACGGGCATGAGCGACATCGCGTTCCTGGCGGGCATCCTGCTGCTGTTCGCCGGCGTGGAGGTGCACGCCGTGCACGCTCCGGAACTGGCCAAACCCCAGACGCAGTTCCCACGGGCGATGTTCCTCGCGGCGCTGATCTCGTTCGGACTGTTCACGCTGGGCGCGCTGGCCGTGGCCATCATCACCCCCTACGACCAGATCAACCTCCAGTCGGGGCTGTTCACCACCTTCCAGATCGCTTTCGAACGTTACCACGTGGGATGGCTCTCGAACGTCATGGGACTGCTCGTGGCCTTCGGTGCGCTGGCGGGCGTGATGTCGTGGATTTCGGGCCCCAGCCGCGGCCTGCTGTGGACGGCCAGGGACGGTGCTCTGCCCTGCTTCCTCCAGAAGACCAACAAGAACGGCGTGCAGCTCAACATACTGATTATCCAGGGCTGCATCGTGACGCTCCTCTCGTCGCTTTACATCGTGATGGACGACGTCAGCGTGGCGTTCTTCCTGTTGAGCGCCCTGACCGTGGGACTGTATCTGATCATGTACATGATGATGTACGCCGCAGGAATCCGCCTGCGCTACACGCAGCCCAAGCTTATCCGCAGCTACCGCGTGCCGGGCGGAAACACGGGCATGTGGCTGATCGGAGGCGTGGGGTTCCTCGCCGTGCTGTTCTCGTTCATCGTCACCTTCTTCCCGCCTTCGCAGCTGCCCGTGGGCAGTCCGGCGACGTACACGTGGCTGGTGGTGACCGGCACGGCGGTCTTCCTCGCGATCCCCTTCATCATCAGTTTCTCAATGGACAAACGGAACGCCCGGCGGACGCCGGAGGCTTAAAACTCGACCGTCAGGCCCAGCGTCGGGAGCAGCGTGCCGCTCACCTGTTCGAGGTATTTCATGCGGTAACGCCGCTCCGACGCCGGAGCCGAGGGATTTTCGATCTCCCCCGTGGACATCAGCACGTCGGGCTGGCGCAAACGACCGCCCGCAACGTTTTGCAGGTCGATGTAGACGCCCAGCATGCAGCGGCGGAAGTAGAACACCTTGTCGACGCGCACGTCCAGCTGGGCGAAGGCGTCGAGCCGCCCGGCGTTGTATTTCGAATAGTCGTAGTAGGGCCGTCCCTGCGCATCCCACGCCTCGACGAGCGACGAACGCTCCACGTCGTAGGGCGTGTAGGGCGCACCGCCCACGGCGCTCAACTTCGCACCGAAGCTCCAGTGGCGCGGCAGGTCGTAGGTTCCGCTGACGTTGACCACGAAACGGTTGTCCCACGCCGAGGCGATCCACGGGGCCTGCCGGTCGTTGCGGTACTCCGAGCGGAACACGGTCACCGACCCCACGACGTTCACTCGCCCCGGAATCTGCCAGCGGGCCATCGCCTCGACGCCGTAGGCGCGCCCCTGCGCCGAGGAGACCAGCTTCTCGTTGCCCACCACGCCGTAATCGTTGCCCTTGCACGAGAGCGGAATCCCGTCCGCCACCGACAGCGGCACATCTCCGTAGCGTTTGTAAAATCCCTCGACCGAGACGATCAGCCGGTCGCGCAGCCGCCAGTCGACACCCGCGCTGAAGACCCCGACGCGCATGTAATCGAGCGATCGGTTGACCAGCGCGTCCTCCTCCTTGAATCCCAACGCCGTGTAGGGCGGCAGCTGGCAGTAAAGTCCCGCGCTGCCGCTCACCGACCAGCCGGGACCTACCGCATAGGAGACCGAGGCCCGGGGCGACAGCTGACGCCACACCCGCGCCATACGTCCCGAGTAGTCGCACCCGTCGGCGCGCAGGCCCGCCGAGGCGGTGAACCGCTTGTCGGCCGAGGCGTATTCGGCCCCGGCGAACAGCCCCCAGCCGACGATTCCCAGCCGGGTCCGGTAGTCCGACAACTGCGTCCTGTCGGTATAGAGCCGTTGCAGCGTGCGGTTCGTGTAGTCGGAATAATTCACCTCGACGCCCTCGCGGACGGTCCAGCGGCCCAGATAGGTGCGGTTCTCGGCCCGGAGCGTGGTCTTCTGCTCCACGGAGCGCAGCCGGAGCGTCAGGTTGTCCTCCGACGAATCATCGTTGCGCAGGTATTTCAGGTTGCGGTTGTTCAGGTAGTTGTGGCTCAAGGTCACGGTCTGCACGTGGCGGCCCGCATAGTGACGCCACGAAGCCCCCACCGTGAAGGTCTCCTGCCGGATACGGGGCAGGTAGCTCAACAGGTATTCGGCGTCCTCCCCCTTCTCGTCGACGTTGAGACGCATGTTGTCGAATCCCGCAAGGGCCAGCACCGTCAGCTCGTCGCGCTCCGAAAGGCGTGTCTTGACTTTCGCCTGCCCGTCGATGTAGTTGGGCAGGAAGGGCAGCCCCAGCAGTTTGAACAGCAGTTGCAGGTAGGACTGGCGGATGGAAAACAGATAAGTCGTCTTGCCGCCGATGTGCCCGCTGCCGCTCAACCCCACTTCCGAGGCGCCCAACGTCGCTTTGAAGGTCTGCTTTTCGGCATTGCCGTCACGGAGCCTGAAGTCCAGCACGGAACTCAACGCCCCGGCCCGGTCGGCGGGAAAGGCTCCCGTATAAAAACTGATTTCGCGCACGAGGTCGGCGTTGACGATGCTCACCGGACCGCCCGTCGCCCCCTGCGTGGCGAAATGGTTGATGTTCGGGATTTCGATCCCGTCCATGTAGAACTTGTTCTCCGCAGGCCCGCCGCCGCGCACGATCAAATCGTTGCGATACCCCACGGGCGAGAAGGCCACGCCGGGATACGAGCGCACGATGCGCGACACGTCGCGGTTCGAGCCGGGGCTTTTCTCGATCTCCCGCAGGCCGATCACCTTCAAACTTACGGGACTCTCCGCCGTGACGCGGAACGGCGACGGACGGACCGTCACGGCCTCCAGCTGCGCGGCATCCTCCTCCAGCTCGACTTCGATAAAGGGCGTGGCGGCCGAGACCATGTATTCGGGCGTCGTGAGGCTCTTGTAGCCCACCGACGAGACCGCCAGCCGCCAGATGCCCGGCTTCACGCGCTCGATGCGGAACCTCCCCAGCGAGTCGGTCGAGGCTCCCTTCTGCTCCTGCCCGGCCAGCACCACGGCGGCATAGGCCACGGGGCGGCGGCTCAAACGGTCGATCACCCGCCCGCTGACGGGATAGGTCCCGCCCTGCGCCCGCACGGCAAACGCCGCGGCCAGGCCGAAAAACAAAACAGCGACTTTCAGGAATTTCATACGGCAAAAATACTCGGTCAGGCGCCTTCCGACGCCGTTTCATCGGTACATTTCGGCAGCAGTTTCAGGTACGAGAGCAGAACCACGTTCATCACGAGGGCGTAGACGATGGCCGGGACGGCCATTTCGCCGCTGTCGAAGATCAGCGGCGAGGTGGCGACGGCGATCGCCTGCGCAGCGTTCTGCATCCCGACCTCGATGACGATCGTGCGGCGCACCGCCCGCCGGAGCCGGAACAGGCGGGCCAGCAGCGATCCGCCCGCCATCGCCAGCAGGATCAGCGCACCCGCGGCCAGACCCAGCACGCCGAGATTCTCCAGAATCGTCGAGGCGTACTGCACGAAAAAGACCGCCGCCAGCAGCATCAGGGCCGGGAAGGCCACACGCCCCAGCAGCTCGTGCACACGCCGTGCCGCCCGGGGCCGCCAATGCCTGAAAAGCGCCCCGCAGAGCATCGGCAGGAACAGCAGGACGATGTTCTGCACCAGCAGTTTCCCGACCGGAAGTTCGATGGCCGCACCGGCATGCACCGCGACGAAACGCGCGGCGAAACCCATCACCAGCGGAATCGTGAAGAGCGTGATGAGGCTGCTCAAAGCGGTCAGCGTCACCGAAAGGGCCACGTCGCCCTTGGCCAGCATCGAAAAGACGTTCGACGAACTGCCTCCCGGACAGCAGGCGACGAGCAACAGTCCCAGAAAATAGACGGGCGGCAGGCGGAAGGCCAGCCCCACGCCGAAGGCGATGAACGGCAGCAGCGCCAATTGGCCCAGCAGCCCCGCGACAACGGCCGCCGGACGGCGGGCCACACCGGCGAAGGCCTGCCGGTCGAGTTCGATGCCGAGCTGAAACATCAGCGCGATCAATACAGGCAGTACGATCCAGACGGTATTCATAAGCGATGTAAAACGGCGATCCCGGGGCGCGGACTTCCCGGCAGCCCGGTTCCATTTTACTGCAAAGGTGGCCCTTTTTTCGGGAATCCGGCCCGTTTTCCGGAAAAAATTGTAATTTTAGCCTCCCGAATTACGCGAGATACGACGGTTTATGTCCCTGAACACCAAATACGACATCCTCGACAACCGACTGGTCATCCGACGGCTCAACGCCGGGGACCGGCAGTGTTTCGAAGCATGCTACCGATTCTATTACAAGGGATTGTGCAGCTTCGCTTCGCGCTGGGTATCCCTCCCCGTGGCGGAGGACATCGTACAGGACACGATGCTGTACATTTGGGAAAACCGGGACCGCCTGATGGAGGAACTTTCGCTGAAAGGACTTCTGTTTATGATCGTCCGCAACAAGTCGCTGGACCGCATCTCCAGCCAGAAGGTCCATTCACGCGTCCACCAGCAGTTGGAAAAGAGATTCGCCGACCAGTTCGACTCCCCGGACTTCTACCTCGGCACGGAACTCGCACGGCTCTACCGCGAGGCGCTCGCCCAACTCCCCGAGCAGACCCGGCGCATCTTCGAGATGAGCCGCTTCCAGGGCATGACCCACCAGCAGATCGCCGCCGAGATGGAGGTGTCGCCCCAGACCGTCAACTACCATATCGGCCAGGCGCTCAAAGTCCTCGGCGTCGCGCTGAAGGACTACCTGCCGCTGATCGCGCTGTTTTTCGAAATGCCCGGGAACAACTGAAACCCCTGCCCCCTGCAACCGACCATATGCAATAAAAACGAAAGCCCGAAAAAAAATCGGGTTTTCGTTTAGTAACTATTTCCCCAAAACCGTATTACTGTTAGAAACCGAACTTATGAAAGAGATCGACGACAACCTGCTGACCGAATTTCTCGAAGGGAAACTCGACGAACCCGCCAACCGCGAGATCGAAAACTGGTACGACACCTCGGAGGAGAACCGCCGCCGGCTCGAAGCGCTCTACTTCGTGCTCTTCGCCGGAGACCGGCTCCGTGCCGCCGCGTCGGTCAACACCGACCAGTCCTTCAGATCGTTGCAGCGGCGCATCGAACTGCGCCGCACGAAAACAAGGCCCCAATGGCGGCAGATCGCGGCGCGCTACGCCGCCATCCTCGTCGCGGGCGTGATCGTCGCAGGCATGTATCTCTACCAAAACCGGCCGGACGACCGCATCTGCACGGTCAGCGCCGAGCGCAGCGACTGCTCGGTGACGCTGCCCGACGGCTCCGTCATCCGGCTCACCCGCAGTTCGCAGCTCAACTATCCGGCCTCGTTCGACGACGGGAACCGCACGGTGCACCTCACCGGCGAGGCCTTTTTCGAAGTCAGCAAGCGCAACGGCGCGCCGTTCACCGTCACCACGGTCCACGACGCCGAAGTCGTGGTCCGCGGAACCAAATTCAACCTGAAAGCCTACGACGACAGCTCCGACGTCGAAACCGTACTGGTCGAGGGAGCCGTCGATTTCCGCGCCGCGGACCACGTCGTGGCTCTGCACCCGGGGCAGAAAGTCTCCTACAACCCCACGGACAACGACCTGACGCTGCAAACGGTCAACGTGGAGGCGGAGCTGGCCGCGCGGCTGCGCACGTTCCGCCACGTCGACCTGGCGCAAATCGCCGGGGTGATCGAGGATTTCTACGGCATCGGCGTCGCCTTCCGCAGCGAGGCGCTCAAAAACATCCAGTTTACCGGAACGCTCGACTTCAACATGCCGATCGACCATATCCTCGAAGTGCTGACGCTTTCGACGAACACCCGTTTCAACCGCAACGGCGAAAAAATCACCATTCACAAATAATCCAATCTTAACCAAACCTCTATGAAACAAAAGTTACTCCGTATGCGGCATGCCTGGTATCTACTGGCAGCATGCCTGACACTCCTTATTCCGTGGGGGGGGGAATGCAGGCGGCGCCGTCGCCCCAGCAGACTTCGGTCCGCGTTGAAAACGTAACCAGCCTGAAAGGGCTGATTCAGGAGATCGAATCGCAGACCTCCTACCGGATCTCCTACCAGGGCAACCTGGCGGACAACGTCCCCGTAAAAATCGCCAAATCGACGAAATCGGTTTCCCAGCTGCTCGACGAAGCCCTGCGCGGAACCGGCATCACCTACATCATCCGTCAGAACAACATCATCCTGACCCGTGCGGAGGCACAAAGCCCCGCATCCGCAGCCCCGGCCGCGCCGCGAAAACAGCACATCGCGGGCCAGGTGCTCGATGCCGCGACCCGGCAGCCGATCATCGGCGCCACGATCTGGATCAAGGATTCGGCACTCGGCACGAGCACCGCATCGGACGGTTCGTTCGACTATTCGTTCTCCGGCAACTTCGGCTTCGTGACCGTCTCCTACGTCGGTTACCAGACGCAGGAGTTCCCGATCGACCGCATTCCGAAAGTGATCTCCCTTTCGCCGGACAACAACCTCGAAGAGGTCGTCGTCGTCGGCTACGGCACCCAGAAAAAGGCCAGCATCATCGGCTCGATAGCCTCCGTTCCGGTCAACGACATCAAGATGCCCACGGGCAAGATTTCGAACAACCTGGCCGGACAGCTCGCGGGCGTCATCTCCGTACAGCGTTCGGGCGAACCGGGCGCCTCGTCGACCTTCTGGATCCGCGGCATCAGCACCTTCGGCTCGAACAAGTCGCCGCTGGTGCTGGTCGACGGCATCGAGCGCGACCTCGACCTGGTGGACATCGAGGACATCAAGGAGTTCTCGATCCTCAAGGACGCCGCGGCGACCGCCGTCTACGGCGTACGCGGCGCCAACGGCGTCGTGCTGGTCACCACCCGCGGAGGTATCGTAGGCAAGCCGCAGATCAACATCAAGTTCGAGGCCGGCATGGTGCAGCCAACCAAGATTCCCGACATGATCGACGCCGTCCAGTTCGCCGAGATGTACAATGCGGCGGCCGGATACGACTTCTACTCGAAGAAGGACATCCAGATGTTCCGCGACGGTTCGGACCCCGACCTGCACCCCAACATCGACTGGGTGGATCGGCTCTACAAGGACTACTCGTTCAACCAGCGCATCAACGTCAACATCTCGGGCGGCGGCTCGACGGCCAAATACTACATCTCGGGCGGCTTCTACAACGAGGACGGCCTGTTCAAGGCCGACAACATGAAGGGGTACAACACGTCGGTCTTCTACCGTCGGTTCAACTTCCGGTCGAACGTCGAGGTCCAGCTCCACAAATACACCAAGCTCAACGTCAATCTGGCCACCACGTTCGAACGCAAGAACGAACCGGGTTCGAGCGCCACCGGCGCCAACGGCATCTGGGGCTATGCGCTCAAGACCGCAGCCAACGCCTTCCCGGACGTCTATTCGAACGGCTACCTGGCCGGCCCGGCGTCGGGACAGGGCGAGAACCCCTATGCGCTGCTGACGCAGACCGGTTACCGCGAAATCTTCTACAACACGGCGCAGTCGCTGTTCGTGCTGACGCAGGACCTGGGCGACTGGGTGACCAAGGGCCTTACCGTTTCGATCAAGGGTTCGTTCGACGCCAAGAACGAGAACAACCTGAGCCGCACGAAAACCTCGCCCCAATGGCTGGCCACCGGCCGCAACGAAGCGGGCGAACTCGAATTCAACCAGACGAAGATCGGCGAGGAGAACCTCACCTACAAGCAGACCAACAAGGGCTACCGTTCGGTCTACTTCGAAGCCGTGGCCAACTGGGCACGCACCTTCGGCAAGCACGACCTATCGGCCATGTTCCTCTTCCAGCAGTCGCAGAAGAACTACGTGGGCGAAAGCGCCAACAACTCGGAAAAAGCGCTTCCCTACCGCCATCAGGGCATTGCGGGCCGTATCACCTACAACTACGACAACCGCTACTTCGTCGAGGGTAACTTCGGCTACAACGGCTCGGAGAACTTCTCGCCCAACCACCGCTTCGGTTTCTTCCCGTCGATCGCCGTGGGGTACGTCGTCTCGAACGAAAAATTCTTCGCACCGATCCGCGACGTGGTCAGCATGGTCAAACTCAAAGCCTCCTACGGTCTGGTGGGCAACGACCAGATCGGCGGCGACCGCCGTTTCATCTACAACGAAACCGTGATCGGCGGCGGCAAATACTATTTCGGCACGACGCCCAGCCAGTACACCTCGGTCCGCCTCGGCGAATTCCCGAACCCCAACGTAGGCTGGGAAAAGGCCAAGAAGCTCAATCTCGGCGCCGACCTCTCGTTCTTCAACCAGTTGAACATATCGGTGGATTATTTCAAGGAAAACCGCGAGGGCATCTTCCTCCAGCGCAAATCCATCCCCATGTACGTGGGTCTGAGCACCAAACCCTGGGTGAACATCGGCAAGATGCGCAACAGCGGCATCGACGCCTCGCTCGAATACCACCAACCGCTCGGCAAGGACCTCCACCTCACCGTGCGCGGCAATTTCACCTACGCACGCAACCGGATCATGGACCAGGACGAGCCTGATTACGCCTATACCTACATGAACCACAGCGGCCAGATGCAGTGGCAGAAATTCGGCCTGGTGGCCGCCGGACTCTTCCAGGATCAGGAAGACATCGACTCGTGGGCCAAACAGAGTTTCGGCGAGGTGAAACCGGGCGACATCAAATACCTCGACCTCAACGGCGACGGCATCGTCGACAACTACGACACGAAGCCCATCGGCTACTCGGACATCCCCGAGATCGTTTACGGATTCGGCTTCTCGCTGCAATGGAAGGCATTCGACCTGTCGGCATTCTTCCAGGGCGTGGCGCATGTCAGCTTCTCGACCCTCACCGACCAGACGCAGGCGTTCGTCGGCCGCAACCTCAAGGAGTCGAGCGTATTCGCCGACCTCTACGGCAACACCTGGACTCCGGAGAACCCCGGCGCCAAATACCCGCGCATGACGACCGGCGCCATCGACAACAACAACCAGCTGTCGACCTTCTGGATGGCCAACGGACGTTACCTGCGCCTGAAGAACCTCGAGCTCGGCTACACGCTGCCCAAACGCATCGCCAACAAGATCGCCATGCAGAGCCTGCGCGTCTACCTCTCGGGTGTGAACCTATTCACGTTCAGCCCCTTCAAGCTGTGGGACCCCGACCTGCAAACCGGAGCCACCAACTACCCGAACAACCGGATCATCAACCTCGGTCTCACGATCGGTTTCTAACCCCTAACCGGCAACAACCATGAAAAACACGATTAAAACATTCGCCCTGTTCCTGACAGCCGGAGCCATGCTCGCTTCCTGCGACTCATACCTCGACCGCCAGCCCGACGAGCCGCTGACTTCGGACAACATATTCAAAAAGCAGAAGACCACGCTCCAATACCTGACCAACATCTACTCCTACCAGCCGGATTACGAAGCTCCCGCCTGCGTGTCGAACAGCAACGACATCCCCTGGGAGGCCAGCTCGGACGAGACCTCGTTCGCCTACCTGGACCGGTCCTACACCCAGATCAACTACAACTCGTGGAACCCATCGCTACACATCTACCGCGACGACACCTACAACACGCCCTATAAGGGCATCCGCGAAGCCAACTACTTCATGCAGAACGTCCACAAGTGCCCTCCGGAGGAACTGAACGATGTCGACAAGGGCTACTACTACAACGAGGCCCGCTTCCTGCGCGCGCATTTCTACGCCATGATGCTGCCCGTCTACGGTCCCGTCTTCCTCATCGGCGACGATCCGGTGGACTTCACGCAGAGCGGACTCGACCAGCGCGAGCGCAACACCTGGGACGAGTGCGTCAACTACGTCGCGAACGAGCTTTGGGAAGCCGCCAAGGGGCTGCCCGACAGCTGGCCCGACATCTACTACGGCCGTGCCACGAAAGGCGCCGCCCTGGCAGCACGCGCCCGCCTGCTGCTCTACTCGGCCCGCAAGCTCTTCAACGGCAACGAACTCTACAAGGGTATCGTCAACAAAAACGGCGACCACCTGTTCCCGACCCAGTACGACGAAAAGAAATGGGAGCTGGCAGCCCAGGCCGCCAAAGACGTTATGAACCTGAACCTCTACTCGCTGGTCGGCGCCGACGGCACGGACCCCTACGCCAGCTTCAACACGCTCTTCACGTCGGTAGGTTCCGGGACCGGCGGCGCTACGGAGAAGATCTACACGCGCATCGCCAGCGGCTACCAGTGGCGCGTGGTCACCACGCCCCCGAGTGTCGGCGGAACGGCCTACGGCGGCTACGGCGTAACCCAGAAACAGGTCGACGCGTTCGCCATGGCCAACGGCCGCTACCCCATCACGGGCTACACCGACGGCGACCAGGCGCGGCCGATCATCGACCCCGACGCAGGTTACAGCGAAAGCGGATTCTCGAAGTTCAAGCACCCGATCTACGGCGACGAACTGGAGACGTTCAAAATGTACCAGAACCGCGAACCGCGCTTCTACGTCAACGTGTTCTGGAGCGGCATGACCTGGCACGGAGCCAACAAGAAAACAGCCAACGTCCAGTTCTATTTCAACGGCAATTCGGGTCCGGGAAAATCGCACAACTATCCGCCGACGGGTTATCTGGCGCATAAGTTCACCAACCCGTCGATCGACACCTCCACCGGCAACTATGGCTACCTGGATTTCCCCGTATTCCGCTATGCGGAGATCCTGCTCAACTACGTCGAGGCGCTTAACGAGTACGATCCGTCGAACGCGGACATCACGCTCTACCTGAACATGATCCGCAAACGCGCCGGCGTTCCCGACATCGAGGAGGTCTATCCCGACGCCGCCGGCGACCAGACCAGGATGCGCGAACTGATCCGCCGCGAACGCCAGGTCGAGCTGTGCTTCGAAAACCTGCGCTATTTCGACACGCGGACCTGGATGACGGCCGAGACGGACAACAACATGCCGGTCTACGGCATGAACATCTCGGCCAAAGACCACAAGGCGAACGGCGAATTCTGGCAGCGCGTCATCTGCAAATACGACGGCGGCCGCGACGGCAACCGCGTCTTCACCAAGCGCTGCTACCTCTTCCCGATTTCCCAGGAAGAACTCGACCGTGTGAAATGCACGCAGAACTACGGCTGGTAAACCCCTCTAATCCGGATAATTATGAAACTGAAAAACATATTGATACCCTTCGCAGGTGTGCTGCTGCTGACCGCCTGCGAAAAAGACCACCGCAACGACAACCTGACCGACCCGCGCGTCTACATCGTCAACAACGGCGTGCAGAACGCAATCTATTACGACGTGGAGGAGACGATCGACTACAACATTTACGCTTACAGCAGCGGCTACTTCGGACAGCCGTCGGAGGTGAAGGTCGTACCCGACCCCGATGCCGTCGAGGCTCTCAACGCCGCGAACGGCTCCTCCTACACGCTGCTCGGCGAGGAGTACTACCAGATCGTCAAGGACACCGGTTCGATCACGGCCGAAGGCCGCCGCGCCACCCTCACCGTCCGCCTCGACTGCAAGGGGATCATGGCGCTGCCCTACATGAACGACTACGTCCTTCCGCTGCGGCTCTCGGCCACGGGAACCGAGGTCAACGAGAAGCTGAACACCATCCTGATCAATCCCCGGATGCAGGAGACCGAGGTGCTGGCCGAGAACGCCGGTGTCGTGGAAAGCGACTTGAGCGCCACCGACGCCAATACGCTCGAATTCACAGCCTACACCGAGTTCAACAACAAGTGGGATTCCGAGATGGAATACGAACACGGCGATGCAGTGCTCGCGGCCTATAACGCCGAGCACGGCACGCAATACATCCCGCTGCCCGAAAGCGCCTACACCTTCACGGGAGCCGACCTGAAAGCCGGCTCGAACAAAGCGGTTTCGACCATCGACATCGACAAATCGAATCTGACGGCAGACCGTTACTACACGCTGGCCGTAAGGCTCAAGAGCAATTCGAAATTCAAGATCGGCGAGAAGAACACGGTGCTTTACCACATCTCGCTGCTCCCGATCTACGACAGCCGCAGCAAGTGGAATCTCGTTTCGTGCAGCTCCTACTACACCGGCCGCGGCCCCGAGCTGATGATCGACGGCGATCTGGTCACCCGCTGGGAGAGCCGCTACAACAACACCGGAGAGGGCGACATCAACCCCAACGAAGCATCGACCGTATGGGATATGGGCAAGACGTACTACTGGTGCGGCATGACGCTCGTCCGCCGCAGCGACTCCTACGTGACCGACCTCCGCGCCGGCTACATCGAGCTTTCGGACGACGGCAAGAACTGGACGAAAGCCCAGGACTTCGACTTCGGCGACAAGACCAACACGTCGACGACCGGAACCTACGCCGTCGAGCAGTGGACCGTTTCGGGCCGCTACGTACGACTGGCCGTAAATGCCAGCAACCGCAACAAACTGTACTCCGTGTCGGAATTCGTTCCGGTGCTGGCGGAAAAGACGAAATGAACCCGAAATCCAAAATTCCCGAACCGATGAAAAAACCGATTCTGCTTTACCTGACGACCCTCGCCCTGACCGCACTCTGCGGCGGGGCGGCGGCCGGGCAGGCTGCGGCGCAAAGCGCGCCCGACATGTCGAAATACATCCTGACCCCGAAACCCGCCGACACCCCGCGCATCAACGGCGCCCGCGTCTTCGGCGTCCGCCCGGGTTCGGAATTCCTCTACACGATCGCCGCGACGGGCGTCCGTCCGATGACTTTCTCGGCCGAGGGGCTTCCCAAAGGGCTGAAACT
Organism: Alistipes sp. AF14-19; assembly: GCF_003461645.1. Classification (NCBI taxonomy): domain Bacteria; kingdom Pseudomonadati; phylum Bacteroidota; class Bacteroidia; order Bacteroidales; family Rikenellaceae; genus Alistipes; species Alistipes sp. AF14-19. The sequence continues at coordinate 380,390 of NZ_QTXM01000001.1, forward strand.
CGACCCCGAAACCGGACGGATCACGGGACGCGTAACCGCTCCGGGCGAATATACCGTGCACCTGAAAGCCGCAAATGCGTCGGGCAGCTGCGAGCGTAATCTGAAGATCGTCGTGGGCGACGAAATCGCACTCACTCCGCCGATGGGCTGGAACAGCTGGAACTGCTGGGCGCGCGACGTCACGCAGGAGCAGGTGCTCTCGTCGGCGCGCGCGATGGTCGAAAGCGGACTCGCCGACCACGGCTGGTCCTACATCAACATCGACGACGGATGGCAGGGCAAACGCGGCGGCAAACACAACGCGATCCAGCCGAACACGAAATTCCCCGACATGAAGGGCCTTGTACGCGAGATTCACGACATGGGCCTGCGGGTGGGCATCTACTCCACGCCGTGGATCGGGACCTATGCCGCGCATATCGGCAGCTACTCGGACAACCCCGACGGCGTCAACGAGTGGATCAAAAAAGGCCGGCACAACGAGCATTACCGTTATCAGAAAGAGGGCGGCAACTACTGGAAGGACCGGACCGAAGTCTGGCACCTCGGCCCTTACTCCTTCGTGGAGGCCGACGTGAAGCAATGGGGCGAATGGGGTATCGACTACCTCAAGTACGACTGGAATCCGCTCGACTATTACCACGTCAAGGAGATGCACGACGCCCTTCGGACGCTCGACCGCGACGTCGTTTACAGCCTCTCGAACAGCGCACCCTACGGCGACGCCCCGCAGTGGATGCGGTACTCCAACTGCTGGCGCACGACGGGCGACATCCGCGACACGTGGGAGAGCATCAGCAGCATCGGGTTCAGCCAGGACCGCTGGCTGCCCTTCAACCGCCCGGGTCACTGGGCCGACCCCGACATGCTGGTCATAGGCATGGTGGGCTGGGGCCCGAAACTCCACTACACGCAGCTCACGGCCGACGAGCAGTATACGCACATCAGCCTCTGGTCGCTGCTGGCCGCGCCGCTGCTGATCGGCTGCGACATGGCGCAGATGGACGACTTCACACGGAGCCTGCTGACCAACGACGAAGTGATCGACGTCAACCAGGACCCGCTGGGCCTGCAGGCCGTTCCCGTCTGGCAGCAGGGCGACCAGGTGATCTACGCCAAGCACCTCGAAGACGGCTCGATGGCCGTCGGGCTTTTCAACCGGGGCTGGCAGACCGTGAAGATGAACTTCACGCTCCGCATGCTGGGTCTGCGCGGCAGGCAGACCGTGCGCGACCTGTGGCGGCAGAAGGACCTCACGGAGTGCACCGACAAGTTCGAAACCGCCGTTGCGCCTCACGGCGTCGTTCTGGTGAGAGTCTACCCCGGCAACAGCCGCGAACAGGCGACCGGCAAATAGCACGGCCCTGTTTCATAATAAATAAAAGACGGATACCTGCGTATCCGTCTTTTTCTTGAGCGGCATTGCCGCAATGTCGACAGAAAAGCCTTCCGAAACGAATCCGAAAGGCTTTTCTGCTTGTGGGAACAAGCGGATTTGAACCGCTGACCTCCTGCTTGTCGAGCAGGCGCTCTAAACCAACTGAGCTATGCTCCCGGCATAAAAAACCATCCTGTTTTGGATGGTCTCTGTCGTGGGAGCTGAGGGATTCGAACCCCCGACCCTCTGCTTGTAAGGCAGACGCTCTGAACCAGCTGAGCTAAGCTCCCCTTTTGCTGAATTGCGAGTGCAAATGTATGATAAATAAATCATTCCTGCAAGTCCTCGCTTCATTTTGGGAAATCTTTTTTCGCTGGCAGTTCATTCGGTTGACACGCTGGTTTACACATTTGCATAAAGCCAATGCTGGTTAAACAATAGTGAATTAGTTGATAATCTTATATTTGAATAAGAGAGGACAAACTTTACAAAGGGGCCTATAAATATACCCCTTTCGCAAAGTCTGTCCTCGTATCAGTCGAGAAAAACGCGCGGGAAAATCTTACCCTTTCCCCTGTTCCCTCCTTTTAAGAATGTTGTTTTGCTTTTGTTTCTGTAAAATTCTTTAAAAAATTCAAAGAAATTTAAAGGATTTTAATGTTTAATCTACCAACTCTTTAAATTTCATACTCCTTGCATATATGCTTTTTACTTTGTTCACAGGTATAATGTCGACATAGCCAAGTTTTACCAGTCCCTCTAAATCCCCTTTTGCCGTCGGATAAGATACATTCATGCGCGTCTGAATTTCCTTAACAGAGAATGAAAGATTAGGAGAGTCGTTATACCATTTGATAATTTGAGCTTGGCGAGCGTTTATATTACCCAATTTCAAAAAATCAGAAGTTTGTTGTTGGTCATCTATTTTTCGTTGAATATATTGCCGAAGTTCATTATAAGCTAAACTAACCGCCCGTAAATGGTAAGCTACAAAATAACCTAAATCGTTTCCGTCGCATTCCGTATATAAATAGGCTTTTTCGTATTGTCGTTTACTTCGACTGATTATACGAGAAATAGAGAGATATTCTGTCAGCCAATATCCTTTACGAAGCATATACCAGTAGAATATGGCACGGGCAGTACGCCCATTTCCATCTACGAATGGATGAATGAATGCGATTAAAAAATGAATTATGATTCCCTTAACAATGGGATGAATGAATACACCATTAAAATCATCATCATTAAAAAGTCTACATATGCTGTCAATCAGTCCCTCAATCTCGCAGCAATCGGGCGGAGTGTGAATTGTTTCGTGAGTAATCCCGTCTTCAACGACCACATTATTGTCTGTACGGAATCGACCTTCATCATTGCTATCATCCAATGTCCTATAAGTCATCAGTTGGTGAATATGCAATAATGTCTCTTTCGTAAATTCCTCGTCTTTGTGCTGAAGAATGAAACGGATCGTTTCATAATTGTTATGAATCATCTGTTCCCCCCGCGTCCGTGGAGAAATAGATTTCCGCAACATATCTTTTGCAATTTTTCGAGTCGTAGCTGCTCCTTCCATTTGACTGGAAGCAATTGCTTCCTCCATATTGGAACTAATCAGATAACGATTCTTATCTGCTTCGGGGATAAAACTTTGTGTCCCCAAATACCCGCCCAGATTCATGTCAAATTCATGGCACAACTGCTGCATGTGGTCTGTCACATATAATTTGAACCGATAATTGCCTATTTCCAATGTTTTGGCAAACATACGTGACAACTTAACGCAAGCCCATACATCTTGTGCGAGCACTTTGTCTGGAAGATGTTTATATTTAATCTCTGTCCAATATTGGTACTGCCTATTGATCTCGTTTACCACATCGGCAATTTTCGGATCACAACTCAGACGGAGCGCTTTATCGAAATCTTCTTTGCGTATTTTCGGAGGAGATTCTATCATATCTCATATAATTTTTGCATGTACAAATGTAATAAAATTCTTTAAAATACTTAAAAAACTTTAAAGAATCTTAATGTTGGTCCTTACACGAATTGCTCCAAATATTTCTCCTTAAACCCTGCCAACGGGAATTTGAAATCTCTTTGCTTGCCCTCTGTTGTCGTATAGCGGATAATAACCGTATCGCTTTTTATATGTAATTCGAATAGGTTTACCTTATCGTGTCCCCATCCAAGGATATTGGTTATACGCCCTCTGCGCTAAAAGGTTCGTATATCCTTATCTGTATCATCAGGTAGAATATACCTAAAACATCAGGCACATCCCGCAAAAGTTATCATAGGCAACGACTTTTCAAATCATCATGCGCCGTTCATCACTACCCTGCCGTCATTCGGTTTTTGGTGTTTTATACATTTTAGCTAAAATTTACGTTGTCATTAAATCTTTGATTATGATATAAATATAGGGAAATTTATGACTTATGCAAGTAAAATAGAAAGGACAAACTTGTGCAGAGAGTCTAAAAGTTAACCCTTTTGCACAAGTCTGTCCTTTCAATTTGGGAATATGAATCAGATTTTTTTAAAAGTAGTGGTTATTTCTGCTTTATAGCCGTCGCTATCGTCTACTTTGTATAAAAGGACAAGTTTGCTTTTTGTTAATTCTTTAATGTTATACACAGATGTCGGATTGCCTTCTTCAGGTTCTTCATACATCAATAATTGGTTATTAGAAATCGTGTATTCAATAGACCAATTACTATCCAATCTATTATTGTCATAATAATAGTAGCTTTTATATCTCCCCGTTCCATTTTCATTAAACGTATAGGTGAAATAAAAACCGTAATCATCATTTACATCGTCAATCGGATATGTAATATCCTTTTCCATTTTGCCCTCTCCTGGTACAATTTCATAACCGACCTCACGTGTAATTTGCCACGTTCCTGCAATTTGATTTGGGTCAATTTTGTTGTCATCATCATCGGAGCATGCCGAGAATGAAACTGCCGCAAACATAGCGGCCACCAATAAAAACAACTTTTTCATAGTTGTAATAAGTTTAGTTTGTCGCTACGCACCATCGCGACGGTTAATTTTTGGATTTAAGGAAAACAGAAAGCGTGGTGCCGAAAACTTATCTTATTAGAGTAGGTCGTAGGAAACCTTGAAGATAAAATAAGCAACAGCCCCACGCCTATATCCACGAATGGATATGACGCGAGAAGATGTCGGCCTACTCCTTCTTCAGATTGAATTTCCTACGTTCACTCTAAAGGAATAAACTTACACTTTCCGTGTTTGTCGTATGTCCCACAAAGATAGACAAGACAAACTAAAAAGCAAAACATCTTTCCGATTTCTCGGAACTGTTGCAGATTGAATTATAAAGAATAAGCCGAAAGATGTCTCCTCTTTCGGTAAATCAAAGGACAAACTTGGTCGCAGGGTATTAAAATAGCCCCCTCGTCCAAGTCTGTCCTTGTCGCTGGTATTTGACAATGATATTCCGCATTTCTTCCGTCAGCAGAAAATTGATAGGTTTGCCCGTTTTCTTGCGAACGTATTGCACCCGACCGTCCCGTACATTCCCGTATTTCAGCAGGGCGATGTCTGCAAAGTTAATCCCTGCTCCGAAATAGCTGAACACGAAAATATCCCGTGCTAATCGTTCGGAGGGATAGCCTTGCGACAAATCGAGTGCAATAACCTTGCGCACGTCCTCTTTCGCAATGGCCCGTTTCTTCGTCCGCGTATCGAATTTGCTGACTTTATAGGCATCGAACGGGTAATAATCCCGTTTCACCAACTGCAATTCTACCGCCTTGTTGAACACGCTACGCAACGTCCGAAAGAGTTGGCTGATGGTCGTATCACCGCAACCGCTCGTCCGTAACCAATTCTCGTAACGACGCAACCACACGGCGTCAATGTCGCTGAACGGGATTTGCAACCGCTGCCCCGTGAATTTCAGCAACGATGTACGGGAGTATTTGTAAACGCCTGCATTGCCGAGTTTACCGCCGCGTTTCATGTCGTCAATCAGTTTATCGTACAATTCAACCACCGTAGCGCAACGGACTTGGTTATGAAAATGGGACACGAGCGTTTCCACCGTGTATTCACGTTGCTGGGAGGTCATTTCGACAATCAAATCGTTGTATTCCGCCGTTTTTGCGGCTATCAGCCGTTCGATTTGCTCCTTGTTGGGACAATTCCGTTTGGGCTTGCTTTTCTCGAAATCCCAAAATTTTTCGTGCAGGGAAAGGCCGAGCGAAACGTATTTGCGTTTGCGGTCTTTCGTAACTCGGAGCATTAAAGGAAGCGTTCCGTCTTTGAGAGGTTTGTACTTGTAACAAATGACCTCAATGTTTGCTTTCATGCGTCATTTCGGTTGACACATTGGTTAACACAAACGGGCAAAAAACGTGTAAACCGACCACGGAGGCACACAAAAGAAAAACGACCTACATTGCTGTAAGTCGTTGATTTTCAGTTGTGGGAGCTGAGGGATTCGAACCCCCGACCCTCTGCTTGTAAGGCAGACGCTCTGAACCAGCTGAGCTAAGCTCCCCTAAAAATGGCTTGGGACTGCAAAGGCAATCTTCCGATCACCCTCCGGACCACCCTTTTACGGACGACCCCTTGCAGGCGTTTTTTGAAAGAACCTTTACGCAACCCTCGCGCATCTGCGCCTGAACAAGGACTTGAACCTAGGACCCCATGATTAACAGTCATGTGCTCTAACCAACTGAGCTATTCAGGCATTTCGAAACGGGTTATCCCGTCGTTTCGGAGTGCAAATATATAGCAATTTTTCATTCCCGCAAAATTATTGCACGATTTTTTCGCAAAAAAAGTATCTTTGCATGTCGCACAAATCATAAAGAAATGATCCCGAATCGCGTTATTTTCCTTATTCTCTTGACGCTATGCGCCTTAACGGCCTCGGCGCAGGAACATCTGTCTTTTCGGCCCGATACGTGGGACTTCGGCACGATCCGCGAAACCGACGGCCGCGTCAGCCACACGTTCACGGGTGTCAACCGCGGCGACAGCCCTCTGGTGATCCTCGACGTGGTGACCACCTGCGGCTGCACGGTCCCCGATTTCTCGAAGAAACCGATCCTTCCGGGCGAAAAGACGCAGATCACCGTCACCTACGACCCCGCCAACCGCCCCGGCTCATTCACCAAGGAGCTGTGGGTCTACTCTTCGGAGAAGCGGAAAATCGCCACGCTCACCGTGCAGGGGAGCGTCATCCCGCGGCAGAAAACCGTCGAGGAGCTCTACCCCGTCGATGCCGGCGGAGGGCTGCGGCTGGCCTCGACGCTCAACGCCTTCTCCTATATTTATCCGGGGCGGCAGGTGCAGGCGGCGATCGGCTACGCGAACACCTCGAAACGCCCGGTCCGCCTCGAACTGCGGCCCGAAACCACGAGCGGAGCGCTTCGGACCAACTATCCGAAACAGATCGCGCCGGGCGAACGGGGTGAAATCAACTTCACCTACCTCATCCCCGCCGACAAACCCCGCTACGGGACCGTGCGCGACGCGCTGGAGGTCCTGATCGACGGACGGAGCAACGGCACGACGCTCGTCACCCACGGCATCGGCGTCGATCCGCAGCCCGCGGATGCAACACAAAACGCCCCGAAAGCCGATTTTTCGGAAAATATCCTTAAATTTGGACCGGTCAAACATGCGGGACCAGTCCGGAAAAAGCACTTTACGCTTTCGAACGCGGGCGGCGCGGAGCTGATCGTGCGGGCCGTCGAAGGCGAGGGACACGTGGCCACGACACTCGCCCCGGGGCAGAAAATCGCCCCCGGAGATTCGCTGCGCTGCGAAATTCTGCTCGATCCCCGGACGCAGGACTACGGCATCGTGACCGAACACCTCGTGGTGGTGACCAACGACCCCGTGCGGCCCATGCGGCGCATCCGGGTGACGGCAATCATCGAAGAGTGACACACAAACACACAACGGATATAATGTACCCCATTCTTGAAAAAAGACTCCTCGCAGAGGGCATCTGGCTGATGAAGGTCCTCGCACCGCGCGTGGCCCGCTCGGCGCAGCCCGGACAATTCGTCATCGTGCGCGCCGACGAACACGGCGAGCGCATTCCGCTCACGATCTCCGATTTCGACGCTGCGGAGGGCAGCGTGACCATCGTCACGCAGGCCATCGGCGCCTCGACGCGCAAAATCTGCGCACTGAACGAGGGCGATGCCCTCGCCGACTTCGCAGGTCCGCTGGGCCACCCTTCGGAATTCGTCAAAATGCCCGTCGAAGAGCTGCGCCCACGCCGCTACCTCTTCGTGGCGGGCGGCGTGGGCACGGCCCCGGTCTACCCGCAGGTCAAATGGCTCCGGGAACACGGCGTGAAGGCCGACGTCATCATCGGCGCCAAGACACGCGACATGCTGATCTACACCGACGCCATGCGCGCCGTAGCCGAAAACCTCCATATCGCCACCGACGACGGTTCGGAGGGTTTCAAGGGACTCGTGACGGCGCTGATCGGGGAACTGATCGAAAAAGAGGGCAGACACTACGACGAATGCGTGGCCATCGGCCCGATGATTATGATGAAGTTCGTGGCCCTCACCACGAAGAAGTACGCGCTGAAAACCACCGTGTCGCTCAATGCGCTGATGGTCGACGGCACGGGCATGTGCGGCGCCTGCCGCGTGACGGTCGGCGGCCGGACGCGCTTCACGTGCGTCGACGGCCCGGAGTTCGACGCCCACGAGGTCGATTTCGACGAGGCGATGCGCCGGCAGGGCATGTACCGCACCCAGGAGCAGCGCGCCGCGGCGATCGAGGCCGAGCGCGAGGCCGGACACGTATGTAAGATCGGATTGGACAAGTAGAAAGGTGAAAGGCATTTCAGCGACGGAGACCATGCAGAATATATAATTATCTCCCGCATAGAACTTCCCACTTTTCACCTTTCACCTTTCACTTTTCACTTTTCACTTTTAACCTTTCATCTGCTATCACATGGCAAACAAAATACCCCGCGTGCCGGTGCGCGAACAGGACCCGGCGATCCGTGCGACCAATTTCGAGGAGGTCTGCTACGGCTACGACCTCGAAGAGGCCACACTCGAAGCTTCGCGCTGCCTGCGCTGCAAGAATCCCCGCTGCGTGGCGGCCTGCCCCGTAGGCATCCGCATCCCCGACTTCATCGCCGCCCTGCACGAAGGGCGGTTGCAGGAGGCAGCCGACATCATCTCCGAGGACAGTTCGCTGCCGTCGATCTGCGGCCGCGTCTGCCCGCAGGAGAGCCAGTGCGAAGGCTCGTGCATCCTGGGCATCAAGAGCGAACCGGTCGCCGTGGGCAAGCTCGAACGCTTCGTCGGCGACTGGAAACTCGAACACGGCGCCCCCGTGCAGCCTGCCGCCGTGCGCAACGGCCGCAAGGTCGCCGTCATCGGCAGCGGCCCGGCCGGGCTGGCCTGCGCCAGCGACCTGGCCCGCATGGGCTACGAAGTGAAGATTTTCGAGGCGCTGCACAAGGTGGGCGGCGTGCTGGTTTACGGCATTCCCGAATTCCGCCTCCCGAAGGAGCGGATCGTGGCGCGCGAGATCGCCCAGGTCGAACGGCTGGGCGTCGGGATCGAGACCGACGTGATCGTGGGCCGCACCGTGACGATCGACTCGCTGCTGGACGACGAAGGCTATGACGCCGTATTCATCGGCTCGGGCGCCGGGCTGCCCCGCTTCATGGGCATCCCGGGCGAGAACCTCAACGGCGTGGTTTCGGCCAACGAGTTCCTCACGCGGGCCAACCTGATGCATGCCTACGACAAGGCGTACGACACCCCGATCTACGTCGGACAGCGCGTCGTGGTCGTAGGCGGCGGCAACGTGGCGATGGACGCCGTGCGCACGGCCAAACGGCTGGGCGCCGAGGCCACGATCGTCTACCGCCGTTCGGAAAAAGAGCTTCCGGCGCGCGTCGAGGAGGTCCACCACGCCAAGGAGGAGGGCATCCGCTTCCGCATGCTGACCAACCCCACCGCAGTCCTCGGCGACGAAAAAGGCTGGGTGACGGGTCTGCGGTGCGTGGAGATGGAGCTGGGCGAACCCGACGAAAGCGGCCGCCGCTCGCCGGTGGTAAAGGAGGGCTCGGAGTTCGAAATCGAATGCGACGTGGTGATCATGGCGCTGGGAACCTCGCCCAATCCGCTGCTGGCCGCCACGACCGCCGGTCTGGAAACCACCCGCCGCGGCTGCATCACGGCCGACGAGCGCGGCGCGACGACCCGTCCGGGCGTCTTCGCGGGCGGCGACGCCGTGACGGGCGCCGCGACGGTCATCCTGGCCATGGGCGCGGGACGCACCGCGGCCAAAGCCATCGACGAATATGTAAAATCACGTGCAAACGGCACACATTAAGCGAGAGTTCCGTATATTAGCTGCAACATGCAAATCCGATAAATCCGACACCATGAACAACATCAAATCCCTGATCGCCGCACTGACTTTCGCCGGCCTGACGGCCTGTGCCGACAACAGCCCCAAAACCTTCTCGGGATTCATCACCGACGCCTCGATGAACACCGTCACCGTCCGTGCGCTGACCGACGAGAGCACCTGCACCTTCGCGACCACGGACGCCGACAAGAGCGACGCCAACGGCCTGCTGCTCGGCGCCCCCGTCACCGTAGACTACACGGGCAAGCTGAAGGACGGAACCGCCGCCACGAAGATTGCGACCGATCCCACCTACGCCGAAGCCGTCGGCAAATGGACGATGCCCGACCCGATTGCTCCCGAAGGCGTCATGGGCGTCGAGATCATGGTCGAAGGCGCAGCCAGGTCGATCAACATGGCGACGCTGGTCTACACCTCGTGGGAACTTCAAGGCGAGGCGGACAAAATCCTGCTCAAGGGCCAGAGCCTCGGCAACGGCCAGACCATCGACTTCACCCAGACGGGCATGATCGCCAAAACGGCCGACGGGAACTACACCCTCACGATCGAGGGCACGGGCACGGTCTACACCAAGGCCAAGCAGTAAACAGCTTTTCCGCCCCGAAAAGCCAGCGCCTCCGGACTTCCGGGGGCGCTTTCGTTTCCGGGAGGGTCCGGCGTCCGTTTTTCCCCGAAAATAGCGGCTCCGACGCTTGCTAAATCCGTGCTAAATGCGTAAATTTGTGGCTACTAACCCGTTTATCCGAACCATGAACAAAATTCTGACGGGAGCCTTGCTGCTCCTCTTTTCCTCCAGCGCCGCGGCGCAGACACCCCGCGACTCGATTGCATTCGCCACCGCCCAATGGCGCACGGCCGACCTCGGCGGCGGCGCCGAATGCCGCTACGCCCAGATCGACATGTTCGGGTCGCGGCAGAGCATCTCCGTCGCCACCTACCCCGGACGCAGGTTCACCACCTCGATCGTCCACCTCGATCGCAGGGCCGAGTCCACGAGCGATCTGGGGAAGGCCGCCGGCGCGGAGATCGCCGTCAACGGCAGCTACTTCAACGTCAAAACCTTCGAACCGGTCACCTTCGTCCTGCTCGACAGGAAGATCGTGGGACGCACCACCCCCGAGGAGGCATTCCGCACCAACGGCGTCATCGCCTTCAAGGACCGCAAGGGCCGCCGGATGGAGATCTTCCCGTGCGACACGACGCAGTATGCCGACGTGGCGCGCCGCTACCGCTCGGCGCTGGCCGCAGGCCCGGTGCTGATCGACGGCGGCAAGGTGGTCGAATACACCTCCGGGAGCAGTTTCTACACGCGCCGCCATCCCCGGACGCTGATCGGCAAACGGGCCGACGGCACGGTGGTGATGGCCGTGATCGACGGGCGTTTCAAAGGCCAGGGCGACGGCGCGACCATCGCCGAAACAGCCTACATCGCACGCCAGCTGGGTCTTACCGAGGCGCTGAACCTCGACGGCGGCGGCTCCTCGACGCTCTGGACGGCGCAGGAAGGCGTCCTCAACCATCCCTACGACAACCGCCGCTTCGACCACGAGGGCGAGCGCGGGGTCCCCAACTGCATCGTGGTCCGCAGGTGACCGGCCAGCGGCCCGGAATCAAAGAACGCGGTTTGATGAAATTGCATCAAACCGCGTTCTCATTTAACCCGACCGTCCTTATTGCTTCGACTGCACGTACTGTTCGTACAACCGGTCGTAACAAGCCTTCAACTGCGGGAACTCCGCCTTCTTCACCTCGTACATGAAGACGCCCCGGTAGTGCGCATCCTCGTACAGGGCCTTCAGGATCGCCGTCCAGTCGTTGTCGCCCCGGCCCTGGCCCGGCAGTTCGTGACACTCGCTGCGGCCGTCGCCGTCGCTGACGTGAATCGTCCTCACCCGGCGTCCGAGCGCACTGATCAGCAGTTCGGGATTGTCGATGTGGTTGGTGTCGACCGCGGCGTCCACCTCCCGGGGCACGAGCGACATGATGTGCAGCACCTCTTCGACCGTACGGCCCAGCGGGCGTTCGTAGTTCCCGTCCTTGACCAGTTCGTAGCCCAGCATGTTCTCGATCACCACCCGGGCGCCGATCTTCTTCGCATCGGGAAGCAGCTCCCCGACCGAGCGCACCAGCTGCGCGATCCGCGCGTCGCGCTCCCCGTGCCCGAGATACCAGCTCGGGTGGAACAGCACGATCCGCGGCGACAGGATCTTGCAGAAGCGCAGCACGCGGCGGTGCAGTTCGACACTCCGCTGCCGCACGGCCTCGTCCGTCTGCGAGAGGTCGATCTCGCGGCCGAAAGGCATGTGCACCGACCAGATTTCGATTCCGGCGCGCTTGAGGTCGCGCTTCAGCTGACGGCAGCGCGCCTCGATCTGCCGATCGTCGGTCATCTCCTTGTTCAGGAACAGCGTCGACGCGCTGATCTCGATGGCGTCGATGCCAGCCCTCTTCGCCTCGGCGAAGGTTTCGTAGGTCCAGTTCGTCACCGGGCCGAAAATCCCGGACGAGGAACCCACCTTCAGCCGCGGCGGCTGCCCGGCAAACACCGGGATTGTGCATAGGACTGCAAGCAGCAGCAGTCCGGTTCTGTAAAGTTTCATAACTGTAAAGATCATAAAAAAGTCGGGCCGATGCAAAACCGCACCTCCTTGCGGGGGGGGCGGCCGGACGCCGCGACAGATAAAAGGGGCGTTACGACCCCAAAGATACAAAAAAAGGGGCGCACCGATGAAAGCACGCCCCCTGTGAACAGATTTATTTCACGACGGCTCCGATCACCGTCTTGCCCGTGCGCGAAGCGCCGGTCTGGTCGATGGCGCTGACCGCCTCGCCGAAGGCCGGATCGAGCGTCTCGCCCAGGATCTTCAGCTCCGAAGCGGACATGCCGTACTGGCGCGCCGGATTCGCGTCGCCGAGCAGCACGCAGGTCTTCGTCGCACCGCCGTTGTCGCCCAGCGGGCTGAGCATCGAGGCAGGATCGAACGCCGCGCCTGCGACAGCCATACCGTCGGCATTGTAGACCGTGCCTCCGATAATGGAGTTGGCGACCTTGTAGCTGGCGTCCTTGAACCAGGCGACATCGTCGGCCGCGCCGTCCGTCGTATTGCCCGAGATCAGCGTATTGTAGACCTCGATGGCCCCTCCGACGGCAGCCTGCTGCAATCCCGCACCGTTTCCGGCCGTCACCGTCGTGTTGCCGGCAATCGTACAGCTGACGATCACCGCCTTGCTCGGCTTGGCCGCCTTGCCGTAGACCGCGATACCGCCGCCCTTTCCGGAATGGTTGCCGCAGACCGTCGAATTGACGATCACCAGGTTGCCGTTTTCGCGGACGTAGATACCGCCGCCGTTTAGGGTCGCATGCTCGGGATTGACGCTGTTGCCCGAAATCGTGGTGTTGCTGATCAGCACATTGGTCTTGCCGCCCGTGTCGCCGAAGACGTAGATACAGGGAGCTACGCCCGACGCCTTGTTGTTGCTGAACGTACAGTTGTTGATCCGCAGCAGTTTGGCTCCGTCGGCCCACAGGCCGCCGCAGTTGTACGTCGTCGTCGACTTGGTCGCATTGTCGGCAACCACGCAGTTGTCGAACAACGCCTCGGCTCCGGCGTCGACACGGATGGCGCCCATGCGGATGTCCGTATTGTCGACGATCTTGCAGTTGAGGATGTCCACCGTCGCGTTGCCGATGAAAATGCCCGCGCCGTAACTCTGGTAGAACTTCACGCCGCCTATCGTCGTGCTGCCCACCGTACTGAACTGCGACGAACCGTTCTTGATCGTGAATCCGTCGAGCGAAGCCTTCATGCCGTTCATCTTGGCCGCCGTCACCGCAACCACGTGGCATACGGCGTGGTCGCCGTCCAGAATCGTCTCGTTCGCCACGGGATCAGCCACGGCGCCCTCGGCCGCATCGGCCGGATAGCCGCCGATCATCGAGAAGTTGCTGTGGATTTCGAACGTGTTGTCCAGCGCGGTCTTCATGCCCGTCAGCGGAACCGAAGGCACGTAGGAACCCGCAGCCACATGGATCACATCGCCGTTCATCGCCTGGTCGATCGCGTTGGCCAGCGTGGTCGCCGTCTCCCATGTCAGGCCGTCCTTGTCGGCCGAGCCGTCGGTCTTGACATAGTAGTGCGTCGCCAGGTCCGAAGCGCTCGCAGCGGCCTGCGTCACGGGCAGCGTGACGTTCTCGCCCTTGATGACATAGGCCGAGATCGTCGCCGTGCGTTCGTCGAGCGTACGGTTTGCGGCCACGGTCACCGTGATCGTGGCGTCGCCCTGTCCGTACGACGGATCGAACGACACCCAGTCCTTGTCGCATTCGATGCGCCACGGAAGGTTCGATTTGATCGAAAGTTCGTAGTCCTTGGTGGCCTTCTCCGCGGTGATGCTCGTCTCCACGAACGACAGTTCGGGCGTCTCGGGAGTAAAGGCCGTATCGTCGCTAAAATCCTGGCAGGCTCCCAGCGCCGCGCATGCGGCCGTCAGGAGCAGGTATTGAAATATCGTTTTCATCGGTTCCGTCTTTTATTGTTCAACAATCGCCAATCCGGTCGCCACCTTGCGCATGACCCCGCCCTGGTCGGTCGGCCAGTTCAGCAGTTTGAGTTCGCCCTCCGCGCCGTCGCGAGCGATGAAGGTCGACGAGCCGCCGCCGTCGAGGTTGAGCGCGTCGCAGGCTCCGCAGGCCGACATCAGGTTCATCAGGTCCAGCAGGTCGGCGCCGTTCGAATAGTAGAAGTTACGGCCGTCGACCACCATCAGGTAGACCTCCTTGCCGTCCTGCGACACGCCGATCGCCGTACGCGGTTCCATGTTCGCCACCGGCATCGTGTTGCCGCTCTGGTCCAGCTGCTCGCCGTTCTTGAGCAGCAGCGTGCCGAGGCCGCAGACTGCTTCGCGGACGATGTCCTTGTGAAGAGCGTACTCCTCCTCCGTGAAGCAGCAGGCCTCGTTGTCCTTCGTGATCACGAAGACGTTGCAGTCCGTACGGCTGAACGAAGTCTTCACCGCCACGCCGTCGCGGTAACATACGCCGTAGGGGATGTAGGTCGTATTGAAGAAGTCGGCGTTCGTGCCGCCCAAGACCTTCTTCCCGTTCTTCTGCATCGCCTCGAGCTGCTTCATAATCGTCTGGCCGGTGCCCACCTGGTTCTTGTCGTCGGCGAGCGTCGTGCGCAGGGTGATTTTGTCGCTCAGGGCGATCTTGAACAGGAACAGCTGCATGGCCAGTCCGTCGTCGGCCAGAAATGCCATCTCCAGCACGTCCACGCCGTCGGCCAGGTTGTAGGTCCTGTCGCTCTTCACGTGAGCCACATACCCGTTCGATCCGTCGACGATGCTCTGTCCCCAGGCCGTCTGGGCGGTCGTGTCGAACTTGGCGTATTCGTCGAAAGCATTCGAATTGTCGCACGCAGCAAGCAGCCACACGCACAACAGCATTCCGATCATATATCTGTATGTTTTCATCGTTTTATCGTTTTATGCATATTGGACAATCCCGCTAATAACCCGGATTATTCGGTTTGAGGTTCGGATTGTAAAGCAACTCCCGGCTCGGAAGCGGCATCAGGCACTGGTAGTCCTTCGTGCCGAGCGTCTGCGTAGCCTTTCCGGTCCGCACGAGGTCGTACCAGCGGAAACCCTCGGCGAGGAACTCCAGACGGCGCTCCTGAAGCACCGCGTCGAGAAAATCGGCTTCGTTCCCCGGACTCACCCTGTCGAGGCCGCGCTTTTCCCGCAGTTCGTTGAGACGATCCAGACCTCCGTTCAACCCCTGCGCCTCGGCGCTGATCAGGTACATTTCGGCCAGACGCGAAATCACCACGGGGTCCGACCCGGTCTGCCCGCTGGGGTATTTGTTGACGAAGTTCAGGTTGTCGAGCGTGGTGATCGACACCTCCTTGCGCAGGTCGTTGTCGGCGTACATCGTCATCACGTCGCCCGCGGGACGGTAGTTGTAACTGCCCTTGTTGGGGTGGTTGTAGGAGTAGAACTGGTTGGAAATCTTGATCGACGAACCGTCCTCGGTCAGGCACGAGAAGGCGAAGATCACCTCCTTGTTGGCCTTCGAGCGGAAAATCTTGTCGAAGTCGTCGAGTGCGTAGTTCGGATTGGCGATCAGGCTCTCGGCCAGCTCCTTGGCCTCTCCCTTCTTGCCCAGATAGAGTTTCACGCGCGCTTTCAGGGCCGTCACGGCGGCGGGCGACACGTAGTAGAAACTGTCGGCGCTCAACCCGTTCAGGAAGCCCGAAGCCGCGTCGAGGTCCTCCTCGACCAGTTCCCAGGCCATCGAGGCCGGGTCGCGCGAAACCTTGGCCTGGGTGTTCTGCCGCAGGACGGGCACGTCGCCGAAGCGGGTCACCAGACAGAGGTAAATATACGCCCGGAAATAGCGGCACTCGCCCAGCACCCGGTTCCGCGTGGGGCTGTCGGCCAGCCCCTCGGCGATCGACATGACGTTGTTCACCTGCAAAAGCGCCTTGTAGTAGCCGTTCCACTGGCTGCTGACAAACGTATGCAGCGCATTGGAAAGCGAGTTGATCAGGTCGATCGGGCGGCCCGTGCTGGTCATCAGCTCACCGCCGAAGAGGTCGAACGCGATGTAGGAGTAGTAGGTAGGTCCCTCCTGAACCTTATTGTACATTCCGATGCGCAGCGCCTCGATGTCGTCGGAGCCGACCACCGTCGGGGAGACCGCCGAATGCGGCTCGATGTCGAGCATGCCGCTGCAAGCACCCATCAGGGGCAGCAGGGCAAACAAGATGATTTTATGCAACGATTTCATGATTGTCGGATTTAGAAAGTGATGTTTACGCCTAACTTGAAGATGCGCGGCTGGGGAACGCCGTCGTTATCCTCGCCGTAGAAGCGCGGATCGAGATTGACGCTCGTCTCGGGGTCCCAGCCGGGATAGCGCGAGCAGAGGAAGACGTTGTCGCCCTGGGCATAGACCCGGAGTCCCTTGAGGTGGATTTTCGAAACCAGCCGCTGCGGGAAGGTGTATCCCAGCGTCACCGAGCGCAGGCGGATGAACGAACCGTCGGTCAGGTACATCGTCGAGTTCTTGCCGTTCCAGCCGCTGTACGAGTAGATCGCGCGCGGGTATTTGTCCGACGTGCCGGGTCCCGTCCAGCGGTTGTCGGCATAGGCTTTCAGCAGCGAGCGGGTATGGCCGGGCTTGGAGCCGGGGATCATCCACGACGCATACACGTCGTTTCCGTAGCTGTACGTAAAGAAGAGGCTCAATTCCAGCCCTTTGTACTTGAAGGTGTTGTTCCAGCCGCCCGAGAATTTGGGGTTGGGGTTGCCCGTGACGATACGGTCGTCGTCCGTGATGTTCCCGTCGCCGTTGCGGTCCCAGTACTTGACGTCGCCGGCGCGCACGCCCTTGTCGTAGAGCGCCTGCGGCACCTCGCCGTCGTACTGGTAGATGCCGTCCGTGCGGAAGATGTACCACGAACCCACCGTCCGGCCGAGTTTCAGCGCGCGGTTGGCGCCGATCGACAGCAGGTCGTCTTCGAGCAGCGACGTCAGCTTGTTGACATTGCGGGCGATGTTGAACGACGAACTCCACAGCACCTTGCCCAGATTGAGGTGGGTGTTGATCGTGAACTCGACACCCTTGTTGCGCATCGACCCGATGTTGCTCAAGATCGAGGTCTCGCCCGTCGTGGCGTGCACGGGCTTCGAGTAGAGCAGGTTGTTCGTGTTCTTCAGGTAAACGTCGGCGATCATGTTGATCTTGCCGCCCAGGAAGCTCAGGTCGAATCCGGCGTTGTACTGGTCGGCGGTCTCCCACGTCAGACGGTCGTTGCCGCTCGACGAAATGGCGATGCCGCTCTGGCCGCCGTAGTTGACGCCGCCGCTGATCAGGGCCTGCCAGCCGTAGTTGCTGATTCCGTCCTGGTTACCCGTGCGGCCGTAGCTGGCGCGGATCTTCAGGTCGGTCTTCTCGGCGTTCCAGAACGACTCGTTCGAGACGTTCCAGCCGACCGACACCGAGGGGAACCAGCCCCAGCGGCAGTCGGGCGCGAAGCGCGACGAACCGTCGGTACGGATCGTGGCATTGACCACGTAACGGTCCTTGTAGGCGAGGCTCAAACGGGCGAAATAGGATTCGATGGCATATTCCGACAGTCCGGCGCTGGCATCGACGATGTTGGCGGCCACGCTCGCCACGTCGAACGCCGGCGAGGGATAGTTCTGCGCATCAATGTACGACGTGCGGCTCCTGGTCTTGAGGAACGAGTGACCCACCATGGCCCCGAGTTCGAAATCTTCGCCGATCTTGCGGTTATAGTTGGCGTAGAGGTCGATCGTGTTGGTCATCACGAACCGGTTCCGGTCCAGGATGCGGCCCTTGTCGGCAGCATAGGGGTGGTTCTGATTGTAATAGATGTAGTCGTAGGTGTAGGCCGAGTCGTTGTTGTACGACGCCCTGACCGTCAGGCCCTTGATGATCTGCGCCTCGGCCCAGAACGAACCGATGAAGCGGTAGTTGTCCGTATAGGAGGTCTCCTCGGAGAGAATCTGCACGGCATTGTGCAGCAGCAGTTCGTCGGTTCCGCCCGTGTAATAGCCGCCGTTGGGTTTGTAGGGACGGTCGAAGGGACGCTGCTGCACGGCGCGTCCGATGATCGTCGATCCGAGATCGGCTCCCGGGATACGGTTGTTGTGCAGGTAGTTGCCGCTGATGTTGGCGCCCACCTTCAGCCATTTGAACATTTCGTGGTTGATGTTCGACTTGAGGTTGACCTTCGAGATGTCGTTCGTCTTGATGACGCCCTCCTGGTAGTTGTAGCTGCCCGAAAGGTAGTATTTGGTCTTGGCGTTGCCGCCCGAAAACGACAGGTCGAGGTAGTGCGACTGCCCGAGCCGGGTGATCAGGTCGAGCCAGTCGGTGTCGGGCATGTCTCCGTAGGGATTGCGGATGGGCTTGACATATCCCGAGCTGTTGACCGTGAAGCCGTTCTGGCGGTTGTAGTTGTCGACGCCCTCGTTGAAGACCTCGACGTACTGCTTCGAACCGACGTATTCGCGGCGCCCGGTGTTGGGAAACTGCGTGATGCTGAAGCCGTAGTTGACCTTGACCTCCGATTTGCCCTCGCGGCCCTGCTTGGTGGTGATCAGCACGACGCCGTTGGTGGCGCGCGAGCCGTAGATCGCGGCCGAAGCGGCGTCCTTCAGCACCTCGATCGACTCGATGTCCGTGAGGTTGAGCGTCGCCAGCGAACTCATGTTCTCGCCGAACGAATAGAGCGACGCCGAGTTGTTCGACAGCGGAATGCCGTCGATCACGTAAAGCGGCTCGTTGCTGGCGCTGAGCGACGACGAACCGCGGATGCTCATCTTCTCGGCCGAGCCGAGGTTACCCGAACTGGTCGAGATCGACACGCCGGCGATGCGGCCCTGAAGGAGTTCCGAGGGCGACATCACGCTGCGCATGTTCTCCTCGGTGGGCTTGAACTGGCTGATGGCGTTGGTCACCAGGCTGCGGCGCTGCGTGCCGTAACCGACCACGACCACCTCGTCGAGGGCCATGTTGTCGTTTTCGAGCCGGACCTCATAGAACCGTGCCGGATCGTCCACCGCAACCTCCCTGGTCTTCAGGCCGAGGTAGGAGACGATCAGGCGGACATCCGTGCGCGCCCCGATCCGTACGGAGAACGAGCCGTCGAGGTCGGTGGTGGCGCCGATCGTCGTGCCGTCGACGATCACCGTGGCGCCGGTGATCGGATTCCCGGCGCTGTCTTTCACGACGCCCTTCACGACGGCATTGGCCGAAGCGCGGGCCGCGGCGTCCCGCTTCGCGGGGGCGGACATGATGGCGATCATCTTGCCCTCGACGCTGCTCACGACGTTCTGTCCGGCGAACATCTTCCCGACGACCGCGCCGATCTCCTCGTTTTTGACATCGAGGGTGATCTTCTTGTTCACATCGGCATCCTTCGTCTTGATGACGAACGAGTAGCCGTAATCCTTTTGCAGGCGTTCGATCGCCGCCTTGACGGTCGCATTGCGGACCGACAGGCTCACCTTCTGGGCCGAGGCCGCGGAGGCCTGGAACAGGAAGCACAGAAGTGCGGCAAGCGTGATCAAACTTTTGACGGAAGGTAAAAGTTTATTCATTACGTTAAGATTTGAAGTTTTGAGAAATAGGTCATTAAAGATTCCGTTCGTTCTGTGTACTACATGATATGGTTATTTTAGGGGTGGCGATATGTAATATACCTCGGCTTCCCTGCGCACCGAGAAAAGGCGGTCCTTGTTGAGCGCATCGAGGATTTCGTCGAGCGACTCCTCGTTGACGAACGAGGCGTAGTAGGTCTCGTCGCACAGCGATTTGTCCGTGACGACGATCTCGACGGCGAAGTGGCGGCGCAGGTCGGCGACGATGTCGCCCAGGGTCTGCTCCACGAAGAAGAAGTTGTTGTTGTCGATCCAGTTCGCATAGGAATCGGGATCGAAATTGAGGAAGTCGATGTGATTGTTGGTCTTGTTGAAACGGAGGATGTCTCCGGGCGCGAGGGTGAGTTTCCCGTTCATCTTCGACGCCTTGATGCCTACCGACACCTTGCCGCGCACCAGACTCACCTCCGACTTGGCGTCCTCCTGATAGGATTTGAGGTTGAACTGCGTGCCGAGCACCTTCACCTCCAGCCGGTCGGCGGAGACGATGAACGGGCGGTCCTCGTCGCGGCGGACGTCGGCGAACATCTCGCCCGACAGGTAGACCTGCCTCATCGAGCGGTTGAACTGCTTGGGATAGATGAGTTTCGTACCGGCGTTGAGCCACACGTGCGTGCTGTCGGGCAGCACGATCTCGCGGCGCTCGCCCATGCCGGCATAGACCTCCACCCACTCGCGCGGGGTGTTGGCCTGATGCCTGTAATGGAGCGCCAGAACGACGGCGGCAACGGCGGCGGCGTATTCGATTATACGGAGGGACCACCGCCACCGCCGGAGGTTACCGCTGCGGGGGGGGGAATTCGGGGCGGGGCATGCCGCGAGGATCGAGTCCAGCTTACGCCGCACGCGCTCCTTGCCCTCGGGATCGTACTCGGTCTCGGTAGCGTCCAGCAGGTCGCTGAACAGCTGGTCCAGCCCCGGGTCCTTCAGCCGCTCCCGCAGCCACATGCGCACCTGCTGCGCCTCGGCTTCCGTGCAGTTGTCCCGCATGTAGGCAAGCAGCTGTTCACGCGACATATTTTTCTTGGTATCCATAGGTTTCGTCTTGTTTTCAGAAGAACAGCACAAAAAAGAGCGTCACGACGGAGATCGTCTTGCGGATCTGCTTGATCGCCAGGTCGACGTGCTTTTCGACCGTGCGGATCGAGAGGTTCAGCGCCCGGGCGATCTCGGCATTGGTCATGTTGCGGTCGTAGCGCATGGCGAATATCTCGCGCCGCTTGTCGGGCATCGAACGCATCACCGAGTCGATGAACCCGACCCGTTCGCGCACGTCCACGTAGTCGTAAATGTCCGTATCGCCGTCGGCGACGTTGAGCATCGCATCGTTGATGTCGCTGCGCAGCATGTTGTACCGCAGCCGCATGTAGTCGAAAAGTTCGTTGCGCGTGGCGACCAGCAGGTAGTTGCGCACCGACAGTTCGGGATTGACCTGCTCCTTGCGCATCCACATTTTGACGAAGACGTTCTGGATGATGTCCTCCGCCACGGAAGAGTCCTTGACGATATGCCTGGCGAAGGTGTGCAGCAGGTCGTAGTAGCGGTCGAAAAGCACTCCGAAGGCTGCCTTGTCGCCGCCGCGCATCATCACGACAAGCTCCGAATCCCGTAAACGATTCTGCATGCCCGTCAGTATTTGCTCATGTCCGTAACCGCATAGGGCGTCCGGCAGGCCTCCAGCGCCGCCCGGATCGCCACCGGGGCGTTGGCGTCGGTAACCGGCGTCGAATAACCCGTCGTCGAGGTGCTGGAGGTCGAATAGCGGTAGCCGTTTCCCTCGACGCTGACGCCCGTGCAGGGCGTGACGAGCGTCCGGAACACCGTCGCGGCGGCCGCGTAACGGCTGATTCCGTAGTCCATATGGTAGGAGTCGCGCGTGAGGTCCATCCCGTTGTCCCTGTTCAGCGACGAGGTCCGCAGGTTCTGGAGCGACGTTCCCGAGGGGATCACGATGTCGATGCAGGTCTGGGCGGTGATCTTCCGCACCTGGGCCACGATCGCCTCGAACATCGCCTGCTGGTTGGCGAAATACTTCGGATAATGGGAGTGGTAGGCTCCGTAGGCCTGGGCCATGATGTAGCCGATCGTGGGCCGGTCGAGGGGCTGCGCCTGCTGGATGTAGTCGCAAAGTCCGGAAATCGCGCCCCGCTCGGTCTCGTCCCACTCCCACGCATAGTACGAACCGGTGTGCTCCTGCAACGTCACGATGTCCCACGTATCCGACTCGACGATGCTCTTGAGCGAACGGTTCAGCGTCCCTTCGTTCTCCCACTTCGTCGCTCCCGGCTCGCAGTAATAATAGGTGCAGATGTCCGGTGCGGCATAGTTCTCGAAAAATTCGGGCAGCTTATAGCCGCCGTGATAGGCCCGCACCATCCGGACATGGGTGATTCCGGCGCTTTTCAACATGCCCGGCAGATGCTCCGTGGCATCGACCGTAAAACTGTTGCCGATAAAAAGTATCTTGAGGGATTTGCCTCCCGCCGGCAGCGGCGGGTTGAACGAGCCGTTAAGCTCGCTCCCGATCCGGATCACCTCGCCGTCGGCGAAGACGAAGCAGACGTATTTCCCCGTGTCGAGCACGCAGCGCAGCGCAACGGCTCCGTCCGCAGGAGCGGCCGTGCCCGTGTCGGCCCCCTCGAAAGCGATCGTTCCGCCGGCCGTCAGCGTCACCGCGGGCGACGCCCCGCCCCGCAGGGCCTCCGCGTCGGCTTTCACCGGCGTCGCAACGCCGTCGGCCGCCCAGTAACCGCCGCCGTTCACCGTAAAGAAGGGAATCGCCTCTTTCCGAACGCCCCGCGTCGCGGCGCCCTTGAAGCCGAACTTCAGCACCCCTCCGGCGGTCGTCGTCACCGACTCGGCGTAATTGCAGGCTTCAACGCGCGCTTTCAGGTAGGCTTTCATCTCGTCGGTCGAGCCGAACAGGTCGACCGACTCCTCCCCGGAGACCTTTTGGGTGACGGGCACGACGGCCGGTTCCGCACCGCCGTATGCGATCGTCAGCGACGAGGTGCGCTGCTGCGCCAAAGGATTCGCCTGCGCGGTGATTCCGACCTTCGCACTCCCCGTGCCTTCCGCCGGAACGGCTTCCAGCCACTCGTCGTCGCACACGATCGTCCAATGCCCCGTCGTCGAGATGCTCAGCTGCAAGGTCGTTTTCCCGGCCTCGAAATTCAGCGAAGCCGGAACTGCATAGAATCTGACATCGGGATTTCCGTCGTCGTCCTTGCCGGAAGAGCAGCCGGCGGCGGCCGCAAACAAGGTGAAAATCAGCAGGTAAAAAAGAAGTTTCTTCATAAGTTCATCAGGTCGGTTATAATAAGTACGAATGAGGCGAACCCTCTACGTAACCGAAAATGCAATTTCACGGAAATGAAACACGGCCCCCAGAACCGGAGCGGTGAATAAGGCGAAATAAAACTCCGGACGGGAACCGGGGCTGAAAGCAGGCCTCCGGTTCCCGTCCGATCGCTCCGTAAGGTCATCCCCGAACGGATTATGGATTCAATCGGTTTATCCGTTTCCGGAACATTCCGGCAAGCTGCCGGTGATTTCGGCCACCCGCCGGGCCGCCATTTCGGGCGTAACGGCTTTCAGGCAGCGGTAGTCGCCGTAGCGGCAGGGCTTGTTGCCGAAGACCGAGCAGGGACGGCACGCCATGTCGGCCTGCAAAACGTTCCCGGACGAAACCCCGTAGCCCAGAAAACCCAGCCCGGGATGCGTCGCGCCCCATACCGACACCACGGGCGTCGCGACGAGCGACGCCAGGTGCATCACCAGCGAATCCATCGTCACCACGCAGTCCAGGTTGGCGATGAGGTCCATCTCCCCGGCGAAACGGACCTTGCCGTACAAGGCCGTGACGTTGGGATACGTGCGTTCCATCTCCTCGGCGAACGCCTGTTCGGCGCCTCCGCCTCCGTGGATGAAAACCCGCCCGTAACGCTCCGAGAGCATCCGCACGAGTTCGCGGCTCTGCTCCTCGGGATAGGTCTTGCCCCGGTGTGCGGAGAAGGGTGCGAAGCCCACCCACACGCCGTGTTTCTCCCCGAAGGGATTGGGGCGGTCCCGGCGCACGGCGGGCGCAGGGTCGTCCAGCACGAATCCCAGCTTCCGGAAAACGTCGCAGTAGCGCAGCACCGTGTGGCGCAACGGCTCCATGCCGCGGCCGCCGCAGCGGATGAACGCCCGTTTCCCGGCGCGCCCCTTGTCGATATGCGCCGCCGGAACGCCGTGCAGACGCATCGCGAGGCGGAACGCCTTCGAGCGCAGCACGTCGTGCACGTCGGCCACGGCGTCCACGCCCAGCCTCCGGGCCTGGGCGGCCAGCCGCCACATTCCCGCCAGGGAGTGATGGGCGCCTTTTACATCGACGTCGAGAAACCCGACATCCAGCCCTGCGAAAAAGGGCCTGAACATGGCCTGCGTGGCCACCGTGACCCGCAGATCGGGATAAGCGGCCGTCAGCGCACGGAGCGCATGCGGCAGCATCGCCACGTCGCCCATCGCCGAGGTGCGCATCACCAGCAGGTGACACGGAACCGGCGCGCCGCTCCCGGCCGCCGCACCGCCCGCTCGTTCCCCGTTCGGGAGGCCGTTCGCCGTCCCCACGCTATTTTTTCTGCCCATAGAGCACCGGATTCAGTGCCGGGTCGTTGTACATTTTCATCTGTTTGTAGGTCTTCATGTACTTGCGGCCCGCCTCGATGTCCTCGATCAGCTCTTCGATGGCCTGCGAAAGGTCGACCTGCTGCGCGAGCAGCACGTCCAGCTTCTTCCGGCAGGCCGCGCGATGCGCGTCGTCCACGTCCGTACGCTCCGCCTCGCGCGCCATGTGGTAAATCTTCAGGGCGAGGATCGACAGGCGGTCGATGGCCCACGCCGGGGTCTCGGTGTTGAGCCGGGCGCCTTCGGCAGGCGTTACGTCCTTGTATTTGTCCAGCAGGTAGGAGTCCACGTACTCCACCATGTCCGTACGGTCCTGATTCGATTTGTCGATGCGGCGCTTGATGAGAAGCGCCTCCGCGGGGTCGATGGCCGGGTCGCGGATAATGTCCTCCAAGTGCCACTGCACCGTGTCGATCCAGTTCTTGTGGTAGAGCAAATGGTCGATCGTGCCCGGCGCGTAGGGATTGTCGATGGGATGGTCCACATCGTCCCAGCGGTGATACTCCTCGATGGACCGGTTGAAAATACGATTCGCGTTTTCGGTAAACATAGCTTGCGGTTTTATAGTATTATTGGATTTTTCACCGGAAAATCATACCTTTGTCGGTAACGATTAAACAAAGATAATGACTTTTTCCAAAAAAGCAATACTCCTCTCCGGAATCCTCCTCTGCATCTCCGTGCAGCTCGGGGCGCAGGTGCGCCAGACGCGCGAAGAGTACATCAGCCGCTACATGCCCATCGCCATCGCCCACATGGAGCGCTACGGAATCCCCGCGAGCATCACCATGGCGCAGGGAATCCTCGAATCGGACTGCGGCAACAGCCTGCTGTCGATGAAGTCGAACAACCACTTCGGCATCAAGTGCAAGCGCAACTGGACGGGCGACAAGGTCTACCACGACGACGACGCCAAGGGCGAATGCTTCCGCTCCTACCCCTCGGTCGAGGCGTCGTACCGGGACCACGCCGAATTCCTCGACTCGCAGCCCCGCTACGACTCGCTGTTCGCCTACTCCTCCGACGATTACAAGAGCTGGGCGCGGGGTCTCAAGGCCGCGGGCTACGCCACGGCCCCCGACTACGCGCAGCGGCTCATCCGCATCATCGAGGAGAACCAGCTCTTCCTGCTCGACCGGCCCGACGGCGCACGGCTCTACGCCTCGCGCTACGGCCTGAAACGCGACCCCGAAGAGTGGTTCTCGTCGCAGAGCAGCGTGGAGGAACTGGCCCGGACCGAGGGGGCCGTCGACCCGGACAACTACCGCGTGACGATCAACGCCCACCAGGGTTACAACGTCTACGTCACCAACGGCGTGCACTACGTGCTGGCCAAGGAGAACGACACGTTCGAGAACATCGGGCGGAAGTTCCGCCTCTCGCCGCGCAACCTGCGCAAATTCAACGATCTGAAGGACAAGAAGGCCCAGCCGGTGCCGGGCGAGGCGGTCTACATCGAACGCAAGCGGAAACGCTGGGAGGGCAACTCCCGGCACCACATCTGCCGCCAGGGCGAAACGGCCTACTCCGTGGGCCAGTCCTACGCCATCCGCACGCGGTCGATCGAGAAACTCAACAAGCTCCGCAAGGACGAGGAGCTGGCCGCAGGACGCGAAATACGCATAAAATAAAACCTACATACCATGGAAACAACCCCGCTGAGAGCACAGATTCTCGACACCATCATCCGCAAGTCGACACTCAAACAACGGGTTTTCGACAACACCTTCGGAGCGTTCAACTCCCTGAAGGAGACGCTGCTGGAGATGGCCTCGGAGATGGACGACGAACTGGACGGCAAACTCGACCGCCGCGTGAGGCTCGAATACCGCGACCGCGGCAAGTTCGAGGCCCAGTTGCAGGTAGCCAACGACATCCTAATCTTCCAGATGCACACCGACGTCTTCGAGTTCGGCTCCGACCACCTCATCTGGCAAAACCCCTACGTGCAGGCCGACCGCGACAACTCCTACTGCGGACTTATCAACATCTACAACTTCCTGTCCGACTCGTTCAAATTCAACCGCAACGCCGACGAAGGCTACCTGATCGGCCGCATCTTCATCAACCGCGAACGCCGCTACTTCGCCGAAGGCAAGCAGCAGAACTCGATGCGGGCGATGGATTTCGGCAAGTCGGAGATCGGCCAGGAGGCGCTGGTCGCGATTCTCGAATCGGCGATCGGCTTCGCGCTGAACTTCGACCTGCTGATGCCGCCCTACGAGGAGAACAAACGCGTGACGGTGGACCAGTTCAACACCAAGATGGACAACTCGAAGTTCGTGACGGGCAAACGCCTCGGCTACGACTTCGACGTAGAGGACATTTAACGGGCCGAACACGGGAGGGGCTTCCGATTTTCACCGGGTCCCGCGTGCCGCAACCGCCGTTGCGGCACATGATCGCCGCTTTAGCGGCACGCCGTAAATCCGGCCCTTCCCCGAACCCCTCCTCCGGAGGGAACTTGCCGTACCGCGCCCCACGCATCGAACACAACTTTCAACACGTCATTTTCTCTTGAAAACCATTCTTTTCCCGCTAATAACCGCAGCGGCGCTCCTGACGGGCAGCGTCCGCGCCCAGAACGAATACGCCGAAATCGCCCGGCTGCGGGGGCTGAACGAATCGGTGCGCGGCATCCGCTCGATGGCCGACGGCGAACACTACACCACGCTCGAATCGAACGACATCGTCCGTTACAGCTACGCCTCCGCGGCTCCCGGCGAGAGCATGCTCCCCGCGCCCGCGCCGAACCTCGTCATCACCGACTACGCCTTCTCGCCCGACGAGCGGTCGATCCTCATTGCCTCGGGCCGCAAGCCGATCTACCGCCATTCGTACACCACCAGCTATTCACTCGTGCGCGACAACGCCGTGCGCCCCGTCCTGCGCGACGCCGAAGCGCCGCGCGACGCCTCCTTCTCGCCCGACGGGCAGAAGATCGCCTACTCGGACCGCAACGATCTCTACGTCTACGACATCGCCTCCCAGACCACGCGCCGCATCACCGACGACGGGGCGTGGAACGAGGTGATCAACGGCACGACCGACTGGGTCTACGAGGAGGAGTTCGGCGCAACGCGGGCCTACGCCTTCTCGCCCGACAGCCGCCGCATCGCCTACCTGCGTTTCGACGAGAGCGAAGTGCCGCTGATGGAGATGATGCGCTTCGACGGCAAACTCTACAACAGGGCCTATTCATTCAAATACCCCAAGGCCGGGGAGCGCAACTCCGTGGTCCAGCTCTGGATCGCCGACCTCGAGACCGGCGCCAGGGAGCGCATCGACACGGGCGAGGAGACCGACCAGTACATTCCCCGCATCGGCTGGACGCCCGACGGACGGCCGTGGTACTACCGCCTCAACCGCCGCCAGAACACCTTCGAGATGATCGTCTGCGAACCCCACGGAGCGCAGCGCACGGTCTACGAGGAGCGGGCGCAGCAATATGTCGAGCGCGTGGACGACGGGACCGTGACCTTCGTCGACCGCGACCGTTTCCTCGTGCGGCAGGAGAGCCACACGGGCTTCATGCACCTCTACCTGTACAGCCTCCGCCGGGGCATCCTCGAACAGGTGACCAAAGGCCCGTGGGAGGTGACCCAGGTTGTGGGAACCGACGGCAGGCGCGTGTGGTTCCTCTCGACCGAGACCTCGCCGCTGCGCCGCAACCTGTACAGCGTGCGCCTCGACGGCAAGGACAAACAGCGTCTCACCACGGGCGAGGGCTACTACACCGCAGCCCCGAGCGCCGGGATGAAATACTTCATCACCACCTTTTCCAACGCCTCGACCCCCAACGTCACGGAGGTCTGCGACGCCGCCGGGAAACCCGTCCGCACGCTGGCCGACAGTCGCCGCCTGCGCGAAGAACTGGCCGCCGCCGACCGCCCCGTGAAGGAGTTCTTCACCTTCACGACCGAGCGCGGCGACACGCTCAACGCCTATATGGTCAAGCCCCGCGGCTTCGATCCCTCGCAGCGTTACCCCGTATTGCTGACCCAGTATTCGGGTCCCGGCTCGCAGTCCGTGCGCGACCGCTGGTCGCTGGACTGGGAGGACGCCCTCGCCGACAAAGGCTACATCGTGGTCTGCGCCGACGGCCGCGGCGCGGGATTCCGGGGCGAAAAGTTCAAGAAACTCACCTACGGACGCCTGGGGGCGCTGGAGGTCGAGGACCAGCTTTCGACCGCCCGCCACATGGCGGCGCAGCCCTGGGTCGACCCTGCGCGCATCGGCATCTACGGCTGGTCCTACGGCGGATTCATGGCCCTGAGCTGTGCGATGAAGGGCCTCGGGCTGTTCAAAATGGCCATCGCCGTGGCTCCCGTCACCTCGTGGCGTTATTACGACACGATCTACACCGAGATCTACAACAACCTTCCGCAGTACAACGCCGCAGGCTACGACGACAATTCGCCGATCAATTTCGCGCGGATGCTCGACGACCGGCGCACGCGGCTGCTGATCATCCACGGCACGGCCGACGATAACGTCCATTTCCAGAACACCGTCGAGATGACCCGGG
Source organism: Alistipes sp. AF14-19 (assembly GCF_003461645.1). Taxonomy (NCBI): domain Bacteria; kingdom Pseudomonadati; phylum Bacteroidota; class Bacteroidia; order Bacteroidales; family Rikenellaceae; genus Alistipes; species Alistipes sp. AF14-19. The sequence goes on from NZ_QTXM01000001.1 coordinate 409,576, forward strand.
CGCTCAACCGCGCCGGCAAACAGTACGACATGATGGTGTACCCCGACCAGAACCATTCGATGTTGCCCGACGCAACGGCACACATAAGACAAAAGATGATCGACTACACTCTGAAGAATTTATGACGTACACATTGCAACACGAAACGCCCGTCGGCCCCGTGACGATCACGGCTACGGGCGAGGCTGTGACGCAGATCCGTTTCGGCACGACAGTTCCGGAAGGCTCCGCGGCCGTCCCCGAAACCGCCGCCACACCCCTGCTGCTGAAGGCGGCGGCGCAGCTCCGGGAGTATTTCGCCGGCACGCGCCGCGACTTCTCGCTGCCGCTCGCACCCGCCGGAACGCCCTTCCAGCAATCTGTCTGGCAGGCGTTGCAAACCATCCCCTACGGCGAAACCCGCACCTACGGACATATCGCCATGCAGATCGGCCACAACAAATCGTTCCGCGCCGTCGGCATGGCCAACAACCGCAACCCCATCGTCATCGTCATTCCCTGCCACCGCGTCCTGGGTTACGACGGCAAGCTCACGGGCTACGCCGGAGGGCTCGACATCAAGGAACGGCTGCTCGCCCTGGAAAAGCGGCGATAACGCACCCCGGCGGCAGGCCCGCAAACCCCAATCGCACCCGCACGAAAAAATGCGGGGCACGGTCTCCCGCGCCCCGCATCTGCATATCCCGCCGGGTCAAAGCCCGAACGCAAAGGCGTTGATGCCGTCGTAAACCGCGCTGACGATGCCCAGCAGCAGGACGCCTGCCATGCAGAGCGCGAGGCTGACGCGCGTGTAACGGTCGCTGCGGAACGCCGCGATCGGCGCGTCGCCGGGCATAATGTACATCGCCTTGACGATCAACAGGTAGTAATAGAGCGACACGACCGTGTTGACCAGCGCGATGAAGACCAGCAGGTGGAATCCGCCACTGAAAGCCGCGGCGAAGACGAAGAATTTCGAGAAGAACCCGGCGAAGGGCGGGATTCCCGCCAGCGAGAACAACGCCAGGGTCATCAGCAGCGCCAGGCGGGGATTAGTGCGGGAAAACCCGTTGTAGTCCTCCAGCGAGACCCTGCCGCCGCTGTGCTGCTCGACGGCGGACAGCACGCCGAACACCGCGAGGTTGGCGGCCATGTAGACCAGCACGTAAAAGACCAGCGAGGTCATGCCGATGGCGCTGCCGCCGATGACGGCCAGCATGATGTATCCGGCCTGCGAGATGGACGAGAAGGCCATGAAACGCTTGAGGTCCTTCTGCCGGATGGCGAAGAGGTTCGCAACGGTGATGCTCGACACCGTCACGATCCAGAGCAGCGTCTGCCACTGTTCGGTCATCGGGGCGAACACCTTCACGAGCACCGTCAGCAGCACGAACGCCGCAGCGCCCTTCGAGACCACCGAAAGATAGGCGGTCACGTTCGTCGGCGCGCCCTGGTAGGCGTCCGCCGTCCAGAGGTGGAAGGGCACGAGCGAAATCTTGAAGCCAAGCCCCGAGAGGAAGAAGACCAGGGCCATCACCTGCAACGGCGAACCGTCGATGCGGGCGGCCATGTCGCCGAAATAGAGCGTCCCGGTCGTTCCGTAGAGGAACGAGATGCCGTAGAGCATCAGTCCGCTCGAGAACAGCGCGCAGAGGATGTATTTGGCCCCCGCCTCGGCCGAATAGCGTTTGTATTTGTCGAAGGCCACCAGACAGGCCATCGGGACCGAAGCCAGCTCCAGACCGATGAAGAACAGCAGGAAGTTGCCCGCGCCGATCATAAAATACATGCCCAGCAGCGTCGAGAGGGTCAGGATGTAGAATTCGCCCTGCTTGTGGCGCGTGTCCTCGCGGCGCAGCCACGTGTCGGACTGCAGGAAGACGATCAGCGCCCCGACGGAGAGCATGCTTTTGACGATGCCGTCCATCGGCGTATGGCAGAACATGCCGCCGAAGAGTTCGCCCCCCGCAGCCGGAACAAGGTTCACAACCACCTGCACGACCATCAGGCAGCAGACCACGGCCGAAAAGCGGCGGCGTGCGCGCTCCCCGGCCATGAGGTCGTAGAGGAACACGAAGACGAGAATCGCCGTGAGGGTCACTTCGGCCCGCATCAGCGTAAATATCGAGGTGTAATCCATAGTCGCTTAACTCAAAATATGTGCAATGATCTTCGCGACGCTGCCGCGGATCATGTCGCTCACCCACAGCGGCGCCAGACCTATGCCGGCGATGGCGACGACGAGGCAGACGACCGACAGCCGCTCGTCCCACGTGGCGTCCGAAAGCTTCAGGTGCTCGGGATTGTCGCACGTGCCGTAGAGGATTTTCCCGACGACGCGCAGGATGTAGACCGCCGTGATGACGATCGACGTGCAGGCGATGACGGTCACCACGCGGTGGAACGTGTCGGCGTTCATAAACGCGCCGTTGAAGATGGTCATTTCGGCCACGAAGCCGCTCAGGCCCGGCAGCCCGAGGTTGGCCAGACCCGCGATCACATACCCGACCGCGAGGAACGGCATCACCTTCATCAGCCCGCCCAGCTGGCGGATGTCCCGCGTGTGGGTGCGGCCGTAGATCATGCCGATCAGCGCGAAGAAGAGGGCCGTCATCAGGCCGTGGCTCAACATCTGGAGCACGGCGCCCGTACCGGCCGTGGTGTTCATCATCAAAACGGCGAACAGCACCAGTCCGCAGTGCGACACCGAGGAGTAGGCGTTGATGTACTTGAGGTCGGTCTGCACGCAGGCCGAGAAGGCGCCGTAGACGACGGAAATCGTTGTCAGGATGATAAATACCCAGCTCAATTCATGCGCCGCTTCGGGTAAAAGATACATAGCAACCCGGAAACAGCCGTATCCGCCCAGCTTCATCAGCACCCCGGCGTGGAGCATCGACACGGCCGTCGGGGCCGAGGCGTGGCCGTCGGGGCTCCACGTATGGAACGGGAACAGCGCGCCCAGCACGCCGAAACCCACGAACACCAGCGGGAACCAGATGCGCTGCTGGGCAACGGGAATGTTGTTCAGCGCGGCGATCTCCTGAATGTTCATCGTCGTGGCGCCCGCACCGAAGTAGATGCCCAGAATGCCGATCAGCAGCAACGCCGAACCGCCCATGAGCATCAGCGTCAGTTTCATGGCGGCGTATTCCTTGCGCCCGCTGCCCCAGACGCCGATCAGCAGGTACATCGGGATCAGCGCCACCTCGTAGAACAGGAACATCGTGAAGAGGTCGACCGAAATGAAGAACCCGAACACCCCCACGCTCAACAGGCAGAACCAGAGGAAGTAGGCTTTGACGTCGGTCTTCATCTGCCACGAGGCGAACGTGCCCGTGAAGACGATGACGGCCGACAGCAGGAGCATTGCCACCGAAATGCCGTCGACGCCCACGGCGTAGTGGATGTTGAGCGGCGCATACCAGACGCGGCTTTCGGTGAAGAGCATCTGCGCCGTCTCGCCCGCGCCGCGCAGCCCGAGGTACTGCACCACGAGCACGACGGCCAGCGCCACGAGCAGCGAAGAGCCTGCGACCATCACCGTGTGAATCTGCCGCGTGGACTTCGAGAGCCACAGACCCAGCATCATCACGAGCGGAACGGCGGGAAACAGAGATAGTATATTCATAACTCGTTCGGATTAACAGATTAGAAGAATCAGGATCGTGAGGCCCAGCGCACCGCCGAGGAACCAGATGCAGTAACGCTGCACGCTGCCGCTCTGCATGTCGCGGATGAGCCAGGCGGCGCCGTTGGCGCCCCAGGCGAGGAGATTCATAAAGCCGTCGACCACATGGCGGTCGAACCACGCAATGGGCGTCGAGATGCAGGCGAAAATCACCCGGTGGGTGATGAACTGGTAGACCTCGTCGATGTAGAACCGGCGATAGGCCGCGCGGTGCAGGCCGCTGAACGTCGCGGCCAGCCTGTCGGCCACGGGCTGCCGGTCGCGGGCGTACATCCACGCCGCCAGCGCGATGGCCGCAGCGGCGACGCAGAGGCTCACGGCGGCAACGCTCCGGTCGATATGGATGACATAGGGCGCGCCGTCGCTCGACACGAACTCCCCGAAGGGGATGAATCCCGCCACGCAGGTCACCGCCGCCAGAAACACCAGCGGCAGGGTCATCGTCAGCGGAGCCTCGTGCGGCTTGTGCGCCGCATGCAGTTCGCGGTTCTCCGCGCCCCAGAAAATACCGTAATAGAGCCGGAACATGTAGAAGGCCGTAAGTCCCGCGATGGCGGTCATCACCCACCCCATGACGGGCGAGAAGGCGAAGCAGGCCGTCAGGATCTCGTCCTTCGAGAAGAAACCGCTCAAGGGCCAGATCCCCGCGATGGCGAGGCACGCCACGAGGAACGTCAAGTGGGTCAGCGGCATGTAGCGGCGCAGGCCGCCCATGGCCGACATCTCGTTGGAGTGCACGGCATGGATGATGCACCCCGCGCCGAGGAACAGCAGCGCCTTGAACATGGCGTGGGTGAAGAGGTGGAACATCGAGGCCATGTAACCCAGCCCTCCGGCGTGCGGGTCGGCCGAGGTCGAGACGCCCAGCGCCACGAGCATGAACCCGATCTGCGAAATGGTGCTGAACGCCAGCACACGCTTGATGTCGCTCTGCACACAGGCCACGACGGCGGCGTAAAACGCCGTGAAGGCCCCGACATAAGCCGTCCAATGCAGCACTTCGGGCGCATAGCCGATGAAGAGCGGAAACATCCGCGCCACGAGGTAGACGCCCGCCACGACCATCGTCGCGGCATGGATCAGCGCCGACACGGGCGTGGGCCCCTCCATGGCGTCGGGCAGCCAGATGTGCAGCGGGAACATGGCGCTCTTGCCCGCGCCGCCGACGAACATCAGCCCCAACGCCAGCGGGATCATCGCCCCGGCGGCCACCAGCGCGTGCGTCTCGGGCGTGAAGGAGAAGGTCCCGGCGTAGTAGCCGTAGATCAGGATGCCTATCAAGAAGCCCAGGTCGGCGAAGCGCGTCACGATGAAGGCCTTCTTCGAGGCGGCCACGGCCTCCTTCTTCGTATAGTAGAAGCCGATCAGCAGGTAGGAGCTGACGCCCACCAGCTCCCAGAAGAGGTACATCTGGAAGATGTTGGTCGCCACGACCAGCCCGATCATGCTCATCGTGAAGAGCGACAGAAAGGCATAGTAACGTTGGAAGCCCCGCTCGCCCTTCATGTAGCCCAGCGAGTAGATGTGGACCATCAGCGACACCGTGGAGATCACCACGAGCATCATCACCGAGATCGGGTCGAGCAGAATGCCCAGGTCGATGTGCAGCGCACCGCCGATGGGCAGCCACACGGCGTTCCAGGGGATCTGCGTCGGAAACACGCCCGCGGCATCGCGCCCGGCCGAGAAGTATTCGAAAGCCGTCCAATAGCTCAACAGCGCCACGACGGCCAGCACGGCCGTGCCCACGGCGCCCGCCGCCGCGGGACGCATCTTCATGCCCGCAAGCCCCAGCACGAGGAAACTCGCCAGCGGAAGCAACAGAATCAGAATCGTATATTCCATAGAAGATCGTTTTTTCGCACCGTTACCACTTCATTTCCCGCAGGCTCCGGGCGCCGATGTTGCGGATGTTGCGGTAGATATTGATGATGATGGCGATGGCCACGGCGGTCTCCGCAGCGCTGATTCCGATGGCGAACAGGGCGAAGAAGAACCCTTCGAGCTGCTCGGGGAAGAGGAAGCGGTTGAAGACCACGAAATTGATGTCCACCGAGTTGAGAATCAGCTCGACCGAAATCAGCATCGCCAGCAGGTTGCGGCGCGTGACGAATCCGTAAATGCCCACGAACATCATCACCGTGGAGACAATCAGGTAATATTCCATGTGTATCATAGTCGTGTTTTTTAGCGTTTGCGCGCGATGAGGATGCCGCCGACGATGCAGGCCAGCAGCAGCAGGCTGATCACCTCGAACGGCAGGATGTAACCGTATTTTCCGCTGCTCATCAGCGCGTGGCCGATGGTCCGCACGTGCAGTTCGCCGTGCTCGAAATGCGAGGGCAGGAAGTCGTGGCGGAGCGTTATCCAGAGGCAGATGCCCAGGCTGGCCAGCGCGGCGCCCAGCCCCACGAAGAGCTTGTAGCCCTTCAGGTCCTCGGCCTTGTCGCCCTGGCTCGACGTCAGGAGGATCGAGAAGACGTAGAGCACCGTGATGCCGCCGGCGTAGATCAGCAGCTGCACCGCCCCGAGGAACGAGTAGTTGAGCTGGAAGTAGATGCCCGCCGTACCGAAGAGCACGAACAGCAGGTAGGTCGCGGCGCGCAGGATGCGCCGGGTCGTCACGGCGAGAATCGCGCTGACGCCGATGAACAGCGCCAGGACCGTGAAAACGATCAATTCGAGTGTTATTTCCATGACTTACTGTTTGTTGAGTTGTTTGACGAGCTTTTCGCGCGTGTAGACGGCGTGCTCGAAATCGGTCGAGAAGCGGATCGCGCCGGTCGGGCAGGCGTTGACGCACAGGTGGCAGAACATGCACGACCCCAGGTCGTACTCGTAGCGCACCAGCCGTTTTTTGGTCTTGCCCGTCCCGGGGTCGGCGACCGTCTCGGTCGTGAGGCGGATGGTCCCGTTGGGGCAGGCCGACTGGCACAGCCCGCAGGCGATGCACCTGTTGCGCCCCTCGGCGTCGTGGGGCATCGTCAGAGAGCCGCAGAAACGGTCGTACATCTTCAGCGTGGCCCGGTTTTCGGGATACTGCTCGGTGATCTTGGGCGTGAAGAACTCGCGCCCCGTCACTTTAAGTCCGGTCAAAAGGGTTCCCAGTCCGTGGAAAAGGCCTTTGATATAGCTACTCATAACTAAAAATGCAGTTTAAAGACGACGACAATGACCATCAGCAGCAGGTTCGCCAGCCCGATGGGAACGAGGTATTTCCATTCGAGCGTCAGGATCTGGTCGATGCGCAGGCGCGGAAAGGTCCACTTGATCCACATGAGCAGCCACACCACGAAAAACGCCTTGGCGAAGAACCACACGAAACCCGGAATGCAGTCCATCACGGCGTTGAAGCCCTCCCAGCCTGCAATGTGCAGCGGCATCCAGCCTCCGAGGAAGATGGTGGCGGCGACGCCCGCGACGATGAACAGGTTGACGAACTCGGCGACGTAGAACAGCCCGAAGTGCATGCCCGAATACTCGGTGTGGTAGCCCGCCGTGAGTTCCGACTCGGCCTCCGGGAGGTCGAACGGGCCGCGGTTGACCTCGGCGTTTCCGGCGATCAGGTAGATCACGAAGGCAACCATCGCCGGGATATGGCCCTTGAAGAGGAACCACCCGTCGGCCTGCCGGGCCACGATCTCGGAGAACTGCATGGTGTCGGTCAGCACGATGATCGTGAGGATCGAGAGGCCGATGGAAAGCTCGTAGGAGATCATCTGCGCACCGCTGCGCATGGCGCCGATGAGCGAATACTTGTTGTTGGAACTCCACCCCGCCAGCAGAATGCCGACCACACCGATCGACGAGGCGGCCATCATAAAGAAGACGCCCACGTTGAAATCCAGCACCTCCAGCCCCTTGTTGACCGGCAGACAGGCGAAGGCCAGCACCGAGGCGAGGATGACGATATAGGGCGCGAGGTTGTAGAGGAACTTGTCCGAACGGCGGATGGTGATGATCTCCTTGGTGAGCATCTTGAAGACATCGCAGATGACCTGCACCGTACCCCACGGACCCACGCGCATCGGCCCGAGGCGGCATTGGAAGGCCGCGCAGACCTTGCGTTCCATGAAGATCATCAGGATGGCGATCACGGTGTACATCAGCAGCAGACAGCCGCCGACGATCACGCATTCGATGAAAACGGCCAGCCCGAGGGGCATCAGCGAGGTCAGCAGCCCGTGGACCCAGCTCGTAATTATAGAAAAGTCGAACATAGCAATACAATTTTTCGCTATTACAGATTATGGCACAACCGTCCGAAACGCCAATTTTGCCGCGCAGCGGCACCAAGTCCCTCCCCGAGGGAGGGGTTTGGGGTGGGGTCGGACTTGCAAACGACGCCGCAGGCGGCGAAAACGCCATTCGACAGCGTGATATGATGCATCATGGTCATAGAGTCTCTTTTATCTGTCAATATCCGGAACCACGTAATCCAGCGTGCCGCCGATGGCGATCAGGTCGGCGATCTTCGTCCCCCGGGCGATGGTCTCCAGGCACGAGACGAGCGGCAGACCCGTCGAGCGGAACTTCATGCGGTAGGGGAACTTGTCGCCCCGGCTCTCGATGAAGACCCCGAACTCGCCGCGGCTTCCCTCGACGGCGGCGTAGTAGCTGCCCTCGGGAATGCGGATCACGGGCTTCATCTTCAACTGGTATTCGCCTTCGGGAATGTTGTCGATCAACTGCTCGATGATGTGCATGCTCTGCTCGATCTCCCGCATGCGGACCATGTAGCGGGCCAGGCAGTCGCCTTCGGTGAAGAGCACCTCCTCGAAATCCACCTTGCCGTAAACGGCGTAGGGATGGCGCTTGCGCACGTCGCAGGCCCACCCTGCGGCGCGGCCCGTGCCGCCCGTGGCGCCGAACGAAATGGCATCCTCGCGCGTCAGCACGCCGGTGCCTTTCAGACGCTCCTGCGCGATGACGTTGCCCGTGAAAATCTCGTGGTACTCGCGCAGCACGGGACGCATGTAGGCGATGAACTCCTTGACCTTGCGCACGAAATCGGGATGGATGTCGGCCTGCACGCCGCCGATGGTGTTGTAAGTCTGGATCAGGCGGCCGCCGGTGGTCTGCTCCAGAATGTCGAGCACCTTCTCGCGGTCGCGGAAACCGTAGAAGAAGGCCGTCAGCGCGCCCATGTCCATGCACAGGCAGGCGAAGAAGAGCAGGTGCGAATCAATGCGCTGCAACTCGTCCATGATCGTGCGGATGTACTGCACGCGCTCCGGCACCTCGACGCCCAGCCCCTTTTCGATGCACATGCAGAGGGCGTGGCGGTTCTGCGACGCCCCGAGGTAGTCGAGACGGTCCGTCAGGGCGAGGGTCTGGGGATAGATCAGCTCCTCGCACATCTTCTCGATGCCGCGGTGGATGTAGCCGCAGTGCACGTCGAGTTTTTTAATGATCTCGCCTTCGAGCGACACGCGGAAGCGCAGCACGCCGTGCGTGGCCGGGTGCTGGGGACCGACGTTGATGACGTACTCCTCCTCCTCGAAAAGCACGTTGCGCCCGCGTATGAAACTGCCGTCGGGCTGCAACTCGAAGGTCGGGGCGCTGTCCTTCGACACCTCGTTGCTCATGCGGAGCGGGTTCGACGCCGGATCGTAGTCCTTGCGCAGGGGATGTCCCACCCAATCGTCGCGCAGGTACAGCCGCCGCATGTCGGGATGGTTCAGGAAACGGATGCCGAAGTAGTCGAACGCCTCGCGCTCGTTCAACTCGGCGGCCTTCCACAGGTCGCACACCGAGGGCAGGACCGGGCGTTCGCGTTCCGGAGTCAGCGTCCGCACCACGACGTTCTCGCCCGTCGAGGTGGCTTCGAGGTGGTACACCACGCCGAAGCCCTCTTCGCCCCAGTCCATGCCCGTGAGGCTGCGCAGGAAATCGAAGCCTTCGGCCTTCAGGCGTTCGGCCACCCCGCGGAAAGCTTCCGCCGGCACGGTGAACATCCCCTCGCCGGCCTCCGACCACACGGCCGCAGGCTCCCAGGCCTTCATTTTATCTGTCAGGGTCATAATTCTCGTTTTTCTTCGTCCACATTCAAATCGTTCTTCTCCGCCGTCAGGTCGCTCCGCAGCAGCCGTTCGTACTCCTCGCGGCCGATCTGCCGGTTCACGCCTCCGAAGAAGCGTTGCAGTTTCACCTTGCGCTGAAGCTGCATCAGTCCGTAGAGCATCGCCTCGGGACGCGGCGGACATCCGGGGATGTAAACGTCGACGGGCAGAATCCGGTCCACGCCGTTGACCACGTGGTACGACTTCTTGAACGGACCGCCGCTGATGGCGCAGCCGCCCACGGCGATCACGTATTTGGGATCGGCCATCTGGTCGTAAAGACGCCTGAGCACCGGAGCCATCTTGTGCGTGATGGTTCCGGCGACCATGATGAAGTCGGCCTGGCGCGGGGAGGCGCGGGCCACTTCGAACCCGAACCGGGCGAAGTCGTAGCGCGCGGCGCCCACGGCCATGAATTCGATGCCGCAGCAGCTCGTGGCGAACGTCAGGGGCCAGAGGCTGTTGCTGCGCCCCCAGTTGATCACCTCGTCGAGACATCCCGCCACCACATGGGTTCCGTTCTCGCGCAGTTCGCGCACCATCTGTTCGAGGTATTCGTTGTCGTTGAAGTCTTCGTACTTCATCGACTTGATTTTCGGTCTCTTTATTTCCATTCCAAAGCTCCTTTCCGCCATGCGTAGGCAAGGCCCAGAATCAGTACCACCAAAAAGAAGAGAATGCTCACCAGTCCGTAGACGCCCAGTTCCTGCACGACGACGGCCCACGAAAAGAGGAACACCGTCTCGACGTCGAACATCAGGAAGAGGATGGCGAAGAGGTAGTAACCCACCTTGAACTGCATCCACGAACGTCCGCGCGTCGGGATGCCGCACTCGTAAGCCTCGCCCTTCTGGGGGTTGTACGAACGCGGCGACACGGCGCGGGCGATGCCCAGCGCGACTGCGACCAGCGCAATGGCCGTAAGGATGACGACCACCAATAGCGTGAAATACATAGATATGTTGTTTTACGATTTTTAATTCCGGCACGACGAACGCACGCACGCCCCGCGGACGGCAAAGCCCCGGAAACATGCGGCAGGTAAAACGGCGGAAAAGGCTAAATCAGAATGCGCCCCAGAGAGAAGACGTAGTAATCCACGGCGTCGGGGTGCAAAGCCGGGGAATAGGTCCGCATTGCGGTACGGAGGCCGAAAGCGGCATCACAGGCGACGCGCGCGCCGGCAAGCTGCCGCACGGCGGCCTTATGGTCCGAAGGAGCTGCGGGAGCCTCGATCGAGACGGCGCAGGGACAGATCGCGGCGGAGAAATAATTGCATGCCGCGGCGTGCGAACCGGCAACCGAGGATTGCGTCAGGGCAGGGCGCACGCTCTCCGCGCCGCTGCGGAACGACGTATCCTCCAGACTCCCCGCCAGGGCGAAGAGCAACAGGATCAATGCCAATTGAATTCTCTCCTGCATCCGGTCCGAATCATAAATTTCTACGCTGCGAAGATACACTCTTTTACGCAGAAAAACACATCGGCAAACCAAAATGATCACAAAATGACGAATTTTGATTACAAATCCATGAATCCGCGACCCGCAAAAAATGCCGTTTCCTATATAGGAAACGGCATTCGAACACCGGCGGAAACCGCCTATTTTTCAGCGTATCGGTCGCCCACGACCTTCCAGTCGACGACGCCCCAGAGGGCCTCGACGGCATCGGCGCGGCGGTTCCGGTAGTCGATGTAATACGCATGCTCCCAGACGTCGATCGCCAGCAGCGGCTTCATGCCGTGACGCATGGGGTTGCCGGCGTTCTGCTCGCTGACGACGGCCAGACGCCCCGAGGGGTCCTCGGCCAGCCACACCCACCCCGAACCGAAAAGGCCCGCGGCGGCGCGGCCGATCTGCACCTTCAGTTCGTCGAGCGAGCCGAAATTGCGGTTGATGGCCTCCAGCAGCTCGCCCGAAGGCTCCTTTTGGGGTTTCGGCGAGAGCTGTCCGAAGAAGAACGCGTGGTTCCACGCCTGCGCGGCGTTGTTGTAGACCGGCCCGTCGGCCGAAAGGATGATGTCTTCCAGCGGCTGCCCGGCAAAGGGCGTGTCGACGATCAGCTCGTTCAGTTTGTCGACATAACCAGCATAATGCTTGTCGTGGTGGTAGTGCATCGTCTCCTCGGAGATTGCGGGCGCAAGCGCGTCGTAGGCATAAGGCAGGTCCTGCGGGGTGAAACGCGGCGAGGCCGCGGTATCGGTCGTTGCCATAATCAAAGATGTTAATAAGTTGAGATACAAAATCATATGTCGCTTGTTTTTTGTTCCTTCATCGCATCGAAAGCCCATTTTCCCCGGCCGCAGACGGGACATACCCAGTCGTCGGGCAGCGCGTCGAACGGCGTATACCGGCCCACGTTGTGTTCCGGATCGCCCGACACGGGATCATAGATGTATTCGCAGTAGGTGCAGCGGTATTTTTGCATCGCATTCGGAAGGTTAAATTCAGCAGGACCCCGAACAAATAGCGTACCCGAGTTCCGGTTTCGGAAAATTTTTCGTAATTTTGATCGGAATACCGACGAATTGCAACCTAAAACCAACTATATGATGACACTTCCTTATGCCGAACCCTACAAGATCAAGATGACCGAGGCCATCCGCACTTCCACGCGCGAAGAGCGCGAAGCGTGGATTCGCGAAGCCCGCTACAACCTTTTCAAACTGCGCTCGGACCAGGTGACGATCGACCTGCTGACCGATTCGGGCACGGGGTCGATGTCCGACCGCCAGTGGGCGGCGATGATGACCGGCGACGAAAGCTACGCCGGGGCCTCGTCCTATTTCCGGCTCAAAACGACGGTCGCGGAGCTGTTCGGCATGCCGTGGTTCCTGCCCACGCACCAGGGGCGCGCCGCGGAGAACGTGATCTTCTCGGCGCTGCTCAAGGAGGGCGATATCGTGCCGGGCAACTCGCACTTCGACACCACGAAGGGGCACATCGAATTCCGCCGCTGCCACGCCGTGGACTGCACGATCGACGCCGCGGCCGACACGCAGCTCGAACTGCCGTTCAAAGGCGAGATGGACCTTGCGAAACTCGAAAAGGTCCTCGCCGAAAACCCGCGCGAAAAGATTCCGTGCGTGGTGCTCACCGTCACCAACAACACGGCCGGAGGCCAACCCGTGTCGATGCGCAACATCCGCGAAACGGCCGAACTGTGCCGCCGCTACGGCGTGCCCCTGCTGATGGACTCGGCGCGCTTCGCCGAAAACGCCTACTTCATCAAAACCCGCGAGGAGGGCTACGCCTCGAAGACGATCAAGGAGATCGTCCGCGAAATGTACGACTGGGCCGACATTATGACCATCTCGGCCAAGAAGGACGGCGTGGTGAACATGGGCGGCTTCGTGGCGATGCGCTCCGAGGAACTCTACAAAAAGGCGATGTCGTTCAGCATCATGTTCGAAGGCTACGTCACCTACGGCGGCATGTCGGGCCGCGACATGGACGCGCTGGCCGTGGGACTGGACGAGAACACGGAATTCGGACAGCTCGACGCCCGCATCCGGCAGGTGCGGCTGCTGGGCGACCTGCTGGACCAGTACGGCGTCCCCTACCAGCGTCCGGCAGGCGGGCACGCGATCTTCGTGGATGCGAAGAAGGTGCTTCCGAACCTCCCGAAGGAACAGTTCATCGCCCAGACGCTGGCCGTGGAACTCTACCTCGAAGCGGGCATCCGCGGCGTGGAGATCGGCTCGATCCTCGCCGACCGCGACCCCGAGACACACGAGAACCGCTACCCCGCGCTCGAACTGCTGCGCCTGGCCATCCCGCGCCGCGTCTACACCGACAACCACATCCGGGTGATCGCCGCCGCATGCCGCAACATCTTCGAGCGCCGCGCGGAGATCACCACGGGTTACCGCATCACCTTCGAGGCGCCGATCCTGCGCCACTTCACCGTCGAACTCGATAAAATCCGTTAACGATGAAACGAATCCTTCTCACACTGGCCGCGCTCGGCACGGCCCTCACGATGCAGGCGAAAGTCGTCCTGCCCGGCATTTTCGGCGACAACATGGTGCTCCAGCAGCAGTCCGAAGCGCAGTTCTGGGGCAAGGCCGCGCCCGGCAAGAAGGTCACGATCCGCCCCTCGTGGAGCACGCAAGGCATTACGGCCAACGTCGGCAAAGACGGCCGCTGGCGGGCCGCCGTGCCCACCCCGGAGGCCGGAGGTCCCTACACGATCGAATTGAGCGACGGCGAGCGGCTGACGCTCCGCGACGTGCTGATCGGCGAGGTGTGGCTCTGCTCCGGACAATCGAACATGGAGATGCCGGTACACGGATTCCCCAACCAGCCCGTCGAAGGTTCGGCGGAGGCGATCATCCGGGCCAGGGCCGCAACGCCGATCCGCCTCTGCACCGTCAAACGCAGCACGGCACGCACGCCGCAGGAGGAGTGCGCGGCACAATGGCTGAAGCACACCCCCGAAGCGGTCGCCGGAACCAGCGCCACGGCCTACTACTTCGCCCGCTACTTGCAGAGCGTGCTGGACGTCCCCGTGGGTGTCATCGTCACCTGCTGGGGCGGCACCCCGGTCGAGGCGTGGATGGACCGCGAAACGATGTCCGGATTCAAGGAGTTCGACCTCTCGTTCCTTGACAACCCGGACCAAATCGACCGCCCCCAGTACAAACCCTGCGGACTTTACAACGGCATGATCGCACCGCTCGTACCCTACACCGTGAAGGGATTCCTCTGGTATCAGGGCGAGTCGAACAGGCCGAATCCCACCCAGTACCGGGCGCTGATGCCGGCCTTCGTGAAGATGCTCCGCGAGCGCTGGGCGCAGGGCGGGCTGCCGTTCTACTACGTGCAGATCGCACCCTACCGCTATGACGGACCCAACGCCATCAGCGGAGCCTTGCTGCGCGAAGCCCAGCTGCATAATCTGAAGGATATTCCATCGAGCGGCATGGCCGTAACACTCGACATCGGCGACGAGGGCTGCATCCATCCGGCCAAAAAAGAAGAGGTCGGAACACGTCTGGCCTGGCTGGCGCTGTCGAAAACCTACGGCATGAAAGGCATCGACGCCGATACGCCCGTCTGCGAAAAGATGGAGGTCGCCGACGGCAAGGCCTACCTGACCTTCGCGACAGGTCCCGACGGCCTGGCGCCCTACGGCCGCACGCTCACGGGCTTCGAAATGGCGGGCGCCGACCGCGTCTTCCACCCGGCCACAGCCCGGATCGAGAAGGGCAAAAGCCGCCTGATCGTCGCGTGCGACGCCGTTCCGGAACCGGTCGCCGTGCGCTACGCCTTCCGCAACGTTCCCGAAGCCACCCTTTTCAACACCTCCGGCATCCCCGCCTCCTCGTTCCGCACCGACGACTGGGAGGTGAAGTAAACGCATGTTCCAACCGACCGATCCGGCCGCGGGGACAGACCTCCGCGGCCGGATTTTTTCAGACCCGCATCTCCGGACACGTCAGCAGGAGACGCAGCGGTTCAGCGAAGCGAGGATTTTCCGGTTGGCGGAGTCGATGACCGAGGTTTCCAGCGCCGAGAGGTAAATCTGCGTCGTGCGCTCGGAGGTGTGCCCCATTCCGGCGCTGATCACCGGCAGCGGCACATTGTGGTTGCGGGCCGCCGTCGCCCAGCTGTGACGCGAGGTGTAGGACGAAAGCCCGGAGTCCAGCCCCAGCAGCGACGCGAGCTTTTTCAGCAGACGGTTGTAGTAGTTCAGCGCGACCTGATACTGCGCATAGGCCCGGGCCGGGTCCTCGGCCGTCAGCACCGGGAAAAGATAGGGCGTATCGCGCGTGCGCGGAGCGTACCGGCCGATGATCTCGCGCATGCACGGCTCCAGATGCACGGTCATCCGCTGCCCCGTCTTGCGGCGCACGTAGTGGATCGCCCCGTCCCTCATGTCCTTTTTCCGGAGAAAAGCCATGTCGACGAACGCCATGCCACGCATGCAGTAGCTGAAAACGAACAGGTCGCGGGCCAGCGGCAACGCACCCGAAACCGGCAGGTCGAGGCTCTTCAGACGGGCGATGAGCCGCTCGTCGATGGCCCGTTTGCGCGTGCGGTCGACGCCCGTATAGACACCGCCGAACGGCGACGCCGGCTCGGCCAGCCGCCTGCGGACCGCCTTGTTGTAAACCGAGCGCAGGATGCGCATGTAGAACGACACGGTGTTCCGGACGACCCCGCGGCGCAGCAGGTAAGCGTTGTACTCCTCGACCAGCCGCTCGGTGAACGCGGCGAAAGGCAGTTCGCCGCCGCCGAGAAAGCCCGAAAAACTGCGGAGCGTGCGCGTGTAGTTGCGGGCCGTGCCCAGCCGGTTGTCGGCTGTCAGCTGCGCGATCTGCTCGCGCATGAACGCCGTCACGCCCACGCCGCAGGACTGTGCGCAGAAGCGGTCGGCAACCTCGTCGACCGTATAGGGCCGCCCCTCGCGGCCCAGGTCGCGGATGATCCGGTGCAGCCGGTCCACGTCGCACTCTATGCGGCACTGCCAGACCGGAACGCGGCCCGGCTCCGGAGAGACGGCCCGCTGCGCCGAAGCGTCCCACTCGCCGGGCATCAAACGGATGCCGGTCGTAATGCAGCGGGTCCGGCGGAGATGGGTCAACTGATAGTAGATGGTTCCGGCCTTGCCGGATACGCGCGATGCGCGGAATTTTACCTTTACGGAAGTGATCATAACAGTATGGGATTTGTTCCGAAAGGTCGCAATTATCCTCTGTTTCGCGCACATGCCCACCTCCGCTTAATCGGGTAAGCGACCTGCTTTATCCGGATTTCCCGATACAGAGCAGGCCCGGGATTTCGTCCCGGGCCTGTACTTGCGACAAAACCGCCGCTCTACGCGCAAACCGCAATCAATGCGGTCATCGGCAGCGCAGGCCGTCAGTTCTTCAGTCGGCTTTCCGCCCGAAGCAACTCCCGGACAGCCGCCGGCCGAAAGCTAAATCAGCGTTTCGAGGATCTGCACGGCATTGAGCGCCGCACCCTTCTTGATCTGGTCGCTCACGCACCAGAACGCCAGGCCGTTGTCGCACGTCAGGTCCTTGCGGATGCGCCCCACGTACACGGGGTCCTTGCCGGCGATGAAGAGCGGCATCGGGTAGACCTTGCCGGCGGGATCGTCCATCAGCACCACGCCTTCGGCCTTCGAGAAGGCTTCGCGGGCTTCGGACACGGAGACGGGACGCTCGGTTTCGAGCCACACGCTCTCCGAATGGGCGCGCATCACCGGGACGCGCACGCAGGTCGCCGACACGGCGATGTCCGAATGCATGATCTTGCGCGTCTCGTGGAACATCTTCATCTCCTCCTTCGTATAGTCGTTGTCGGTAAAGACGTCGATATGCGGAATCACGTTGTAGGCCAGCTGGAAGGCGAATTTCGCCACCGTCGGTTCCTTGCCCGCGCCCAGTTCGGCATACTGCGTCTCCAGTTCCGCCATGGCGGCCGCCCCGGCGCCGCTGGCCGACTGGTACGTCGACACGTGCACGCGGCGGATATGCGACACGTCCTCGATCGCCTTCAGCGCCACAACCATCTGGATCGTCGTGCAGTTGGGATTGGCGATGATGCGGCGGGGCGCGTTCTTCGCATCTCCGGGGTTGACCTCCGGCACGACGAGGGGCACGTCGGCATCCATGCGGAAAGCGCTCGAATTATCAATCATAACGGTCCCGTGCCGAGTGATCGTCTCGGCGAACTCCTTCGACGTACCCGCTCCGGCCGACGTCAGGGCGAAGTCGATTCCCTTGAAATCGTCGTTGTGTTGCAGCAGTTTGACGGTAAGCTCCTCCCCGCGGAATTTATAGGTACGGCCCGCGCTGCGCTGCGAACCGAACAGCACCAGTTCGTCGATCGGGAGCCGGCGCTCCTCCAAAATCCGCAAAAACTCCTGGCCCACAGCGCCGCTGACGCCCACAATAGCAATTTTCATCTCGATAAAGTTATAAAGTGATCATCGTTTCCGCTCGGACGAACCGTACACGGAAGCTCCGGAGGCAAAAATAACGATTTTCCGGGAAAAATCCTCCTTCCGGCCTGGAAATCGGCAAAATCCGGAACGCAGGCACACGATCCGGACACCGGAAAACGACTGCGCACGAACCGTTCCGCCCGCACCGCCGCAGCAGCAACCGCCCGAAAACATCCACAGAAACGGTCCCGGCAACGGCTGCCGCCCGGAAACATCCGCAGAAACGGTCCCGGCAAAGGCTGCCGCCCGCTTTCGCCCGCACCCGGCACCCACACCCGGCACCCACACCCGGCACTCGGCACCCGTGCCACATCCGCACCCGACACCCCGGCACCCGCGCCGCCGAGGGCTTCGCTTACGCCCGGTCCGATTTCTCCGCCCGGTCCGATTCCTCCGCCCGGTCCGATTCCTCCGCCCGGGCGTCCTTTTCCCGCAGCGCCTCCTCAATCTTCCGCTCGCGATAGACCTTCGGCGTCGCCCCGAACCGGGCGATGAATCCCCGGAAAAAGGTACTGCGGTTGGCGAACCCCGACTTGTAGATAATCTCGTCGATCGAGAGCCGCGTGGTCACCAGCAACTGCTCGGCCAGGTTCAGCCGGTACTCCCGGATGATTCCCGCCGGGGTCTGGCCGGTGATCGTCCCCAGCCGCCGGTAGAAATTGCAGAGACTCATGCCGAGTTCCCGGGCGATGAACTGCGTTGAGAACCCCGGATAGAGAATGTTCCGGTTGATGATGTCGAGCATCCGCTCAAGAAACGCCTTGTCGTCCTTGTGCAGCAACCGCCCCTGCGTGAGGTCGAAGGCGCTGTAAACCGAGCGTCCGTAGCTTTTCAGCGATTCGTAACGGCGCAGCAGCTGGTCGACGACACTCTGCAAATGGGTAATGTCGAAGGGGATCTTCAGGCAGATGTCCACGCCCAGTTCCAGCCCCTCGACCTTCACGTCCGTACGGGAAACCGCCGTCAACAGGATAATCGGGACCTGCATCAGCTGCTTGGTTTCCCGGATGCTGCGGATCAGGCCGATCATCGCCGTATTGAGCGACACCGTCCCGCAGATGATGATCTGCGGCTGCGCTTCGGCCAGTTTCTCCTGCGGGCATTTCAGGTCGGAGACGATCCGCACGTTGTAGCCGCCGCTGAACAGACCGGCGATGAAATCGGCCATATCCCGGTCCTCGTTGATGACGAGCATCGTCGGGAGCATGTCGCCGAACGTCATCACGGAGGCTTCGGGAACCGGCACGGGCAGGCTGAACCGCCGTCCGGGAGCGATGTCGGGCTGTGCGGCGGACCGGGCCGCACGGGTGATCTCGAGCCGCGGCAGCGACAGCGTAAAGGTCGTCAGCCCGTCGCGGCTCTCCACCCGGAATTCGCCCTGGAGCTTGGTCACGAGGTTGTAGCAGATCGCCAGCTCCAGGTCTTCCTTCAGCGACACGCCCTGGCGGCTCAGCGCCCCAGGTGGTTGAGCAGTTTGTAACGGTCGAAAATCAGTTCGATCTGCCCGGCGCCCGGCGTCGAGTTCCACGCCCCGGTTCGAGACCTCGATCCGAAGCCGTTCCGCCGCGCCGGAAGTCTCCTCCCCGGCGCCGGAAGCCGCCCCGTCCGGACGCGGCACGGAACAGATTCCGACCGAAACGCTCACCTCGCCGCCCGGCTCCGTCCGGCGGAACGCATTGGACAGCAAGATATTGAAGATCATCATCAGGATATTGCGCACCGAAGGGAACAGCACGCCGCTGCCTACGGCCGTCCGGTAGGCGATGCGGTTCTCCCCGGCATAATCGGCGAATGTCTGCGCGATGCCGCCGGCCGTGCGTGAAACGTCCAGCATCTCGATATCGTCCGAACCGTCGACGGGATCGGTCGACTGGAATTCGTTGAGCATATAGATCAGATCGTTGATCTTCTGCGCATTGTGCCGGATCAGTTCCGCCTGCCGGCGGACGAACGCGTCGGCCGACTTGCAGCCCATGATCTGCTGGCAGGGACCGTTTATCAGCGTCACGGGGATCGAGAGTTCGTTGGTCAGGTTGGAGAACGACCAGATGCACGACTCATAGACCAGTTCCCGCTGCCGCTGTTCGTAGAGCGACTGCCGGAGCCGCGCCCGGAGCCGGCGGCGGCGGATCAGGTATCCCGACACGCCGATAACGACGCCCAGCGTTGCGGCGAGATACCCGATCCAGGCCCAGGTCGAGGCGTAGGGCGGAGCCAGCACGCGGATCGGCAGGCGGCTGACGGGACTCCACTCCCCGGTCGTATTGTTCCGGTAGCGCACCCCGAGCGTATAGCGGCCCGCGGGAAACGCAGCGAAAGCCAGCGTGTTGCTGTGGTAATTGTCGTGCCAGTCGCCGTCCAGCCCCTCGATATTGTAAAAATAGGAATAATTGCTGCCGTTGACGTAATCCAGTGCCGCGATCGAAAGACTGAAAGCATTCTGATGATGCCGCAGCACCATCCGCCCCCGGCGCATCAGCGCCCCGACATCGTACGACTCGCCGTTGGCCCTCACCTCGCGGAACCGGATGGGCGGCATGTAGGAGGCCGCTTCGAAATCCCCGCTGTCGGAGATGACCACGAAGCCGTTGATCCCGCCGAAAAGCAGTTTTCCCCGCTCCCGGTCGTAAAAATAGGCTCCGTCGCTGAACTCGACCACGTCAAGTCCGTACGAAGCGCCGTAAACCACCGAACGGTTCGTCGCCGGGTCGTAGCGCACGATGCCGGCATTGGTCCCGACCCAGATGTTGTCGAGCGAATCGACCAGCAGGCCGTGGATCACCCCGCAGCGCAGCTGGTCGTTGCTGTAATCGGATTCCGCGCCGCCGCCCGCCGGATCGTAACGCACCAGGCCGCAGCCGGTCCCGAACCACGACGAGCCGTCCGAACGGCACACGCCCGCCGTCACGTCGTTCACGGCCAGCCCCCGGCGGGTGTCGAACCCGACGGTCCGGCCCTCCCGGGTGCGCCTGTCATAATGTACGACGCCGATACCGTGGTTGCAGAACCAGAGGGTGGAATCGGACTCCTCGCAAACGGAGAAAAAGAAGTTCCGGCTCCGCGCCTTGAGTCCCAGCTCCACCGGTTCGACATTCGCGGCGACGGGCGCGTCGGCGCTCCCGGACAGTTCGATGCGCCAGACCCCGTAGCCCACGCTCGCAGCCCACAGCACCCCGTCCCGGTCCTCGTAAAGCCCGTGAATGCGCCGCAGCGCCCCGCTCCGCGGCAGTTCGAAAATCCGCCTGTGCCGGTACGAGTAGTAGCACACGCCGCCGTCGCCGCCGATCCACAGCACATTGCGGCGGCTTCCGGCAAACGTATAGACCGAATTTTTCCCCAGCGGCGAATCGGCGGCCGTATAGCTGTCGGTATTCTCCCGCGTAAAGGTCCGCCGGGAGTAGAAATCGCGGATGCGCAGGATGCCGTCGTTCTTGGTCCCGATCCAGAGGTCGCCCTCCGGGTCGACATGGAGCGCCTTGATCGGTTTGGTCAGCAGGTAGGGCAGCGTTTCGTAGGTGACCGAACGGATCGCGACCTCCCCGACCGCCTGCCGCAGCAACCCGCTGCCGTCGGTTCCGATCCAGACAATATCCTGGTTACAGTCCTTCAGCAGTGCAAAAACGCCGCAGTTGACGTCGATCTCCTGCAACTCGTAACGCCCCTCGATCGGATCGGTCGAACGGAGCCGCAGCACGCCGCTCATCCCGAAGGCCAGCACGTAATCGTCCTTGTCGCTGATCACCGACGAAAGGGCGCCGCGCCGTCCAAGCTCCTCCCGCAGGTCGAAAATCGGGAAAGCCCGCCGCTGCCCGGTGTCGAAGCGGAACAACATGCCGTTCCGGTCGGTGAAAAAGATCGTCCGGTCGCCGTCGTAACGGGTGAACACCACCCCGTCCGGCAGCGGCATCCGCTCCCACTCCCCCACCGAAGCCCTGCCGCCGGCGTCATAGGCCACCTGCGCACAACGAATATCCTCCGAACGCACCAGCCACAATACGCCGTCGCCGTCGAGGCACATGCGCAGCACCCCGTTCAGCTCCGCCCCGCGGACATCGACCGGCTCGAACGCACCCTGCGACGCCACATATCCGTACAACTTGTTGCCATGCAGGAAAAACGCCTCGTCCCGGCTGCGGGCCGCGAATTTATAGACCCGCTGGAATCCGGCAAGCATTTCGATCCGCCGGTCGCGCGTGTCGAAGCGGTCGACGCCGTAGTTGGTCCGCACCCAGAGGTAACCGTCGTCCGTGGCTACGATCTCCTGAATCAGGTTGCCCGAGAGCCGGAAATGCCGGGCGGAATTGCCGTCCCACAGATTCAGTCCGTCGCAACTGCCCGCCCAGATATACCCGTCCGCATCCTGCGCCAGCGACAGAATCGAACTGTTCGACAGCCCGTCGCGGTGGGTAATGCGGCGGATATTCTGCGGGAATGCACTCCGGACGACCGCGACCGCGAGGAGAAGGAATACGCATCTGAAATACATAGCAGGGCGAATTAGATAAAAACAGACCGGAATATCTATGTAAATATATACAAAAAAACCGGATTTCAAAACAAAATATCCCATTTAGCGACAACGCCGATTCCCCTTGGTACAAGGGCTTTTTCCCGGATACGCCGGATGGCTTTTCCGGCGAGCGGCAAAGAGCGATCTTGGGCGCTATGATATGAAATCATACTTCTTTTATAAGAAAATATACTCGCACAATGCCGTTTTCTGATATTTTTGTAAAAGCCTTGACGAAAGTTTCCGCTTCCCGAAAGGCTTATTTGCGACACCTATATATAAAATTTGCATGCTATGAAGAAAACACATTTGTTTCGGCATCAGAGGTATTCGCATCCAAATCGGACGATAGCCGGAAAATCATTCCGGGCAGTCTCCGCATCGTTTTCCGTATTCCAGTTCCGCCGGTCGAAATACCGGAAGCAACGGCATCCGAACGACCCGCTCTTCGGCTGATCCGCCGTATCGCCCTCTCTCTTACGTTCGCATCCTCCCGCAGCATCCCTACCCATACCCGCTGCACGCTTATTCAAACGCACCGTTCCTTTTCCGATAGCCGACGGCCCATCGGAAAGGCAGCCGGCCCGAACCTCGTACCAAACCCATTTAAATTTTCGCCTATGATAAAAAAATTGCTCTTATCGCTATCGGCGGTTTTCTGTATGACGGCAGCTTCGGCCCAGACCCAGACGGTCAAAGGCCGTGTCGTCGATGAGAACAACGCACCGGTCATCGGTGCGACCGTTGTCGTCAAGAACCGCCCGACAATCGGCACTTCGACCGATGTCAAGGGAGAATTCGCACTTCAAGGAGTCCCGAAAGGAGGGGGGGGGAAACTCCAAATCTCTTATGTAGGCTACAAAACCCAGGATGTTGACATTGCACCCAACATCCGGGTAAAACTCGAACCCGACGCCCAGGCCGTAGAGGCCGTCGTGGTGACGGGTATGACCAAGATGGACAAGCGGCTGTTCACGGGAGCCGCAGACCAGCTGGTTGCCGACGACGTGAAACTGGCCGGTATGGCCGACATCAGCCGCGGCCTGGAAGGCCGGTCGGCCGGCGTATCCGTCCAGAACGTATCCGGTACGTTCGGAACCGCCCCGAAAATCCGCGTGCGCGGTGCCACATCAATTTACGGCAGTTCGAAGCCGCTGTGGGTCGTGGACGGCGTCATCATGGAGGACATCGTCGACATCGACGCCGACGACCTCTCCTCGGGCGACGCCACGACGCTCATCGCATCGGCCATCGCCGGACTCAATGCCGAAGACATCGAGAGCTTCAACATTCTGAAAGACGGCTCCGCCACCTCCATCTACGGAGCGCGCGCCATGGCGGGCGTCATCGTCATCACCACCAAACGCGGCCGCGCCGGCGTGAGCACCATCAACTACACCGGCGAATTCACCTACCGCATGATTCCGTCCTACCGGGATTTCAACATTATGAACTCGCAGGACCAGATGTCGGTGTACATGGACATGCAGAAAAAAGGCTGGCTCAACCTCGCCGAAACCATCACCGATTCGGAAAGCGGCGTATTCGGAAAGATGTACCAGATGATTGCGGCCGGACAATTGCAAAACGACGACGCGAGCATCGGGAATTACCTGCGCGCGGCGGAGTTCCGCAACACGAACTGGTTCAGCGAGCTGTTCAACAACAACGTCATGCACACCCACTCGGTGAGCCTCACGTCCGGAACCGACAAATCGTCCTACTATGCGTCGCTGAGCGCCATGAGCGACCCGGGCTGGACGAAGACCAGCAAGGTGGAACGCTACACGGCCAACATCAACGCCACCTACAACATCTTCAAAAACCTGTCGCTGAACCTGATTTCCAACGGCTCCTACCGGAAGCAGAAGGCGCCGGGAACGCTGTCGTCGGCAACCAACTACGTGACGGGCGAAGTGAAGCGCGAATTCGATATCAACCCCTATTCCTATGCGCTCAATACGTCGCGCACGCTCGACCCCGACGAATTCTACACGCGAAACTACGCGAGCTTCAACATTCTGCACGAACTGGACAACAACTACATCGACCTTTCGGTCGTCGAGACCAAATTCCAGGCCGAACTGAAGTGGTCGCCCGTCGAGGGCCTCGACTTGAGCGCCCTGGGCGCGGTAAAATACCAGGCCTCGATCCAGGAGCATAACATCACCGAGTCCTCAAACCAGTCCGTTGCTTACCGGACCGTCGAACCGACCACCGTCCGGGACAACAACCCGTTCCTTTACACCGATCCGGACAACCCCTACGCCGTTCCGGTGACCGTGCTGCCCAAGGGCGGTATCTACGAACGCACGGACAACAAAATGCTTTCGTACGACTTCCGCGCGTCGGCGACCTACAACAAAACGTTCAACAACACGCATATCATCAGCCTCTACGGCGGTATGTCGGTGAACAAGATCGACCGGCACAACACCTGGTTCCGCGGCTGGGGACTCCAGTACGATATGGGTATGGAGCCTTACTACGATTACCTGGCCTTCAAGCAGGGCATGGAGAGCGGCAGCAAGTACTACACGATCGGCGACTCGTTCTATCGCGAAGTGGCCTTCTTCTTCAACGGAACCTATTCTTACAAGGGACGCTACACCATCAACGGAACCTACCGCTACGAAGGGACCAACAAGATGGGCAAGAGCCGCAAAGCCCGCTGGCTGCCGACGTGGAATATCTCCGGGGCATGGAACGTCCACGAGGAGAAGTTCTTCAGCCACGTACAGCCCGCCCTGTCGCACCTGTCGCTCAAAGCCTCCTACTCGCTGACCGCCGACCGCGGCCCGTCTTACGTCACCAACTCGCTGGCCGTCATCAAAGCCTCGACCCCGTGGCGTCCGACCAGCGGCGATACCGAAACCGGTCTCAAGGTTTCGAGCCTCGAAAATGCGCAGCTCACCTACGAGAAGAAGCACGAGCTGAACCTCGGACTCGACGTCGGGTTCGTCAACAACCGGATCAACCTGGCCTTCGACTGGTACAAACGCAACAACTTCGACCTGATCGGCACGGTCACGACCCAGGGTATCGGCGGCGAGATCTCCAAATACGGCAACGTCGCGGAGATGAAATCGAACGGCGTCGAAATCAGCCTTTCGACCAAGAACGTCCAGACCAAGAACTTCAGCTGGACCACCAACTTCATCTACTCGCACATCCACAACGAAGTGACCAAACTCGAAACCTCCACGCGCGCAATGACGCTGGTTTCGGGAACCGGATTCACGATGGAGGGGTATCCCGCCCGCTCGCTCTTCTCGTTCCAGTTCGCAGGATTGAACGAAGTCGGACTGCCGGTCGTGGTCAACACGGAAGGCAAACTCAGCTCCAGCTCCTTCAATTTCCAGGACAGCAACGAGAACAACCTGAAAACGAATCTGGTCTACTCCGGACCGGTCGACCCGACCGACCTGGGCAGTTTCGGCAATACGTTCCAGTACAAGGGATGGCGTCTGAACGTCTTTATGACCTACTCGTTCGGCAACGTCGTGCGGCTCAACCCGGTCTTCAGCAGCATTTACTCGGACCTCGACGCCATGCCGCGGGAATTCAAGAACCGCTGGATGGTCTCCGGCGACGAAGCCGTCACGAACATCCCGGCCATCGCCTCGAAGCGCCAGCGCCAGCTGAACTCCTCGATTTCGTACGGATACAGCGCCTACAACTACTCGACGGCACGCATCGCCAAGGGCGACTTCATCCGCATGAAGGAGATTTCGCTTTCGTACGACTTCCCGAAGAGACTCATTTCGAAACTGCGGTTCTCTTCGCTTTCGCTCAAACTGCAAGCCACGAACCTCTTCCTGATCTACGCCGACAAGAAGCTCAACGGCCAGGACCCCGAGTTCTACAACACCGGCGGCGTCGCAGCCCCCGTGCCGCGGCAGTTCACGCTCACAATCCGAATCGGACTGTAAAATCTGATT
Organism: Alistipes sp. AF14-19; assembly: GCF_003461645.1. NCBI lineage: Bacteria > Pseudomonadati > Bacteroidota > Bacteroidia > Bacteroidales > Rikenellaceae > Alistipes > Alistipes sp. AF14-19. The sequence goes on from NZ_QTXM01000001.1 coordinate 435,716, forward strand.
TATCTTAAAAAGATTCCTATGAAAAAAAGCATCATATATTTACTGGGCATAGCGATCGTCATTCCGGCATTCATGTCGTGCAGCGATTTTCTGGATCAGAATCCCGATCTGCGCACGACGCTGGATTCCGAAGAGAAGATCGCCAACATACTCGTCTCGGCCTACATCAGCGGAGCAGGCAGCTACCAGCTCGTTGCGGAACTCTCCTCGGACAACGTCTGCGACTACGGCATCACAAAGAATTACAACCAGTTCTATCAGGATGTCTACGAATGGGCCGAAGAGGTTACCAGCAACAACGACGCCCCGCGGAACATCTGGAGTTCGAACTACAACAACATCGCCAACGCCAACCAGGCGCTTTCGGCCATCGAGGAGCTGGGAGGACCTACCACCACGAGGCTCAAGGCCAGCAAAGGCGAAGCGCTGATTTGCCGGGCTTATTCCCATTTCGTACTGGCAAACATGTTCTGCATGCCCTACAACCCGGCAACAGCCGGGAACTGCCTGGGCATACCCTATATGGACCACGCCGAAACCGACCTCAACCCCAGGTACGAACGCGGAACGCTCCAGAAGGTCTACGAGATGATCGGCAAAGACATCGAAGCGGGCATCCCCCTGATCGACGACACGGCCTATTCGGTTCCGAAATACCACTTCAACTACAAGGCCGCCTGCTGCTTCGCCTCGCGCTACTACCTGTTCATGCAGGACTGGGGCAATGCCATCAAATACGCGACGATGGCCCTGACCTCCAACCCGTCGTCGCTGCTGCGCGATTACAGTGCGATCGCCGCTCTGCCGAACGGCACCAGCAGGCATCAGGAATATGTCAATTCGGCCAGCACGGCCAACTTCCTCCTCCAGGCCGCGACATCGAACAGCGGACTGCTTTTCGACTGGTACTCCACCGCCGGCCGCTATTCGCACGGCAAACTGCAAGGAATCTATGAAACCGTTCAGCCGAAAAAAGGCGGTCCGTGGGGCAGCAGCGTGACTTTCAAAGCGCCGCATGCAGTGCTTGCCTCATCGGGCAAATACGTTCTTCCCCGGACATGGCGCGTGTTCCAATACACCGACCCGGTCGCCGGAACCGGATTCAACAAAGCGATTTCCGTTCTCTTCACCTCCGAGGAGGCGTTGCTCAACCGCGCCGAAGCCTATATTATGAAGATGAACGAAGACCCGACGGCGCTCGACAAGGCCCTGGAGGATATAAACCTCTACGCCGCGAACCTCTTCTCGGCAGGGTTCAAATCCATGACGGAGGCTTCGATCATCAAATGGGCTACGGAAACCTACCCCGACTACTCCGAACTCTACGTCGGAAAGACCTCGGTCAGCAGCCCGCAGACGCTCAATCCCAAGAAAAAGCTCCATGCGGCCCCCTACAACACGCTCGAAGAGGGCGGCCCGCAGGAGAGCATGCTTCAGGCGCTCATCTTCATGCGCCGCTACCAGTTCCTCCACGAAGGCATGCGGTGGTTCGACACCCGTCGCTTCGGCATCACGGTCTACCGCTACCTGCTCGATGAAGACGCCGAAACCGTCGTGCAAATCACCGATCAGATCAGCGACGAGAACGGTACGGCCGATCCGCGCCGCGCCCTGCAACTCCCGGCCGACGTTATTGCCGCCGGCCTGACCCCCAACCCGAGAAAATAACAAACCAAAGTGCGTATGAAAAAGAATCTGATATATCTGCTCTTTTCCGTCACGCTGCTCTGCGCAGCGCTGACAGCCTGTTCGGACAACGACGATCTGGATTCCACCAGCGTGGTCCGGCCGACGACCACCGAACAGAACGACCTCGACCGCTGGCTCAAGCGCAACTACGTCGAAACCTACAACATCCAGCTCAAATACCGGTTCGAGGACATCGAGTCGAGCATGGGCTACTACCTCACACCCGCCAGCTACAAGCAGTCGGTCGCCATGGCCAAACTGGTGCGCCACATGTGCCTGGAAGCCTACGACGAGATAACCGGCAGCACGGATTTCATCAAGGCCTATTTCCCGAAAATCCTCTTCCTGGTCGGCTCGTATGCCTACAAGACCAACGGAGCGATGGTGCTGGGAACGGCCGAAGCCGGGGCGAAGATCACGCTCTACAACCTCGACAACCTGAACCCCAAGACCGTCAATGCGAAGACGGCCTATTTCAAGACGATCCACCACGAATTCGGGCATATCCTCAATCAGACGAAACCTTACCCCACCGATTTCGCGGAGATTTCCGGCCCGGATTACGTACAGGACCAATGCTTCGAAATCTACAAGACCACCGAATCGGCACTGCAAAAAGGATTCATTTCCCCGTATGCATCGAAAGCCGACAGCGAGGATTTCGTGGAACTCATCGCCCTCTACGTCAACCGGAGCGCAGAAGAGTGGGAGGAGATGCTGACGACGGCCGGCGACACGGGACGGCCGAAAATCGAAGCCAAATTCGAAATCGTCTCCAACTACATGAAAAGCACCTGGAACATCGACCTGAACGAACTGCGGGAAATCGTACTGCGCCGTGCGGAAGAAGCGCCCAACCTCGACTTCGACTCGCTGGATGACGAAGATACGGACACGCCCGAAAATTCCGGTACAAACGAATAAGCGACACCGAATATGAAAAAAACAGCAATCATACTATTTCTGGTTCTGGCCATTCCTGCCCTGCTCACCTCATGCCTGTTCGACGAGGAGGATCTTTTCGACAAATCCGCCTCCGAACGCATCGAAGCCGCCAAGCAGGAAGCCAAGACCGTGCTCGAAAGCGCTGAAAACGGATGGCACGTGCGCTATTTCCCCTCCCCGACCCAGGAGTTCGGCGGATACAACCTGTTTTTCAAATTCTCCGAAGGCAGCGTCACCGTTGCCTCCGAGATCGAAAGCAACCCGTCCATCACCGAGACGAGCCTCTATTCGCTCGGCGAGGATCTGGGCGTCACGCTCAATTTCGATACGAAAAACTCGCTCATCAATTACTTCGTACACCCGAAAAATCCCGACAACATCGGATCGACCTACAAGGGCATGGAGGGCGACTACAAATTCACGGTGATGGAGACATCCGCGGCAATGGTCGTCCTGCGCGGCATCATCACGGGGAATTACTACATCCTGACCCCCGTTTCCGCGGACACCGACTGGTCGGAAGACCTGGAGACCTACCGGAACAATGCGGAAGACATGTCATTCAACACCTATTCCTTCGTCGTAAAAGACAAGACGTATTCGGCAACGCTCACGAACCGTCGCTTTGCGGTCAAGATCGACAGTGAAACCACCGTGTACGCACCGTTCATCTACACCAAGGCCGGCATCAGTTTCTACATGCCGGTCGAGATCGACGGAGTGACCGCACAGAACTTCACCTTTGTCGACGACTACTATTTCGCCGAAGTCAACGGCGCCGATTTCAAGATTATGACGCCCGAGCCGGTCCGGTCGGACATCACGTTCGAAGTGACCGTTCCCGATGCCACGAAGACCTACAACAGCGTTACGGTGAATACAGTTCCATCAACGGATACGGAGTACTACTACATGGGGCTGATGCTGAAGTCCGAATTCGAGGCCCAGCGCGAGAAAAAGCTCCTGCAAAGCCTGGTCGGCACGCTCAACGGCAACATCGGCGCAGGCGACGATCCCGAAGCGATCGCAGCCAGCCTGCTCCACAAAGGTGCGGACACCTATACGCTCAACTATCCGAGTTTCTACGACGAGTACGTAGCCGTCGTATTCGGATGCGCCGTCTCCAACGGATTCATCGTCTCCACCACGCCCATCACGTCGCTTCCGGTTTCGATCGACGCCTCGCTCTTGCCGGACAATACCGATCCTCTCTACAAGAGATGGCTGGGCAAATGGAGAGTTACGAGCACCACCTCGCAGGTAAACGAAGCTCCCGTAACATTCGAGGTTATCGTAAAACCGGGCACCGTCAACTCGTCCTACATGATCCGGGGCTGGGGCATCACGATCTACGGAAACAGGTACGACCTGCGGGCATATTACCAGGCATCCTATAATGGCGCCTCCACTCCGGCCATCCCGATTCCGAAGTCGACCGGTATTCTCTACACGAAAACCGACAATGCGATTTACGGCTACGACGGAGTCTACCCGATCCGGACTCGCTACTCCCGTATAACCCACTCGACCGGAGCCTACTCGTCATTTACGACGACCCAGACCTCGCCCAAACTCGTCGGCATTTACGACGAGGCGCAGGCAGGCCAGGCAACGATGTACGGTTCCGGCTACAATACCGGCACCGATTACGTCGGCATAGAGTTCTTCAGATGGACGGAAAACCAGGCATCCTACTACACCTCGCCGGCTGTCCGTCCGGGCTATACTGCCAAAGACTTCCCGGTGGGCCCCTTCACGTGGGTTCAGCTGATAGACGCCGACGGGAACGACCTCACCACCGGCACCCCGGCCGAATAAGCGAAACCGGTTCGATCCTCAAATAAGTCCGGGCCGCCCATTGAGGGCGGCCCGGACTTTTATCGGATACAGAAAACCCGGTCCGTGTCAGTCGAAGAAATTCTCGTCCTCGGGGTTGTTCCGCCCCTCGGAGTCGACTTCGTCCTCGCAGTCGTAACGGGGCATCATCGCCGGACGCACGAACTGGTCCGTACGGCTGATACCGAAACGACCGTCGTCGTAGATCTTTTTCATATATTCGCCCACGATCGGCAGCGCCATCACGCTGCCCTCGCCGCCGCGGATGAAGTGCACCGACTGGTCCTCGCCGCCGACCCAGGCGCCGGTCACCAGCTTCGGGGTCACGCACATGAACCACGCGTCGCGGTTCTTGTTCGAAGTTCCGGTCTTGCCGCCGATCTCCATGTCGGTCAGCCCGAACTGCCACCGCAGACGGCCCGCCGTCCCCGAGTTGACCACGTCCTGAAGCATCGTGAGCATCGTGTAGGCCGTGCGTTCGCTGACGGCGTCCTGCGACTGGGGAATGAAACTGGCGATCAGGTTGCCCTGACGGTCCTCGATGCGCGTCACGAAGATCGGATCGGTGTGCACGCCCTGATTGGCAAAGGTCGAGAAGGCGCTCACCAACTCGTAAACGTTCGATTCCGAAGAGCCGAGAGCCAGCGCCGGAACGGGGTCTATGTAGCTGCGGATGCCCATGTTGTGAATGAAATCGGCCACGGCAGCCGGCTGCTTGGCCTGCTTCATAATCCACGCCGAGTAGTTGTTGCGGCTGCGCGCAAGTCCCCACTTGAGGGGGTGCAGCACCCCGTCGTACTCGACATTGCCGGCCTCCTTGGGCGACCAGGCCGTACCGTTGGCCGTCTCAATGGTCGTCGGCAGGTTGGGAACCATCGTGCAGGGCGTCAGGCCCAGATGGTCGATGGCGAAGGTGTAAACGAAGGGCTTGATCGTCGAGCCGATCTGGCGTTTGCCCTGCTTGGCCATGTCGTACTTGAAGTAACGGAAGTTAGGCCCTCCGACATAGGCTTTTACGAAGCCCGTGGCAGGATCGAGCGACACCATCGCGGCACGCATGATACGCTTGTGGTGGAGGATCGAGTCGCGCGGCGTCATCAGCGTGTCGCGCTCGCCCTTGTAGGTGAACACCCGCATGTTGCAGGGTTTGTCGAAAGCGGCGTTGATCTCCTTCTCGCCCGCCCCGGCGTGCTTCATCTCGCGGTAACGGTCCGAATAACGGACGGCATGGCGCATGATCCGGTCGCGCTCCTCCTTGTCGGCATCGACGAAAAGCGTCTTCGTCGCCCGGAACTGCGCGTCCATCTTGGGCTGAATCTCCTTCTCCATCTGCCGCTGCACGGCCTGCTCGGCATAGGTCTGCATCACGGAGTTGATCGTGGTATAGATTTTCAACCCGTCGCGGTAGATATTGTAGGGCGTGCCGTCGGCCTTGCGGTTCTTGTGACACCAGCCATAGAGCGGATTCTCGTTGTACTCCTCCACCGCCTGGTCATAGTCCCACTCGTTGTAGAACTGGCTGCGCTTGGGAGGCCGGGCGTTCATCACCAGCCGCAGCATCTCGCGGAAATAGGTCGCCGCACCCTCGTTGTGCGACACGGGCTTGTAGTTGGTCACGATCGGCAGCGCCGCCAGCGAATCGCGCTGCCTGCGGGTCAGCGCCCCGGCCTCCTCCATGCGTGAAAGCACGAGGTTGCGGCGCACGAGGGCGTTCTTGGGATTCAGGATGGGCGAATAGCGCGTCGGGGCGTTCACCACCCCCACCAGCACGGCCGCCTCCTGCACGTTGAGTTCGTCCGGCTCCTTGTTGAAGAAGGTGTGGGCCGCCGACTTGATGCCGAAGGCGTTCGAGCCGAACTCCACCGTATTGAGGTACATGGCGGCGATCTCCTCCTTGGTGTAGTTGTATTCGAGTTTGAGGGCCGTGATCCACTCCTTGAACTTCGAGGTCACGAGTTTGGCCTTGCGGACGACGGCGCCGCGGTTGCGGACCGTATCGCGCGGAAAGAGGTTCTTGGCCAGCTGCTGCGTGATGGTCGAGCCGCCGCCCTGCGAGGTGTTTTGCAACAGCAGGGTCTTCACGGCCACACGCGCCAGCGAAGGAATGTCGATGCCCGAGTGGGTGCGGAAACGGACGTCCTCGGTCGCAATGAGCGCCGCGACGATGGGCGGAACCTCATGCCCGGCCAGCCGGATGTGAAGCGTCGAATCCGACGGATAGAGGTCGGCGTACTGCACATAGGAGCGGTTCTGCACGAAGAAGGTTCCGATCACCTTGCCGTCCTCGGAGTAGATCTCCGTGGCGAGGTTGCTGCGGGGATTCTCCAGCTCCTCGAACGAGGGCATGCGGCCGAACACGCCGAAGACCGTGAGCACCAGCATCAACGCCACGAGCGCAAAGGGTGCGAAAGCCGCGTACCAGATCCATTTTATCGTTTTCGGGCTGACACCCGTCTTTTTTTTCTGTCCCATACGACGATATTTGCGACAAAGATACGAAATATATTACAAATCCCTCAAAACGGCAGTCCCACCGACGCTGCGACGTACACCCCGCCGCTCGACGGATGGTAGCACGACAGCTTGAAGGTCGAAGTGGCCGACGCCGGCTGCCGGAAGGCGTTGAAGTCGAAAACGATGTCTCCGCCCACCGACCAGATCCGCCGCCACGTCATTCCTCCGCGGCCCACGTCGCGGAACTGCGCGTAGTCGCCTCCGGCGTTGAGCCGGATGCGCTTGATGTAGATCACCGAGCCGATGCCGCCCTCGGGATACCACACCGGCAGCTGGTAGTTGGCCTGAAAAGCCGTGTAGTTGTTCGACACGATGTCCGCGGAGGTGAACCCGCGCGGAACCAGCCGCGTGGATTTGTAGCTCAACGGAGCATATCCCGACGGAAATTTGTAGCCGCCGATCGAGGTCTGGTAGGTCGCGGCCACCAGCACCGAGTTGTGGGGCGCGAATCCCGGCAGATAAGCCTGTCCGTAGAACGAAATCAGGTCGCTGAAATGGGTGTTCTCGGGGTTGAACGTGTAGTTCGCGCTGAAGGTGTAGCCCCAGCGGGGCGCGATGTCGCGGTGCGCCATACGCACCTGGTCGGAGAATCCGGCTCCGAACGAAACCTTGTGCAGCCCCTCGCGGAAACCGACCCGCTGAATGTTGGAGATGCTGCCGTTCTCCCATTCGATCTTGCCCAGATCGGCAACCATGCCGTTGGAGTAGTTCCAGCCCGCCGAGAGGGAGAGCTGGCGCGTGTGATACCCCCGCTGGAAATAGAGCGGCAGCGTGGCCGACAGCCCCACGGAGTAATATTTGTCGGGAGCAGGACGGCTTTGGTAGACCGGATTGCCCTGCCCGTCGCGGCCGGCCAGCGAGTAGAAGAGCTGGTTGCCGCCGTAGGAGGCGTCCAGGTCGAAACGCACGCCCAGTCCGAAATAGCGCACGCCTAGATTCACGAGCGAGCCTTCGTGCCGGTTCCAGCCGTAGGAGGCGTAGGCCTCGGCGCTCGAAAGCAGGTTCTGCGAGATCAGCGTAAGGCCCACATTGAGGTCGATCACGTGTTCGTCGACCGCCGCAAAGGGGTTGAACGCCACGGGCATCCAGCTGTGGGCGTTCACCAGATTGGGCACCTTGCGATACCGCTTCGCGCGGAACTCGCCGGACTGTCCGACCGAATCGGCGCGCGTATAGCGCACCGTGTCGAGGTTCACCACGTCCCAGCGTTTGCGGGGCGGGTTCACCAGGTTGACGGGCAGCCGCGAAGGCGTGACGGGAATCAGCAGGCTGTCATCGGCGGCGACCCGCTGCTCCGCGACGCGGTAGCCGAGGCGGTCGTAGGTCGTCAGCAGCACCCCTCCGTCCGCCGGGGCGGGCGCGAAGGAGCCGTAGGCCGAGGTGGTGATGCGGTATTCGCGGCAGGCCATCAGGTCGTAACAGTGGGCCTCGTCCCTGCCCGAGGCGATCGAGCCGTAATAGAGCTTGCCGCCCCCGGCCCGCAGGTTCGAAAGGGTGATGTAGGCCCCCTCGGTAATCGGGTGCAGGCCGTCGGAGTCGATGCGGCCGATCCACATGCCGCTGTCGTCCGTGACGAGGACGTACCACGCCACCGTACGATCGTCCCACGCCAATCCGTGAATCTCCGACCGGACGGGCGTTTCGAACCGCCGTTCGGGACCCTCGCCGTGCCGCACCACGACCGTATAACGGCCGTCGGGATTGTACTCGACCCATCCGAACTCCTCGCCCGAAGCCGTGGGATAGAGCGTATTTCGCTGCCGTTCCGCCGTGCGGGGCACACCGTCGGCGAGGTCCATGTAACACAGTTGCGAGTTGACGCGCTGTTCGAAAAGCGTGGAACGGCGGTACTCGGTCCACCAGACGCGGCCGTCGGCCATCGACGGACGGGTCGAGACCAGCCCCGTATGACAGACCGTCCGTTCCCCGCCCGTACGGCGGTCGATCACGACGAAACGCGAAACGCGGTCGAGGTCGGTTTTCAGCGCCACGACGGCCGTGTCGCCCAGCGGCAGGGGCCACTGGTAGGTCGTGTGGTTCTTTTCGGGCAGCGCGGTGAGCGGCACGGCGCTGTCCCCGGTTTCCGGCAGCGAATCCCAGTAGCGTTCCAGTTCGTCGAAGGTTTCGCGGAAGAGCTTTATGACGTTGGTCTTGTAGAATTTGCCCAGCGCCACGCGCGTGGTGGCCAGCACGTAGGGGTTGCGCGACCCGTACCACGCGACCTTGTCCCAGATGTTCTCGCCGTAGCGTTCCCAGGCGTAGGAGCAGATCTGATAGCCCAGCTCGTAGTGGTCGGGAATGTAGTCGCGGTAGGAGCCGCAGAACCAGCGGTCGATGTTGCGGCGGTCGCGGCCGACGCTGCCCATGGCGCGGTAGGCCATCGAAAACGAAGGCTGGAGACCGCGGCCGAACGACGAGTGCATCGTTTCGGACATCACGGCGTCGCCCTCCATGGCCCAGATCGGCATGCACAGCAGACCGATGGTCGACCCCTGCTGTCCGAGCACGTAACTCAAGGCGCGGATGACGCCCCGGTCGAGGTTGTTGTACTGCACGGCGTGGCGGTACTCGTGGGCCACGAGCTGCTTGTACCACGGCATCGAATAGCTGTCGACGGCGGGCGAGGTGAGGAATTCCACGCGCTTGGGAAGGTACATCACCAGTCCGTTCGACTGGAAATTCTCGGGATGCATGACGAAGGGAATGCGCATCGGGCCGTGGCGGAACCCGTAACCGATGTCGGGCCGGACCGAGCGGATGTAGAACAGCGTGCGCCGGGCGATGCCGGCGACCGTATCGGGATAGATCATCCGCACGTCGGGCGTGCGGATCGCCGACCACTTCTGCGGAGGGTCCGAACCCCAGGTGTAATACTGGGCCGCGGCGCGTTCGGCACCGCACAGCGCGCACAGCAACGCCAAGAGGAGAAGCTGCCGGCGCACGCTACGAACCGGCTTTTTTGCAGCGGTAGCCGCTGCGGATGAGCAGTTCGGCCACACGGTCGCGGTGGTCGCCCTGGATGATGATTTCGCCCGCCTTCGCCGAACCGCCGACGCCGCACCTGGATTTCAGCATGCGCGCCAGCTCCTGAAGGTCGGCATCTCGGCCCACGAAACCTTTGACGAGGGTCACGACCTTGCCCGCCCGCTGTTTGCGGTCGAGCCACACGCGCAGGTCCTGCTGCCCCGCAGGCAGCGTCTCGGCTTCGGGTTCGTCGTCCGTTTCGTAGTTGAAACCCGGGTCGGTCGAATAGACCATCCCGAGCCGTGATTTCCAGTCGTTGTCGGCCATAGTTGTTCGAATGATTGAAATTAAACGCCGAAAGCGGCGTCATTTATTGCGCAAAATTAGCAAAATATTTATCTTTGTTAACGCATGGCAAAGAAGTTCCGCGAAAAACTGCGCAAGTTCAACCCCTTCACGCGTCCGATGACGCTCGACGAACTGCCCAAACCGCTGCCGGCCAACCCCGACCAGCGGCTGGTGAAGGTCTATGTCGAAGGCTACGAAGACGTGGCTTTCTGGCGCGGCATCTTCGACCATTTCCAGAATCCCTACCTGCGTTTCGAAATCTCGGTCCCCGACCGCGGCGACCTGCCCAAGGGCAAGAAGGTCCTCATGGGCATGATCCCCCGTTCGTCGGAGGAACTGCTCCTCTGCGTCGACTCCGACTTCGACTACCTCTTCGCCGGGCGAACGCCCCAGTCGAAGGAGGTCGCCGAGGCCAAATTCATGTTCCACACCTACGCCTACGCCACCGAGAACTACCTCTGCTACGCCCCCTCGCTGCACAACGTCTGCGTCAAGGCCACCAAGAACGACACGCGCATCTTCGACTTCGTGAAGTTCATGCACGAATATTCGTGCACGATCTACCCGCTGTTCCTCTGGTACGCCTACTCGGCGCAGCTGGCCACGGAAAACGTCTTTCCGCTGATCGACTTCAAGCAGTCGGTGCGCATCGGCTACCTCGACATCGAGGACAACGGCTCAAAGACGATCGAGTGGCTGCGGCGCAACGTCTCGAAGCGCGAGAACCTGCTCCGCCAGCGCAACCCGCGGATGATCGAACCCATGAAGGAGTTCGAGGTGCAGCTCCGCGGACGCGGCCTGACGCCCGAAAACGCCTACCTGTTCATGCACGGCCACACGCTGATGGACAACGTGGTGCTGATCATGCTCAACACCGTGTGCGAGAAGCTGCGGGCCATGTCGATCGCCAAGATCACCGCCTCGAAGAAGCAGGGCGTGGCGCTCAAGAACGAGATGTCGAACTACACCAACTCGCTGCGCTCGATCCGCGACGTGCTGCTCGACAACGAAAACTACACCAAAAGCCCGCTTTACAAACGGTTGGAACGCGACATCGAGCGGTATATCGCCCGCACGATCTGGAACATGAAGCGCAACGGCGAAATCCGCGACACGTCGATGATCGGCATTATCCACAAACTCCGCACCGGACAGCAATAACGGAAAAAAGAGGGGCGGGAACGCGGACACGCTCGAAACGCATCCGGCGCTCCCGCCCATGAATCCGGCCCTTGGGACCGGTTATTCCCGTTTGCGGACCACGCGCACGGTGGACTGCGTGGCCTGCCGCACGAAGACCTGCGGACCGCGGGCGTAACGCCGCCACAGCTCGTCAGTATAGCCGCGCACCGTGAGCAGCTCCATGTTCTCGGCTTTCATCACGTCGAAACCCGCCTCGCGCAGCGCCTCGATGGCCTCGTCGATATGCCACGAGTTGTCGACGCACAGGCTCAGGTTCACGGCCGAATTGTGGATCAGGTTGGCCTTGATGCGGAAACGCTCCAGCAGCGAGAAGATCGTGGCGAACTTCTCTTCCAGCACGAAGGAGAAATCCCGCGACCGGATGGTCAGCAGCACCTGGTCCTTCTTGAGGATCAGGATCGGAACGTCGACCGGGGCCGACATGCCTCGGATCACCGTGCCGGGTTTGCGCTTGTCGCCGAAGGGCCGCACGTAAAGCGGAATATTCTTGTTCTGGAGCGGCTTGATCGTCTTCGGATGGATGATCTGCGCGCCGCTGTAAGCCAGTTCGATGGTGTCGAGGTAGTTCAGCTCGGCGATCTGCACGGCATCGGGAAACGCTTTCGGGTCGGCGTTCATCACGCCGTCCACATCCTTCCACACCGACATCGACTCGGCGTCGAGAATGTTGGCCACCACGGCCGCCGAGTAGTCCGAGCCTTCGCGCCCCAGGGTCGTGGTCGTGCCGTCGGGCGCGCCGCCGATGAAGCCCTGTCCGATGAAGATGTTCTCGACGCATTTGCCCAGCGCGTTTTTCAGCAGCGAAGCCGAAGCCTCGATGTTCACCCCGGCGTCCTTGTGGCGCTGCTCGGTGAGAAAACAGCGGCGCATGTCGATCCAGCGGTTCGACACCCCGGCGTAGTTCAGGTACTCGGAGATAATCGTCGTCGAGACCAGCTCGCCGTAGGCCACGATCGTGTCGTACCACAGTTCGGCGTCGCCGGGTTTGTAGACGGTCTCCGTCGCGACCTTTTCCAGTTCGCCGAACAGCGCGTCGACCGCCGGCAGCCGCTTCGGCTCGTGCCACAGCTCGTCGATGATCTCCGCATGGTACTTCCGCAACGATTCGACATGCTCCAGCGAGAGCTGTTTATCGCCTTTCTGAAGCCCCTCGAACACCTTTTCCAGGGCATTGGTCGTTTTGCCCATCGCCGAAACGATGATGAACAGGTTCTGCTCGTCGTCGATGATCTTGCGCAGATTCCTCACTCCGTCGGCATTCCGCACCGACGCACCTCCGAATTTATAGACTTTCATGTTATTTCGCTTATTAACCTAACGTACCTTCCTTTACCTTTTGCACAGTTGACCGCTGTACTCTTGCGGCCGATGGCCGCGTTTACAAATCTACCCCACCCCAAACCCCTCCCGTGGGAGGGGCTTGTCGCGACGCAACCGGGATTTCGACCGGATTTACAACCGGATATCCCGAAATGAAAAACCAATTTTTAATTTTTCATTCTTAATTCTTAATTACCTTATAGGGTACTCCGATGTTCTGGAACAGGAACGCGTACATGTCGGCCGCCTCGTCGATACGCTTCGAAGTGGGTTTGCCGGCGCCGTGGCCCGCTTTCGACTCGATGCGGATCAGGATCGGGGCGTCGCCCGCCTGGGCATGCTGCATCGCGGCGGCGAACTTGAACGAGTGGGCCGGAACGACACGGTCGTCGTGGTCCGCGGTAGTCACCAGCGTCGCGGGGTATTTCACGCCCTCCTTTATATTGTGCAGCGGAGAGTACTTGTAAATATAGGAAAACTGCTCCTCGTCCTCCGACGAACCGTACTCCACGGCCCAGCCCCAGCCGATGGTGAACTTGTGGTAGCGGAGCATGTCCATCACGCCCACGGCCGGAAGGCACACGGCATAGAGGTCCGGACGCTGCACCTCGCAGGCGCCGACCAGCAGGCCGCCGTTCGAGCCGCCGTGGATGGCCAGCTTGTCCGTCGACGTGTATTTTCCGGCGATCAGGTACTCGGCGGCGGCGATGAAGTCGTCGAAGACGTTCTGCTTGTTTTCGAGCATGCCGGCCTTGTGCCACTCCTCGCCGTACTCCGAGCCGCCGCGCAGGTTGGCGACGCAGTAGATGCCGCCCTGCTCGACGAACATCAGCGCCGAGGGGTTGAAGCCGGGCGTGAGGTTGATCTGAAAACCGCCGTAAGCGTAAAGCAGGCAGGGATTCTTGCCGTCGCGCTTCATGTCCTTGCGGCGGGTGATGAACATCGGGACCTTCGTGCCGTCCTTCGAGGTGTAGAACACCTGCTCGGTCGTGAACAGTTCGGGATCGAAATTCACCTCCGGAGCCTTGTAGAGCGTCGATTCGCCCGAAGCGATGTCGTATTTGTAGATCGTGGCCGGAGCCGTGTAGTTGACCAGCGTATAGTAAAGTTCCGAGTCCTCCTCCCGGCCGTCGAATCCGCCGACCGAGCCGATGGCCGGAAGCGCCACTTCGCGCACCTGCTTGCCGGCGTAGTCGTACTGGTAAATCCGGCTCTGCGCATCCTGCAGGTAGTAGGCGAACAGACTGCCGCCCGCCGTGCCCACGCCTTCGAGCAGGTTCCTTTCACTCTCGGGAATCACCGTTTCGATCATCCCGGGACGGTTCAGATCGACCTTCATCAGCGCGTAGTTCGACGCATCCCTGTTGGTCACGTAATAAAGCCGGTCGTCCTTGCAGTCGACGGGCGAATAATCGGCATCGAAGCCCGGCAGCAGGACGCGGAATTTCGGGTCCGACACCCTTTTATAGAGGACCTCCGTTCCCGACGTGCCCTCCGAAGCTATGACGAAGAGCCATTTGCCGTCCTCCGAAGGCCATGCCGAGAAGTAACGCAGCGGATGTTCCCGGTCCTCGTAAATGAGCCTGTCGGCCGACTGGGGCGTACCCAGCGCATGGTAATAAACCTTCTGAAACTCGTTCTTGGAAGAGTAGGCGTTTTGCTTCGGGGCGTCGTAGGCGCTGTAATAGAATCCCTTGGAATCGGGCGCCCACCGTGCGCCCGAGAATTTCACCCACTCGATCTTGTCGGCAGCGAGCGACTTGTCGGCGGTGTCCATCACGCGGATCTCCACCCAGTCCGAACCCGACGCGGCGGCCGAATAGGCAAACCAGCGGCCGTCCTTCGAGAAGGACATGTCGGTCAGGGCCACCGTCCCGTCGTCGGAGAGCTTATTGGGGTCGAGGAACACCTCGCCGGCCTCGCCCGGCTCCTTCGTGCGGTAGATCACCGACTGGTTCTGCAAACCGTCGTTATAAGTGTAGTACCACCAGTCGCCGTGCTTGCGCGGGGCGCTCTCCTTGGCGTAGTTCCACACTTCGGTCAGCCGCTCGCGGATGGCCCCGCGGAACGGAATTTGCGAGAGGTAGTCCTGCGTCACGGCGTTCTCGGCGGCGACCCACGCGGCCGTGGCCTCCGAGTTGTCGTCCTCGAGCCAGCGGTAGGGATCGGGAACCTCCGTGCCGAAATAGTTGTCCACCACGTCGCCGCGCACGGTCTCGGGGTAAGGCTGATGTTTTATCTGTTTCATATTGCCGCAGCTTGCCGCCGCCGCTGCGCCGAGCAGAAGGGCGGCCTTGATGAATAAATGCTTCATAATTGAACCGTTTGGGTAATGATCGGGACAAAGTTATGAAAAATTCAATATTTTCAGTAATTTTGCCTATTGAAAACAACTGTCTATGCACAACGAACTCAAAACGATAATCGAGCAGGCGTGGGAAAACCGCGCGCTGCTTCAGGCCCCCGCCGTGCAGCAAGCCGTACGACAGGTCGTCGAACTGGTGGACAAGGGCGAACTCCGCACGGCGGAACCCGTCGACCCGGCCAAAAGCGAATGGAAGGTCAACGAGTGGGTCAAGAAGGCCGTGATCCTCTACTTCCCGATCCAGCCCATGCGCAAGATGGAGGCCGGCGAACTGGAGTGGTACGACAAGATGGAGCTCAAGCACGGCTACGGGGAGCTGGGCGTGCGGGTCGTGCCCCAGGCCGTGGCTCGCTACGGCGCCTACATCGCCCCCGGAGCCATTCTGATGCCTTCGTACGTGAACATCGGCGCCTACGTCGACACCGGCACGATGGTCGACACGTGGGCCACGGTGGGCTCCTGCGCCCAGATCGGCAAACACGTCCACCTCTCGGGCGGCGTGGGCATCGGCGGCGTGCTCGAACCCGTGCAGGCCGCGCCCGTGATCATCGAGGACAGCTGCTTCATCGGCTCGCGCTGCATAGTGGTCGAGGGTGCGCACGTCTGCCGCGAAGCGGTGCTCGGCTCGAACACCGTGATCACCGGCTCGACGCACATCATCGACGTCACGGGGCCTGAACCCATCACCTACAAGGGCTACGTGCCGCCCCGCTCGGTGGTCGTCCCGGGCAGCTACCGCAAGCAGTTCCCGGCGGGAGAATACAGCGTCACGTGCGCGCTGATCATCGGCCGGCGCAAGGAATCCACCGACAAGAAAACCTCGCTGAACGACGCCCTGCGCGACTTCGGCGTATCGGTATAGACATGATTCACCGCATCGAAGAGACCACCTCGACCAACGACGACGCCCGCGACGCGAAATACCGCCACGGCGACATCGTCTGGGCCGAACGCCAGACCGCCGGCCGCGGCCAGCGGGGCCATAAATGGTCGAGCGCCGAGGGTCTGAACCTCACCTTCTCGCTGGTGCTCGAACCCCGGTTTCTGCCCGCCGGCGAACAGTTCCTGCTCAACGAGGCCGTGGCCCTCGCTCTCACCGACACCTTCGCGCAGTTCGGCATCGCGGCGCGCATCAAGTGGACCAACGACATCTATGCCGGGGACAAAAAGCTGGTCGGCATCCTGATCGAACACAGCTACTCCGGGCAGACGCTCGCCCGCACGATCGTCGGAATCGGCATCAACGTCAACCAGACGGAGTTCGACCCCGCGCTTCCGAACCCCGTGTCGATGGCCATGGTCGCGGGACGCACGTTCGACCGCGGCGAGGTGCTCGAAGCCTTCCGCCGCCACATCGGCATCCGCTACGCCCAGCTCGAGCTGGACGAACGGGAAACCCTCCAGCGCGACTACCGCGAACGGATGTACCGACTGGGCGAACGGCATACGTTCCGCTACCCCGACGGCACGCCGACCGAGGCCTCGATCGAGGGCGTGCGCCCCACGGGCGAACTGCTGCTGCGGCACGCCGACGGCACGCTCCGGGAATATCTGTTCAAGGAGATCGAATTCGTGATTGCCGGGAAATAGCCCGTCAGGGGTCCGGCAGCAGGTAGACGACGTGCACGAAAGGCCGCGTCCCGCCCGCTTTCAATTCAACGGAGACTTCGGTCAGCAACCGAACATACCGGCGGCGCATATCCGATCCCAGAAGAGGGTCCTCCTTTCCCCCGACGAGACTCCGGACCACAGGCAGCCGGTAGGCGGAATCGCCTGCGGCATACGATTCCCAGGGATACCTCTGATTTTCAATCACGACTCCCTGCAACTCCGCAAAATCCGGATCGTCCGGAAAATCGTTGTCGGCCGCGCCCATCCGTCCGCCCGTCATCCTGCGCGTCCGGGAAACGACGCGCGCCACGTTCCTGCCGTAAAACCGGCAGACAGGGTCCCCGAGCGCCGTATCCGCGACTCCGGCAACGGAGATGAACGTTATCAGCGTATCGCCGGCGACAAACACGACCCGGGGATCGCGGCAGGAGGAGGCTCCCCCGCCCCGGGGTATCGCCGCGTCAAGCCCATCCATTCCGAAGCATACGCCGCCGCCCAGCCGGCACGGCAGCGTGTCCGGCCGGAAGCGCTCCGGCATCTCTCCGTACGGAGTCTGCGCCGCAACAACCTTCCAGATGCACAATGCAACCAGCAGAGTAACCCGTTTTTTCATCGCAAACACACCTTTGGACAACACAAGATAACGGATATTCTCCGCCGCACCAAATCCGGGGCGCAAAATCAGACGAAAAGTACAGAAATAATAACCGAAACCTCTTGCTGTTACAGAAATAACAGTTATATTTGCATCGTAAAACAGCCTAATTCAAATCAAATTTTAAGGATATTATGAACGTACCTGCAAATCTGAAATACTCCAGCGACCACGAGTGGTGCCGCATCGAGGGTGACACGGCCGTTATCGGCATCACCGACTTTGCCCAGAGCCAGTTGGGCGACATCGTTTTCGTCGATGTTCCGACCGTGGGCGAGACGCTCGCCGCAGGCGAGGTTTTCGGCTCGATCGAGGCCGTGAAGACCGTGAGCGACGCGTTCCTTCCGGTGGGCGGCGAGATCGTGGAATTCAACGAGGCCGTGGACGCCGATCCCGCCGTCGTCAACCGCGACGCCTACGGCGAAGGCTGGCTCGTGAAGGTCAAAATGTCGAACCCGGCCGAATACGATGTCCTGCTCGGCGCCGCCGACTACGAGAAACTGATCGGATAGTCCGAAGGAGAATTAAAAATGAAAAATTAAGAATTAAAAATTAGTTTTTCATTTCGGTTTATCCGTCCGTTTTCCGGTCGAAAATCCGGCCGCAGGCGAAAATAAACAAGGAGCTTTCGGATAAAGTCCCCGCCAAGGCGGATGATTTTCAGACTGAAATTCCGGCCGCAGGCGAAAATAAACAAGGAAGCCTTCGGATAAAGTCCCCGCCAAGGCGGATGGTTTTCGGGCTGAAATTCCGACCGCAGGCGAAAATAAACAAGGAAGCCTTCGGATAAAGTCCCCGCCAAGGCGGATGGTTTTCGGGCTGAAATTCCGACCGCAGGCGAAAATAAACAAGGAAGCCTTCGGATAAAGTCCCCGCCAAGGCGGATGGTTTTCGGGCTGAAATTCCG